>NZ_JADYWZ010000005.1:0-260506 GCF_015864605.1 Psychrobacter sp. SCQQ22
GTTGGGTCTATGTCGCCATCAGGGTCGGTGTCGTTACCCAACACGTCAATCAATACGGGCTGGTTTAATGGGCCTGATCCTACGTCATCTACTGCCACGGGGGCTGATTGTATATAGTCAACGGTAATGGTCGCTTGGTTAGATTTCAAGCCAGTACTGTCTGAAACCACATAGCTAACAGGAGTTGGATCGCCAGTAAATCCTGTTTCTGGCGTAAAGGTAACCACACCTGTGTCTGGGTCAACGATCCATTCGCCTTCGCCTAGTACGGTTAATGTTGTCACTTCAGAGCCATCAGTCGGATCAATAAGCTTGACGCTGGTTGGGTCTATGTCGCCATCAGGGTCGGTGTCGTTAGCCAAAACATCTATAACTACAGGTTGTCCCACCGTACCGCTTTGGGTTTCACCTATTGCTGATGGTGCGCTATTCTCGTCATTATCATCACTACTATAGCTAGCAATCAAACCTACCAAACCGATCCCTGCTGCTGCAGGAATCCACCAAGGTATGGCTGCAGCAATATATTCTTCTCCACCCAAAGCTTGTCCTTCTACGTCACCATTTTCTAATTGCGTGACATAGTCATACGTTTCACCAGTATCTGGAATGTAGTAATAATACTCTCCATCTTCAGCAATACCGACTAAAGCACTATCTGGATTGTCATAAAATCCTTCTATGATGAGATCGCTGTCTTCACCATTTTCTTCAAATGAGACATGTAAATCATTCTTAATGCGTTTGGTAATGATGTGATTAGGGGCACGGTTAATCGCGGTATCATGAAACTCGTAATTGACTTTATCTGTCGCTTGGATGACTGTTGGTATGCCATCTTGAGTAACCACTTCTATTTGGTTGATGGTCTTATGCACATCGTTCGTTTTTACGATTATAGTATTCATGTTATTACCTTCTTTTTTTAATTCAGTGATACCGCTTAGTATTTCTAATTAGGCAAGTGTGGTTGCCTATGCATCATTTTTTATTAGCTGCTTGTGCGTTCTTCAACTACTGCAACCACACGGCGGTTAAGCTGTCGGCCTGCTGCATTATCGTTACTGGCTCTTGGCTGAGATTCACCATAACCAATGGCAGTTAAGCGCTCAGGCGCAACTGAGAACTGTGTTATCAACACTTCTTTGACGGCATCTACGCGGCGCTGTGATAAAGCTTGGTTGTAGCTGTCACTGGCACGGCTATCGGTATGACCTTCGATGGTCACGACAGTATTAGGATATTTCACCATAAACGCGGCCAACTCAGATACTTTAGAATAATATTCAGGGCGTACTATGGATTTGTCTGTCTCAAACAAGACTTCAAGTTCAATGGTTACTTTTTCAGCGAGTACAGGTACAGTCGGTTGCACAATAGGTGGCGGTGTTACGACAGGCGCTGGGCAGTTAGGTACCACTCGGCTGATTTGATGCGTTTGATAGCGTTTAGCATCTAGTAATGGTAAGGCACTTTCAGCGGTTATCTGATCAAGCTTACTTTTGCCTGTATCGTCCATATCTACATAAAAGAAATAGGTTTGACCGCCTACCAGCTGATAGTCTTTTTTGTCTGCTAGTAAGTCATTGTCTTTAAAGCCCGTAGCATGTGCACTAACTTGATTGGTACCAACACAAGAATTGACGACAGTATAGTTACCAGGATGCAAGCTGACTTGGAATCTATTATTAATGGATACGTTGGCACTGGTTTGTTCTACATCATCATCATTTTTGCGGATAAAGACCAGTCTCGTTTCGTCAGTATCAACGTTAGCAGCCAAGATTTTTTGGAAGTCGGTATCAGCTTGGTTGTTCCATGTTACGTTACCCACTCGCCGGCTGTCGCCTTCATTATCAACACTACTGTGACCAGTCATGGCGCAAGCTGACAGACTCAATAAAAGGGCTGGCAATACGATAGCCGCTGTCATATTCTTGAATACTCTTTCCATGGTTCATTCCTAATTCATCAATGATTTGTGGGTAACTTTTCTGAGTTTTTCTAACAATACGCTATATTTGAGCTATGAACTTACATTAAGACAGTTTTTTTATGAACATACTTATTCAAAATAAGTATATCCGTATTATATTTGGCAAAAAAATACACATAATTTATGTGTAAGAAAGTAATAATGCATAATTACACATAACTCTGATGTATTGATTATATATCAATACTCACAATTCGTCATTTAAAATAGCCAAACATTAGTCTAATTTTTCAAATTAAATATTCACTCACTCAGGATATATATAGCTTGGCTCGAGAAAAAATTCTTAATATTCTCTAATAGTTTTTATAAAAATAAACTACTTAACTTTTGTCATTTCATTTGTGCTTTTTTCCAACAAACTGTACAACAGCGCTAAGTCCTTGATGACGCTTCCCCTCTGACACCATACGCAGTTGCTCAATACCAATGATTTCCTTAAGCGCTACAAGCTCACTTTGTAAGTTCTCTAACAACCCAAAACGCTCTATTTGACTGACAGGTGGTCCTCCGATAGCATCTGTCTCTAGCTGCTCTTTGGTATAGGCTTCAACAATAAACACACCATTTGGCTTTAGAGCAGTGACAATCTGCGCATGTATATGTTGACGTAACGCGTCAGGTACATGTGCCCAGATAGAGACAATAGCATCCCATTTATTGGTACCAAAGGGGTAATCGGCCAAATCTGCCACTTGAGTTGTAATTGTCACCCCTCTATCTTTTGCCAACTGTGTCGCTTTTGTCAGACCCACTTCGGACATATCCATCGCAGTAACGTTATAGCCTTGCTGCGCTAAGAAAACGGCATTCCTACCCTCGCCCTCTGCCAGACATAATACGTGCCCACCTGTGGGAATCTGCTCAAACGTTTCTCTCAAAAAATCATTAGGCTCTTTACCAAATGCAAATTCTGTTCCGCTATAGCGTTCGTCCCACATAATTATCATCCTTTTTGTTTGAGATTATCTCTTACTTTGACGGTAGCTTACATAAGATAACCACAAAGCATTAGTGAAATAGTCACTGTTGAATCAGTGGTTTAAAACTCGTCACACTACCAAGTTTTAAAAAACTTATGATTGTTTGGCACTATAACTATCTGACTAACTCACCTTATCCCACATCTTACTTAGACGCTTGGGTGATACTGCCATACGAGTTTTCATTGGCTGGGCGAATAGCTGAATACGATACTCCTCCACCATCCAGCGGTAGTCACTAATGGCGTCTTTGTCCGCACGCCCTGCTAGTCGCTCCATATGTAAATCTAATGCATAGACGCCATCCAGATCCGCATCCAGATTGTGCTCAAGGCGTTCAAGACGAACCTCTAATGCTTCTAGATAACGTGGATACTGTTGCCAATGGCTATAATCCATACGATAGACAAAATCAGCCAAATGTAAATCTTCTAGCTGATCTTCAATATCCTCGATAGATTCACCAAATATCTCCCGATCTAGCATCAATAATCCTTGGCGAATACGTTGCCATCGGGTATAGACGTTTTTAAGCGTTTTGATCACGCTTTGACCAGTCAATAAAAAATTGCCAGCCACGACTTCTAATGTTTTCTGATACTCTTCTGAGGTAAACGGTAGCTCCTCAGCAAGCGCCACCGCAGTATCATCTGCATTTTCAGGCAAGTCTGTACTGTGATCAAATAATATATAATGCTCTTCAAGCGCCGCGTCTAATGCTGCATCGATGATGATGGTCTTAAGCTTACCCATATCGCCAAGTGGTGCAAAGGCCAATTTAAAGATACTATCAACTTGACTGGTGAGCTGTTTTTTCTTTGCGCCAAGCTTACTCTTAATTAAGGAGAGTACTCCGATGCGATGCGCCTGTAATGCCGCATTAACATCCGTATATTGATGAATCGATACCGCTTCACCTGCTTCATCAGCGACCAAAGCCGCAAACTGCTTCATCACCACGCCTGCACTGTGATGGTTTTTGCTAAAGGCAAAATGTTCAGGGAACTCAGTATGTGCTCCTTGCTGCTCATTAACGGCTTGACGGGTTTCACTGGCATGTCGAACCTGTAACGTTTGCAGGTCACGACCTTTTTCGATAATACGGTTTTTATCATCGACCACACAGATTTGTGGCTGCAAGTAGCGGTCAATAGTAGAAGGATTAAATTTATCTGGTGTCACTGACATAATACCGCGACGATTCAACGCTTGGCAGAGCTGCTTCAATAGTCCTTGTCCACCAGCGGGTTGCAACTCGTCAAACAAACCATCAGCCGTATCAGGAATCGGTACTATCTGACGGCGGATATCTTTGGGTAATGACTTAAGTAATTGTAGCACTAGCTCATAGCGCCAACCAGGTACGCCCCACAATAGCTCGATGGCATCAAGCTGCGGCAACGCGACAAGCGGTACGCGAATGGTTACACCATCATCATCACTTGCCGGGTCAAAGATATAACGTAGCGGTAGTTTTAAGTCACCCAGCTTCCATACTTCTGGGAAGTCTCCCGTGGTCGGTGCTTGGCTATTGAGTACGTCATCATCGGTAAAGAAAAGATGCTTGGTGTCAGATTTTTCGACCTCAGCGCGCCAATCTTCAAAAGATTTACGACTGGCAATGTGCTCAGGGATTTTTTTGTCATAAAACTGGTACAGCGACTCTTCATCTACCAACAAATCACGGCGGCGTAATTTATCTTCAATACGTTCGATGTCTGCGATTTTGTCCATATTGTGCTGTAAAAATGGCGCTTGACGACCCAAATTGCCAGTGACCAGACCATCACGGATAAATATTTCACGTGACTCGCTTAGATTGACTTGCTCATAATTGGTCAGCTGCTTACTGATAATAATCAGACCAAATAAACTAATCTGTGCGTAGGCTTTGACGCGACCTGTCTTTTTCGACCAATGCGGCTCAAAATAGTGATACTTCAACAAGTCACCAGCAGCGGAGATAATCCATTCTGGCTCAATCTTGGCCACCGTACGCATGAATACCTGAGAAGTTTCTACGACCTCAAATGCCATCACCCATGGTGGTATCTGCTTAAATACCGTACTGGCTGGAAATATCTTGGCTTTTTGTTGGCGGGCTGCTAGATATTCGCCACGATTTTCAGTTTTGTGAGCGATAGTGGATAACAGACCTGTCATCAACGCACGATGCAGGTTCGCGTACTTAACTGCCTTTAGCTCTTCATCTTCAATCGCCGTAGGGTCGCCAGTAGTAACCTCTAGCGCCTTGCCCTTAGCAGCAGCTTTGGCATCATTGACATCGGTAAGCTTCAAATCAGTTACCATTTGCACCAGTTGGCGATGCGTCTGATGCCACTCTCGTACACGTGGAAAGCTCAGATAATTTTTCTTAGTAAACTGCTTGCGCTGATTACCAGACAGCTTATTGCCGTCTTCGTCCTTTTCAAACAATGCTTTCCATAGGCTTAAATAGAACAAGAAGTCAGAGTCATCTTGGCGAAACTCCGCATGCTTTTGATCGGCTTGTTGGCGCTTATTGACAGGACGCTCGCGTGGGTCTTGTACCGCTAGCGCAGCGACGACAATGAGCATTTCACGAATACAATCAAAGTCAGAGCCCGCGACCAACATACGTGCCAGCCTTGGATCGATCGGCATACGTGCCATCTTTTGACCAGTAGCTGTCAATGCGAGATGATCAAGACCTTTTTTTGGTTTTGGCTTATTGGTTTTATTCGCAGAAGTGGCTTCAGTTTTAGAAGTAATGGCTCCTAGCTCGTCGAGCAATTTATGCCCGTCCGTGACCAAGCGGCTATCAGGTGGCTCAATAAAGGCAAAATCATCGACACTACCTAAGCGAAGATTGGCCATCTGCAAGATAACTGACGCCAAGTTGGTTCGTAGAATCTCAGGTTCAGTGAACTCTGGACGACCGCTAAAGTCTTCCTCGCTATAAAGGCGAATACAAACACCCGGCGCAACTCGACCACAACGACCTTTACGCTGATTGGCTGCTGCTTGTGAAATCGCTTCAATAGGTAAACGTTGTACACGTGAGCGGTAGGAATAACGGGAAATTCGCGCAAATCCTAGATCGATAACATAGCGAATACCGGGTACGGTCAGCGCTGTCTCAGCCACGTTGGTCGCAATGACGATACGTCGACCACGACCAGACGGCTGAAAAATACGCTGCTGCTCTTCGTACGTCTGCCGCGCAAATAAAGGTAATACTTCGGTGTGCTTAGGTCCATGACGCTCTAGGACTTCTTGTGTCTCACGAATCTCGGCTTCCGTCGCGGCAAATATCAAGATATCTGCCTGATCAGCATGTCCTTTGCTTTGTGCATCACTAAAGCACTCTTCTACTGCAGCAACGATGGCACGCGGTAAGTTCTCTTCAAAGTCATCATAACTGTCATCATCAGAGCTCGTAACAGGCTCATCAGTGAGTGGACGATAGCGCACCTCTACCGGAAAGCTTCGACCTTCGACATTAAAAATTGGTGCAGGTACTTTACGTTTAAGTTTGGCATCATAGTGACTAAAATACTCACTAAAGCGTTTGGTATCTAGTGTCGCTGAAGTAATAATGACTTTTAAATCCGGACGCTTGGGTAGCATCTTTTTCAGATAACCCATAATAAAGTCAATATTTAAGCTACGCTCATGTGCTTCATCAATAATAATCGTATCGTACTTACTCAGAAACCGATCATGACCCAGTTCAGCCAATAAGATACCATCCGTCATAAGCTTCACAACAGATTGCGCCGACCCTTGCTCATTAAAACGAATTTTAAAACTAATGGTATTCCCTAAGGGTTCGCCCAATTCTTCTGCAATACGGTTTGCCACACTTCTCGCTGCTAGTCTCCGTGGTTGCGTATGCCCTATCTGCCCTTTGATGCCACGTCCTGCCAGCATCGCAAGCTTCGGTAACTGCGTCGTCTTACCAGAACCTGTCTCACCTGCGACGATAATGACTTGATTATCGATGATGGCTTGAATCAAATCATCTGCACGTTGACTCACGGGCAAATCAAGGTTTAGCTTGGCTGGCAAGTCTGCAGGAATGCTATCAATACGTGCCTGTACTGCTTCTTGAGAGCGCGTTTTTATTTTGTCGTATTGCTCGCGTTTTTTCGCTAACGCTTCATTGGCTTTTTCGTTATTCTCTTTTTTACTCAACACAACGGCACGTGCCAGCTCTCGCTCTAGACGCGTTAAGTAATAGCTATCTTTGGCGAGTACTGGCAAATCAGTGCTCATATGAGATTGAGCAGCTGTTTTGTCACTGCATGGTGTGGCACTGTTTGGTGTAGCACTACGCGATGTAATACGTAAATTTTCGTGATTTGTGCTATCGTTTTCTTTATTCGGATTAGTGGTGCTATTGGTTTGACGAGTAGTATTTTCGTTAGATGCTTGTGTGGTATTCTCAGAATTATTGGACATATTTACTTAGGCTATTTATTATTTAGAAGTGGTTAGATTATGGGGGTAATTTGAATGCGATTCAAGTTGGTTCTGATGTTTGGTTGGTAACCAAAAAGACCTTTACTGATTTTCAAAACGCTCAGTCAAAAGAGATTCAAGCTCGTCAGTCATAGGTTTAAATTTAAAATGCTCTGGCTCCATTTGAGCAATCAAAGCATACTGATCATTTTCAATCGAGTTATTTTCACAAGAAAAATGATTCATCTCCTGACCAGTGATGGCATTAATAATATAAAAAGAGGTATCGCCGTCTTCATACTGTGTCAAATTATAATAATTATTTGGATCCCGCATAGTGATATCAGTAGAATTGAGGTACTTCACATAATAGGCATCTTCAGTAGCTTGCTGTGCTTCTAGCTTTAAAGGGTTACCTTGAGTGGCAAAATAGTACTTGAGCATATAACCAATATCGCTATTAATCACATCCAAACGTAAATGCTCACCGTCTTCCGTGACACATTGATATATTATAAAGGGTTCATACACACGTGGACTAGTGGTCGTGTTTTCATCTTTCACACTCTCCCATTCCATGCCCATAATAGGTGCATCTAACATGACACCTCCCTCTTCCATCAATTTATAACCTATCGGTACGTCTTGATCATTTACCATAGATTGAGAGCTTGATAACTCACTGTTATCTTCTATAGCCTTTTCAGCCTCGTTACTTGATACTCCTGTAGTGTCATCAGATTTTTCTGGTTCATTCTTATTATTCCAGAACTCTACAGCCACTAGAACAGTGAACATTCCTATTCCCATGCCAATACCTGCAATAACCCACTTAAAAAATCCTTTCATGAAATTTTGCAAATATGCTCGCCCTATTTTATTTTTGTGAATGAGTTATTTATTCAATCAGCTTGTTAATCATACTTATTAATCATAACGCCAATTTTTTCAAATTCTTGATACTCAAATAGCCGACATATTCTTTATCTGGTGAATCATCACTTATTGCTTTATCGATGCCATCGATAGGCTCAATCACTAACTGAAGGTCTGATATCAGATCATTCACGTTATATATATCGTCTATATCCACTTCAAACTTATCATCAATATGTGAAGCAGCATCAAAAGGCGAGTTGCTATCTTTAAAAGTAAAATTCTGATAAAACGCACTCTGTTTTGCTTGTTTAATAGCATCCGCTTGATTGGGGGCAACGATGAGTAACTTATAATGAAACTCTTCAAAACTGCCCTGCTGATATCCGCCAAGATTGATAAAAAACAGCTTTAGGCTTTTACTATGGTCTGTTTGATTGTCAGTTTTATTACTGGGCTCAACCAATTTAATAGTATGACCATCAACATTGGTAACCGCACGATACGAGTCAATATGCCACTTGTTTTTTACTTCTGGCCAATGCTCATTGATATCTGCGATTAACTCACTCACCTGATTGGCCACACCAAAGAAAATATCGTGCTGTTCAATCAAGCGACCTTTGGGCCGAGCACCCAGTTGAATCATATATAGGGTTGGCATAAATTATTGCCTTATATAGTCATTCCACTATGAAAGTATTACAGCGTTAACCTTGCTTGAAGTATTTAATATACATCTACACTCGGTTGCCTTGTACTACTTTTAAATTGAATCGACTATAGTTAAAGTTAGGGGGTAGATTATTAAATAAATAATGTCATACCGAGCTTAAAACACACGCCCCGTTCTCAGTGCAAACGCCCAATCTTCTCGACCATTCTTTGAAGCTAATTGAGCAGCGGCCTCATAATCGTAAGGCACCTTAATATGCTCTGCTTGCCAGCGCTTCCCTTTCTCGGTATCAACACATCTAATAATTGCATAACTTGCATGAGGAGAATAGGTCTGCATCCTATGGATATTAGGTAAGTCATCTTCATAGGCGGGATAACCAACGCTACCAGTATTGATAACCATTTGATCGGTCGATAGCTTTATCGTACGCGGGATATGGGTGTGACCACATACGATAACCTTACTATCAATACCATTGAGCAATGCCAGAATATCTGCGTCACTACGTACTCTTGGTTGTCCTGTTTCTATATTTTCTAACAGATATATCATGTCATCCGTTGGTGACCCATGACACAGATAAACGTCTTTGCTGAAATGACAGTCAAAAGGCAAGTTTTGCATCCACTCAATAGCCGACTTAGGCAAGCCTTTGATAATAAAACCTAGTGTCGGATTACTCTCAATATCTGCCGCTGTCGCCTCGTATATCTGCCTATCTTGGTTACCACAAATAGTAATAATATCGTCTCGATAGGTCATCAGCAGCTCATAAGTTGCTTTCGGCGCAATCGGACCATACAAAATATCACCAAGATTGACGATTTGTTCTACATTGCGACGCTTTATGTCTGCAAGAACCGCCTCTAGAGCAAAGACATTGCTATGAATGTCAGAAATTGCAGCGATGGTACTTATCTGCTGATCATCAAGGTTCATCATATTACTTACCTCCTCTCACCAATAAGGTCTTATACAAATACTAAGAAGCAAATATTAAAACCTCAGAAAGTAAAAAACCCGATGTTTAAGCATCACTTAAAACATCGGGTTTGGTTTCATTACTATATTATTTGCTAAACTATATTAAGAAAAAATATGCCCACAGCCCCACAACAAAGGTGGCGATAATATTAAGAATGATACCAGTACGAATCATCTCTGTTTGCTTGATGAGACCTGTACCAAACACAATAGCATTTGGTGGTGTCGCAACTGGTAGCATAAAGGCACATGATGCACCAATACCAATGACCAATACCAACACTTCATGTGGCAAGCCCATCTGCTCTGCAATAGCAGCAAATACTGGCACCAACAATGCGGCAGATGCTGTATTAGAGGCAAACTCGGTTAAGAAGATAATGAACGCAGATACCGCAATCATCACCACAACCAATGGTGCCGAAGACAAGGCATTAGCGACCGTTTCACCCAGTACTAGAGACGCGCCTGATACTTTCAACACTGTCGACAGCGCAATACCGCCACCGAACAGCATGAGTACA
Organism: Psychrobacter sp. SCQQ22; assembly: GCF_015864605.1. Taxonomy (NCBI): domain Bacteria; kingdom Pseudomonadati; phylum Pseudomonadota; class Gammaproteobacteria; order Moraxellales; family Moraxellaceae; genus Psychrobacter; species Psychrobacter sp. SCQQ22. The sequence continues at coordinate 10,486 of NZ_JADYWZ010000005.1, forward strand.
CCCCAATCCGTATTGTCAGAGACTTGCTTCCACGATACCAATCCTAAACTCACCACTGCTGCAGCCGCTGATAAAGCGATAATGGCATCCGTATCAGTGATATCTAGTGCTTCACCAATTTGTTTGGAAAATATCCAACTCAATGCAGTAACAATGAAGACAATAATCGTCACCACACGCGGTTTATTCCAAGCAATAGGCTCATCTTCTACGATCACGATTTTACGATTTAGATTGGGTTTGAGGAACACATACATCGCACCTAATAATAGTGGCAATAACACCAACATCATAGGTATACCAAACTTCATCCAGTCAATAAAGGCGATATCCAGTGCCTTTGCTGCGATAGCATTAGGTGGCGAACCGACGATAGTACCCAAACCACCCAGACTTGCTGAGTAAGCAATACCTAGTAGGACAAATACAAACGTACCACGATCTTTTTCACGATCGACCTGTGTCAATATCCCAAGCGCTAACGGTAGCATCATCGCCGCAGTGGCCGTATTCGATATCCACATTGACAAAAATGCCGTCACGCCAAATATCAAAAACACAGCAGTGTTTAGCTTACCACCTGACATCGATAAAATCTTTAATGCGATTTTTTTGTCCAATTGCTGTACATGCAAGGCGGCTGCCAAAGCAAAACCACCAAAGAACAAATAAATCGTCGGACTAGCAAAACTCTCTAAACCGATTTTGGCATCGAAGTCTGGTATGCCAATCAGTGCACCCACGACCACGACCAATAGCGCAGTAATGGTAACGTGTACCGCTTCCGTTAACCACAGCACGCCAATGAAAAACAACAAGGCTAGCCCTTTATTGGCATTAATATCGAATGGCAACACATTATAGATAATCATAGCGACAATCGCCGCAATAGCGACAACAATCAATCCTTTACCAGTACCCTTTGGAAAGGTATCGGTAAATAAATACTCATTACCATCGTTAGGTAGATGACTGTCTAGTTTTTGCTCTGACATAAAACGTCCTTATTTCCTCAAAGACAGTGTGAAAATGCCCTACATATGAAGGCAACTATAGTATTCACTTTGTCATTAACCCAAAAAAATACGTGGCTATCATAGCAGATATATGACAGAAAAATTAATTGACAAATTACTTAATAAGTTTATACCAGAACATTCTTTTAACTATTCTTAATGCTCACATATTTATTAGCAATGAGTTCTATGTTACCTGTGGCGTAATTATGCATTTTATCTATGCACTAGAAATAGAAGCGCACCATTGAAAACCTATATAATCTCTGGTTACATATATTCACTAAACAAGTGTACACCGTATGTATACAAGAGTATAGCCGTCTCTCATACTGACAGTCGAGCTAAATAATAGTAGATATCTCAAAGCCTATTTCTATTAGAGATTTATGCTAGAAATACATAAAAATAAACAGGAGCACTTTATGACAGATGCAAATAAAACTGACTCAACCACAAAAATGGCACCGACAGACATCAATCAAGACGGTCTAGCCAAAGAAGATCAGCAACGTACTGATGACTCTGCATTAGATATGATGCAAGGTATGCACGAACATGAGGACCATGAAGAATAAAGCGAAAAATAAATGACCGCTTCATGTTTAAAACAAAAGAGAATAGGCGCTTATTATGATGATGAGCGCTTTTCAGATCTTGGCAGTCTTTTTTCTGGCAAGTGATCTGACGCATAGTTATATATAAATGCTGCTGTCAGTACGATAGTGATAGGCACTAGCAACGCGCCATAGCCTACTTTGGCGTACAAAAATGCCCCGACGACACTGCCACCGCAAAAGCAATACCAAATAATAGCTTGGAAACCTAGTGTCGGCTTGCTGATCGAACGACCTGCCAACCAATTACCAATCGCTGCGCCCATGTCTGACGTCAATCCTGTGAGGTGAGTGGTACGGATGACGGCACCGCTATAAGTAGCAACCATGGCATTCTGTAATCCACACGCCATCGCAGCGGCTAACTGTCCTAAATAATCGTGCTGTTGATACAACCAATAGCTAATCAGCAGTAATGACGCCTCAAGATATAACGCACGGCCATAACGTTTACCCAGCTTTAAAGGTGCTTGTCCAATCACGAAACCACTCAAGACCGCACCCGCTAAAAAAGACAGCAGCAGCGCACCAATATACAAAATACTGTGCACATCTAAATAAGCAATCGCTGATGCAAATAAGCTCACATTACCAGTAACATGAGAGACTGATAAATTAGCAAAGCCCATCAATGCAGCAGTATTGACGCAGCCCGCACTAAACGCAAGCACTGCACCACCCCACAATATCCACTTTGGTAGTTTAGTTATCATATTCACTGCCTGAAGGCTAACTTAAAAATAGCCCCTAGTATAAACCAAAAAAGGCAGCCAATTGGCTGCCTTCCTTATTTCTTAAACGCTATTTTTTAAACGCTATTTTTTAAACAATGCTATTAATTACCTAAGAATACTCTCAATTATCTAAGACAGTTACTTTGGTTCGTCCAACATCATTAACTGCTCGCTAATGGCAACGGTATTAAAACCAGCATCAACAAACATAATTTCACCAGTAATCCCAGATGCCCACGGAGATAATAAGAACAATGCAGCATTACCTACTTCTGTCTGGGTAATGTTACGTTGTAGTGGTGCGATTTTTTCGCTGACATCGAGCATTTTACGGAATGATTTGATACCACTAGCAGCAAGCGTACGGATAGGACCTGCTGAAATCGCATTAACACGGATGCCTTCACCGCCCATAGAGGTCGCAAGATAGCGTACACTGGCTTCAAGACTGGCCTTTGCCATGCCCATGACATTGTAGTTCGGCAATACTGAGATGCTACCTTCATAAGTTAATGTCAGCATAGAGCCGTGACGCATGGCTAGCAATGCGCGAGCTTCTTTGGCTAATGCAACAAAGCTATAGCTTGAGATATCATGCGCAATATGACTGCCTTCACGAGTGGTCGCGTTGACAAAGTCGCCATCTAGCTGATCCATCGGTGCAAAGCCAATTGCATGTACCACACCGTCAATACCATCACCCCAATGAGCAGTCACTTGCTCAAAGCAAGCAGCAATAGACTCGTCAGATGCTACGTCACACTCTAGTACCAAATCTGCTTCGAATTTTTCTGCAGCCATATCCACACGTTTTTTGATCTTATCGTTTGGGTAAGTCAAAATCAGTGAAGCACCTTCACGGTGTAGCGCTTCTGCGATTGCCCAAGCGATAGAGAGTTTACTTGCAATGCCCGTTACGACAAATCTTTGTCCTTGAAGTAGCATAGTATTTCCTTTTGAATCGATCAAATTTATTGATATTAAAAAATTATTTAGAGTTGTTATATATGACAGATAGCCAGTGATAATTAAACACAAATGATAGGTGAACTATTATACACGAATTAATTTAAGTAAACAGTCGTAAACTAGATTTGCCTACAATGGTGCCTAATATTGATTAAACATTGAACTACGAACCACAGCAGTATGAAGTTAAGCAGATTTCAAGTATAATCACAGCCCTTCCCAGCTTGCACAATTTTTATAATAATCCTTTACAACCATTGTTTGTAAACAAGGATTTAGCGTTAAGCTACACCCACATTTTGGATGGCTGCCAAACTTATGAGTAACACCCTAACAATAACATCAAATTACCAAGAGAGCGCCGATTCTTATCGTCAATTGATCGGCTCAACTGGTGAAGACTTGCACCGCCCTGGTCTTGAAGAAACACCCATGCGTGCCGCAAAAGCTTTTGCCCATTTAACCCAAGGCTATCATCAGAACTTAGATGAAGTCGTCAATGATGCGCTGTTCCCATCGAGCAATCGTGAGCTAGTATTGGTACAAAATATTGAGTTTTATTCATTGTGCGAGCATCATATGTTGCCGTTTCATGGTATCGCACATGTCGGCTATTTACCTAACGGACAAGTCTTAGGCTTATCAAAATTTGCCCGTATCGTTGATATGTTTGCCCGTCGTTTGCAAGTTCAAGAGAACCTAAGCGAACAAATAGCACAAACTATTATGGAAGTCACTGGTTGCCGCGGCGTCGCTGTCGTGATGGATGCCGCACATATGTGTATGATGATGCGTGGTGTAGGTAAACAGCATTCCACTACACGTACGATGTCGATGTTAGGCGAGTTTGTCCATGATAATCAAGCTCGTACAGAGTTTTTGAGCGCGATACCTAAGCGTCAACCTGCTTTTTGATTATTAGCATAAAGAGTCATTAAATATAGAGTCATTAAATATTCAGAAATAAGAAAAGGACGCATTAGCGTCCTTTTCTTATTTTAGTTCTGTCAAAAGTTAAGAAGCAATTGGTTTTACGTCATCAATCCAATCACCGTAACCTTCTTTTTCCATATCTGCTAATGGTACAAAACGCAGTGCTGCTGAGTTCATACAGTAGCGCTTGCCTGTTGGTGCAGGGCCATCATCAAATACATGACCGACATGAGAGTCAGCATAGCGACTACGAATTTCCGTACGAACGGAGAAGATACCGCGATCTTCTTTTTCAACGACCATATCTGTGCTTAATGGACGAGTAAAGCTTGGCCAGCCTGTTCCAGACTTGTATTTATCACGAGAAGAGTACAGCGGCTCACCTGATATGACATCGACATATAAACCAGGCGCTTTATTATCCCAGTATTCATTATCAAAAGCGCGCTCAGTGCCCTCTTCCTGAGTCACCTTATACTGAATATCACTGAGTGATTTCTTTAATTCACTCTTGGCAGGTTTTACAAAGGTCTTTGAATTAAAACCAGTAGTAGCCACTGCGGTATTTGAAGGTGTGGTTGATGTATTTACTGTCACACTACCAGCAGCTGGTTTGAACTGACTAAAATCCAACTCATAGTTTTTACCATATACGCTCTCGATAAACTGGTAGCGACCAGAGTTGAAGGTATACGCTTTATAACGAAGTGGGTTCTTTTTATAATAATCTTGATGATAATCTTCTGCTGGGTAAAAGGTACTGGCAGGAACGATTTCTATCACCACTGGCTTGTCATAGACGCCAGAGTCTTGCAACGCTTTTTTCGCCGCTTCTGCCGTTTGCTTTTCTTGTTGATTATTATAGAAAATAGCAGGTCGATACTGGGTTCCACGATCTACATACTGGCCGTCAGCATCGGTTGGATCAGCGATGCGCCATAATGCTTGTACTATGCCATTATACGTTATTTTCGTCGGATCATAATATACTTGTGCCGCTTCCGTATGACCGGTACCACCTGCCGATACCTGTTTATAAGTTGGATTCTGAGTCTCACCACCTGTATAACCTGATACCACTTCCACAACACCAGGTATCTTCTCATAACCCGCTTCTACACACCAAAAACAGCCGCCAGCGACTGTTGCCACAGCCAAATTAGGATCTGTAGGCGCATAAGGGTTATTACCAGTGGTTGGTGGCGTGGTCTTCGCAGTATTTTCAGTGGCAGCACAGCCGACAAAGAAGGTACTGCTCGCCGCAACAACCATAGCAGCGACCTTGGTGTTTAGTTTGAGGTTCATTAGAATATCCTAAAAATAATGTTATGGAGTGAGGCTACACAGTTATCATAACCCTTGTGTGTCACTGGAATACACCTAGTTTGTTATAAAAATTTAACGTAGATTAAAAACTCTGTACTTAAACTGAACAATCATCGTCTAATGTTTTTGGTTTAAGCTATTTCTTAGGTTTTTACTTTCGAATAGCGGTTTTTTGAGTATTTATAAGCTAAACCCATACAGCGTAATAACGGAAAAAGAGCACGCTACACTGGTGGTAGCATGCTCTTTTTATACCGCATTTATATATCTTAGGCTACTTTAGTACTTTCTGTTTTGTCATTCATACAGTGATCACTTGCCTGCTTGATCTTTATCAAGATATCTTTTATTTCAAATGCTGTGAGGTAAAGTGGTACTGCATAGGTATCACTGACTTCTTTTGCAGCGGCTTTAACAATATTATCAAAATCACTGGTTTGTAAGCCATCAACAGTAGGGTCTATATTTAAGTCTGTAATTAGCTCACGTACTTGAGCGATTAGATAATCGGTTATTGCACTGTCAATACTGTCACTTCCAGCTGCTTGATCTGTGTTTACTATGCCTGTTTTTCTAGCCAATGCCGCCAGTCTTTTTTGGCTTGCTTGACGGTTCACATCCAAAACATAAGGCAACACAATAGCATTTGCACGACCATGAGGAATACGATAATACGCTCCTAACTGATGAGCAATCGCATGCACATAACCGAGACCAGCTTTATTAAAGGCAATACCACCATAATGAGCAGCCACACCCATCGCTTCTCTTGCTTTCAGGTCGCCACCGTCCTGATAAACTATCGGTAAGTACTGCATAACAGACTTGACCGCAGAGGCCGCATAATAGTCGGTCTCTACGCTAGCGTTCACACTCATCCATGCCTCTAACGCATGTGTCAGTACATCGATACCCGTATCAGCGGTAATATGAGCTGGCATGCCTTTCATAATAACCGGATCAATCGCAGCTGCTAATGGTACCATTCTAGGATCAATAGAGAGCGCCTTTTGATGTGTCTTGTCATCAGACACTACCGCACCGAGTGTGGCTTCTGAGCCAGTGCCCGCCGTCGTCGGCACACAGTACAGCGGAATGGCGGGTTTTCTTGCTTTGAGGATACCAATGAGCTGCTTAGGTTCGCAGCGATTACCCTGCGACATCGCCATCATTTTGGCAGCATCAATGACCGAACCGCCACCGATGGCGATGATTGCATCGCATTTTGCTGCTATAGACTGGCTTAGACCTTCTTCGATGACTGCAAAAGTAGGATCTGGCGTAACACCATCATAGACATGATAGCTGATATTTTTTGCGTCTAGATAATCGGTGACTTTCGCAGGTATACCAAGCTTATTTAGTACCGCATCAGTGACAATAAAGACATTGGTGCTGCCTTCATTGATGAGCATATCGCACAGCTCATGACAGGAAGACTCACCGACGAACAGCATTGGTCTTCTGATCGAAATGACGTAAGAAAATGCCTTCAGCACTTTGGCGCGAGTCTTAGCAACGGCGACATACCCTGCATGTTGCAATCCAGCGTTACCTACTAATCTAGAAATACTATTTTGCTTCTTCATGGGTAAACAGTCCTTTTAATAATACCAAAATAGTAATAACAACCATTTTAATCAGCGACTAAAAGCTATTAGTAAAGTAACAGCACATCTATAACGTCAAAGCATGCCTTAATATTTACGCTAAAAAATCACTTTCTACCCTTAGTTTATCACTGCTATCCATATGATATCGCTATTAATATGAACTGCTACAGTCAATTCCATTTATGTCAGGTCTGATGTCACGACTAAGTGCTACTCGCCTGTAGTAAACGCCTGACATACGGATGTTGCGGATTATGAAAAATATCTTCAGTACTCCCTGACTCTACACACGCACCGTCTTTTAATACCATAATTTTTTGACATAGCGCCCGCACGACTTTTAGGTCATGGCTGATAAATACATAGCTAATTTGCAGTTTTTGCTGAATCTCACGTAGTAAATTAACCACTGTCACCTGCGTGGTACTGTCCAGCGCAGAAGTCGGTTCATCCAATATTAATAGACTTGGCTGCATGATAAGCGCCCGTGCGAGTGCCACACGTTGTCGCTGACCACCAGACAACTCATGCGGATAGCGCTGCGCAAACTCAGCTGATAAATGTACGGTAGCCAAACTATCAATGACTGCCTGCTGACGAGTGGCCTTATCGACACCTTGGACGAGCAACCCTTCTTCAACGATTTGCATCACTGTCATACGAGGATTGATACTGGCAAACGGATCTTGAAACACCATCTGAATCTGCGAGCGAAAAGTGCGTAGCTCACGTTTCGATAATGCCGCAATATCTTGCCCATTGACTATTATCTGTCCATCAACACGCGCCGTATTACCAAGTAACTGACTTAAAGCAAGCGCCGTCGTCGTTTTTCCAGAGCCGGATTCACCTACGATACCCAGTGCCTGTCCTTTATGCAGCATTATATCTAGACTTTTAACCGCATCAAACCAACGCTTTGTACCGCCAAATAAGCTTTTTTCCATTGGGAACTGTACTTGTAACCTATTTACTTGCAATACCGTTGACGGCTCACTTTTATTATCATCCAATATAATTAACGCTTGACCAAAATCCTGCTGGATAAGCGTGCGGGTATACTCTGCTTTGGGCTGATTAAATACAGCGGCCGTTTGTCCTTGTTCAATCGTCTTTCCTTGGCGCATAACGATGACATCATCACTATAACGTCTGACCAAATTGAGATCATGACTGATAAGCACCATTGCCATATTATGCTGACGCTTTAGATCGTCTAACAGCTCAAGAATCTCATGTTGCAAGGTCACATCAAGTGCCGTAGTCGGCTCATCAGCGATTAAAATATCAGGCTGCTGTGCCAATGCCATCGCAATCATGACGCGCTGACGCTGACCACCTGATAGCTCATGCGGATAGCGATTCATCTTATCAGCAGGATCGGTAATATTAACATCGTCTAGCAAGGCGATACTTTGTTCGCGCCATTGCTTTTTAGGAATACCACTTAGGCGCAGTGACTCAGCAATTTGTTTAGCGACCGTATGTAGAGGATTAAGCGCAGTCATTGGCTCTTGAAATACCATGCCAATACGCTGCCCACGCACAGCACGTAGTGCCGTGTTCCGCCCTTTACCATTAGCTACCGGCAATGCTGTCATACCTGCTGAATCTGCCAGCTGTACCTTGCCTGTAACGGTTAAGCCATCTGGTAATAATCCCAGCAGCGCGAGACTGGCTATTGATTTACCAGAACCTGACTCACCAACGATAGCTAGGGTTTGCCCTTGCGTCAGCTCATAAGACAACTCATCCACCAAAGGCACGCCCCCATCGGTATGAATACTGAGCTTATCTACCGACAGTATGACTGTGTTTGTTGCCTGACCATTATTTTTATTTAATCGGTTATTTTTAGCAGTCGTCATTGTCATATTAAGAGCGCCTCGGATCAAATGCATCACGTAGCGCTTCGCCAACGAAGATGAGTAGCGATAAAATAAAGGTCAAACTGAAGAACCCAGATAAGGCCAGCCACGGTGCATCCAGATTATTTTTACCTTGTACCATTAGCTCACCAAGCGATGGTGAACCTGGCGATAAACCGTATCCTAAAAAGTCTAGTGCCGTTAAGGCAATGATATTCGCCGTTAAAATAAAGGGCAATTGCGATAAACTTGAGGCCAAAGCATTCGGCAAAATGTGTCTCAGCATAATCTGGCTGTCCGACACACCAAGATTGCGAGCAGCTCGGACATAATCAAAGTTACGCGCGCGCAAAAACTCTGCCCGTACCAAACCCACCAGACCCATCCAGCCAAACAATAGCATCAGGGCAAACAGCATGGTGATACTTGGACTGAATAAGCTGACCAAAATAATAATCATAAACAGCTGAGGCATCCCGCCCCACACTTCCATAAAACGCTGCCCGATTAAATCAACCCAGCCACCGTAATAGCCTTGGATGGCACCGACAATGATACCTATCAATGCGCCTGCAAGTGTCAATGCCAAGCCAAATAGTAAAGACACTCGCAATCCATAAAGTATGCGTGCCAGTACGTCACGGCCTAAGTCATCCGTACCAAGCCAGTTTTGGGCGTTAGGTGCCGCTGGATAAGGAATGCCTAGCTCTACGTTGGGTGTCTGATCGGCAAAGGGAATCGGCGGCATAATATAAAAGCCCTGCTCATCAATCAATGCTTGCACCGCAGGATCTTTGTAATTGGTTTCGGTTTCAAACACACCACCAAAAGTCGTTTCAGGATAAGCCTTTATAACAGGAAAGTAATAGTCACCTTGATACTGCACCAGTAGCGGTTTGTCATTGGCAATCACATTGGATGCCATACAAATGGTAAATATCAGCGCAAAAACAAATAGCGAGATAACACCAAGGCGATTTTGGCGAAAACGGTTTAGGCGTGCCTGCCAGATAGGATTTAGCCGACGTTTTTTTGGCATAGAAACAGGAGAGTCAGATGAGGGTATTGAAGGTAATAGATGACTTGACATTAGCGCCCCTCAAAATCAATACGGGGATCAATCAAGTGATAACTTAAATCGCTGATTAATTGTAATAACAATCCCACCAAGGTAAAGATAAATAACGTACCAAAGATTACTGGATAATCGCGCTGTTGAATGGCTTCAAAGCCAAGCAAGCCCAAACCATCTAATTTGAAGATAATCTCAATCAGAAAGTTACCGGCAAAGAAAATACCAACGATAGCGGCTGGAATACCAGCGATAATGATTAACATAGCATTACGGAAAACATGCCCGTATAACACTTGCCGCTCTCCTAAACCTTTGGCACGAGCGGTAAGCACATATTGCTTGCCTAACTCTTCTAAAAAGCTAAATTTGGTCAAATAGGTCAAGCCAGCAAACCCACCGACCGTACTTGCCAATAAAGGCAATGCCAAATGCCAAAAATAATCTTTCACTTTTCCAAGAGCACTCAATTGGTCAAAGTTCTCGGAAGTTAGCCCTTGTAGTGGAAAGATATTCCAGTAGCTGCCACCCGCAAAGAACACCAGTAGTATGACGGCAAATACAAAGACGGGTATCGCATGACCGATAGCGAGCAGCATAGCCGTTGCTTTATCAATCCCAGAGCCATGATGCATGGCTTTATAGACCCCGAGTGGAATCGCTATCATATAAATTAGCAGCGTACTCCATAGCCCAAGCGAGATTGATACTGGTAGCTTCTCTACAATGAGGTCGGTTACTGTCTGACCTTTAAAAAACGACTCACCAAAATCTAGCTGGGCATAATTCTTTAGCATCAGCCAAAAACGTTCGGGGGCCGATTTATCAAAACCATATTGCGCATTAATCGCTGCCACCATCTCTTCAGATAGACCGCGCGTACCCTGATACGTGCTGTTATTGCTACCTGCACTGCCCGCACCAATATTACCAGCCAGCGCATTGTCTTTTGCGCCTTGTTCAATAAGCGCAAGCTGCTGCTCAACAGGACCGCCGGGGGCTGCTTGTACAATGACAAAGTTTGCGAGCAATATTAAAAATAGCGTCGGTAATATCAACAGTAATCTTTTTAAGATATAACGACCCATAACAGCAGCTTCCTAACATAACAAACATGACGATAGAGAAAACGAGCGGTGAACGCAGTTAGAAGTTATTTTTTAACTCACGTAAAGCAGCAAATACGGTCAAAGACTTATCATCGTTGATGCTCATTTTAGCCTTCACACCTGCTATCACACTGGGCTCTTGTGTACGTAAGAATACATTTACCATACGCTCATGCTCTAGGGTCACAGGTAATGTCGGCATACCTTGTGCGGTTTGCGCTTCTGCTTGTGCCAATGCTTGCTGCATTGCCTCATTGGCAGGCTCAATCGACAATCCAAAACGTAAGTTACTGGCCGTATATTCATGCGCAGGATATAGTAGCGTCTCAGCAGGTAGACCATTCAAACGCTTAAAGCTGTCATGCAATTGCTCAATCGTACCGGTAAATACACGTCCGCACCCTGCACTAAATAGCGTGTCACCACAGAAGCAATGCTTTCGCCCATCGATATCTAAAATATAGGCCACATGGCTCGCTGTATGACCAGACACATCCCAAACCTGTGCGGAGCAGCCCCATGCACTTACCGTACTGCCGTCTTTGATAGTTTGATCTTCATCGACATTATGCTCCGTATGCGCCACTAGGTGCGTCATCGGATAAGACTCTTGTAGCGCTGCGACGCCGCCGATGTGGTCATGATGATGATGCGTGGTCCAGATAGACGTCAGTTCTAGATTATTTTCTTCTAGGTAGGCAACGACAGGTTCAGCCTGACCTGGATCAATGACAATCGCTTGCTTATTGTTTTCATTAATCAATGTCCAGATATAATTGTCATTGAACGCTTTAATCGGGTGAATACAAATACTCATGGTAAATCCTTACGAATAGTTATCTCTGTTGCTTAATTTTTATCAGATGTTTTTGTGAAACGCTTCAACATTCAAAATTGTTGATTTTTACTTTTTTAAATAGGTATTAATACGAGCTTCTGCTGCTTTATCCGTCCACCAGTAGTCGATGCCGACAGCATTGGTAGGCAGTTTTTCTGTATGGCGGTATTGATTCCAGTAGGCGACATTGGTGCCTGACTTTCCATATAGTGGCACTAAATAATGACCAGCACGTAATAAGCGGTCTAGCACTTGGGTATATAGCACAATCTCTTCACGATTCTTAGCACGACCCAACTTGTCTATGACATCGTCGATTGCCACGTTTTTAATACCCGCTGTATTTCTATTACCTGCTTGGTCAGCTGCCGCGCCACCCCAAAAGCTGGCCTGTTCAGCGCCAGGAGATAAGCTCTGCGCAAATACATCCACCACCATATCATAATCAAAATTGCGCATACGCTCATAATATTGCGGGCCATCGACTTGACGCAAGGTCGTATCAAACCCTAAACGCTTCAAGTTGCGAATGTATGGCAACAGCACTCGTCCCATGGTTTCGCCTGTCATCAAAATCTCAATTTGAGCAAGCTGTCCATCAGGCTGATACAGCTTCATATCCTCATAATAGAAACCCGCATCTAGCAATAGCTGACGTGCCTCTAATAGCCCTTGACGATTAAAACCGCTACCATCAGTAGTAGGCAACTGCCATTCTGCCAATACAGCCTGACGTTGTATGGGTTCAAGCTTAGATAACAAAGGGGTTAGCACTTGCATCTCAGCAGTAGATGGCGTATTCGTGGCAGCAAGCTCAGAGCCATGAAAGAAGCTCTGTAAGCGCTCATATTGCCCATGAAATAAGGTTTTATTCATCCATTCAAAGTCATAAGCCACCGTCAATGCCTGACGAACACAAATATCTTGAAAGATTGGCCGACGCATATTCATCACCAGACCTTGCATCGGTACTGGATTTTGACTGCTTATCGTCTCTTTGTTAATCAGCCCTGCTTTTACTGCGAGGAAATTATAACCCGTTGCCCAATTGGACGCTTTATTCTCAGGACGAAAGCGATACTGACCAGATTTAAAACCTTCAAACGCAATCTCATCACTTTGATAATACACAAACTTAATCATATCAAAGTTATAACGACCACGATTGACCATCAAATCACGCCCCCAATAGTTGGCATCGCGTATATAGCTGACCGCTCGCCCTGCATCTACACGTCCAAGCTTATAAGGACCACTGCCCATCAATGGCGTTAGACTAATCTTCTCAAAATCAGCATCGATAGAGGTCTTGGCAAAAATAGGAAACTGTCCAACCGTTAACAAAATTTCTTTATTCTCATCAGACGCAAAGACAAACCTCACTCGTTGCTTATCCAGAACTTGAACGTCCTTAATATCACCTAAATAGCTGCGAATATACATCGGCCCTTTGTTCAATATGGCGTCATAAGTGGCTTTGACATCATCGCTAGTGACTGGCGACCCATCCCAAAATCGGGCAGCAGGATTGATATGATAAATAATCCAACTGGTATCGTCAGGGTCATACGTCACCTTGCTTGCCAGCTGCGGATACATCGTAAAGGCTTCATTTAATGAGCCAGTCATCAAGGTATCATACAGATAGTCGGTACCAGCCATTGCCACACCAGTGGTCATCCACTTATTAGCAGCATTAAAGGTGCCACGCGCATCGAGCGAGAGCGTGCCGCCTGTTGGTGCATTTGGATTGGCATAAGGCATGAATGGTGCGTCAATATAGTGAGTAGGACTATTATGACCAAGCGCAGTCGTGGTGATTGGCGCTGCGATACTGACAGGTATACAGCTCACTGCGGCAATTAGCATTATGGCTTTTAGCATAGTGTTTTTTATCATAATAAAGTTATAACAAGCCCTTTTGCCAAACCGATGAATATATTTAGAACTTATCTAGTGACTACAAGTTAATTGAAAACTCGCTAAGCATGATAAGTTGCACAAAATTTATCATAACAAACTTCAGTTTTTTAACCTAATGGTTTGCCATGCAAAATGTGTGGTATTACAAACCATTCATCTATCCACCCATCTATCCACCCATCTATCCACCAAGCAAACATGCTGATTTTAGACAAAAAAAGACGCAGCTCATAAAGTTGCGTCTTTTTTTCTAAAACTGGTGCTGATTTAAGCGTGCTTTTTTTCAAAGGCAATCATAAAATCAACCAGTTGCTGTACCCAGTCTAGTGATACGGCATTGTAGATACTGGCACGCATACCGCCCACATCACGGTGACCTTTTAGGTTCATCAAGCCTGCGGCGGCTGACTCTTCTAAAAACACTTTATCAAGACTGCTGTCTGCCAAGGTAAACGGCACATTCATAATAGAACGATGTTTAATGGCTACTGGATTGTTATAGAAATCGCTGTCATCAATCGTTTTATAAAGTAAGTCTGCTTTTTGCTGATTAATCTTGCCGATAGCAGCCACGCCGCCTTGCTCTTCTAACCAATCAAAGACCAGTCCTGCCAAGTACCAAGAATACGTCGCTGGCGTGTTTGACATAGACTCTTTTTCAGCCTGATGCTCGTAGTTCATTAGCAGCGGACACCACTCACTCGCCTGCCCTAATAAATCCTCACGAATAATCACAATAATCAGTCCTGCTGGACCAATGTTCTTTTGTGCACCCGCATAAATCATCCCAAATTTAGAGACGTCAATTGGCTGTGACAAAATGCAAGAAGACATATCAACGATAATCGGTGCATCGACTGTTGGCGGCTCAAATATTTGCAAGCCATGAATGGTTTCATTAGCGCAATAATGAAAATACGCCGCATTTTCACTTAACTGCCACTCACTTTGATCAGGCACATTGGTAAAGTTACTTTCTTTGCCCGTTGCGACCACGTTAGTCTCGCCCAGACCCAGTTTGGCATAGCGATCAGCTTCTTTGATGGCCTTGCCTGACCAAGCACCTGTCGTTAGATAATCTGCGCGCCCACCATTTAATAGGTTTAATGGAATCGCTGAAAACTGTAAGCTAGCGCCGCCTTGTAAAAATAGCACTTTATAATTATCTGGAATGTCCATCAACGAACGCAATTTCGCTTCAGCTTTTTCCGTAATAGCAATGTATTCTTTACTACGGTGACTTACTTCCATGACCGACATACCGCTTCCCTGCCAATCAAGCAACTCGTCTTGAGCGCGTGATAATACAGCAGTCGGTATCGTAGCAGGCCCCGCTGAAAAGTTAGGCACACGGTTAGGAGCGACAGTATTGATAGTTGATGTGGTGGTCATAGTCATTATCCTAAATATGATGAAATTATCGTTGTTTGTTGGAGCGTAAAAGTTGCCTATCAAAATCACTGTAAAAGTGACTTTCGTTGTTTTTATTTGCTAATGTCTGTTTTTTATGCCGATAGTTTATACAAGTAATTTATGACCACACCAATGGTCAACTGGTTTGACCAGATAATTTCTCCCAAAGCTGACGCTTTAAGCTGCTATCAGCGAGCATTTCATCTAACGTGGGTACAGCCGTAAGCGTCGGATGCTCAAGCCCTTCAGGCAATTCAGTCAATGCTACCACTTGTATTTCTTCACTGCGGCCAATTTTGAAGACATATCCCGCGAGACTGGCATTGGCAAGCTCTGCGGTATCCATTCCTTCACAAATAGGAAAAGAGGTGGTCTCACAAGTGATTGACAGCGCTTGGGTGATGTTCTGCCATAGCTTTTGACTGTCATTGTTTAGTGCTTGGATATCAACCAAAACCACCCAATCGCCATAACAACCGCCTTGCAAATCAAATGGTGCTATTTTTTTAAAGCTCTCATCGTTGTTTATATGAGCAATAGGGCTCTGCTTGATAGCGGCAATGGTTTGCTGGGCTATGTCGTTTACGAGGGATTTGACAGGTACATCACCTATAGCTTTGACGCTAGTATCAAAGCTATAGGTGACAGGGCTTTGTTCGTTAGGTGATTCTAACCCTACATCACTAGTATCATGGTAATAATTACGAGTGGCGTCATCATCGATAGCCGCTGATACAGAATCAGCAAATGCTATATTTGACATCTCAATGCTTGCGGCAGCATTACTTTTCTGTTCTATACTTGGTTGTTCAATGTTAGGAACAGACGATACAGCCTGAGTAGGCGTATCAATTGTAGAATCAGAAATAGTAGGCGCAGAGATATCTGCCATATTGATGGTGGCGGAGCTTGGCTGCACCCACTGATTGATACCCATCATCGCTAAAATTTGACGCTGCTGCATACGATGTTGCAATACAATTAGCGGGTCTGCAATGTCACTCATACGTCTTTACTATCCTACTCATCTAAGATGGGTTTACAGAGTATCTGTATTAAAAAATGTCAAATAACAACTTAAATTATGCTACTTCTAGCCAGCCCAATGCGTGCCAAACAATGCCTAAACACTTCGCTCAGTAACATCACTCAGTCATAGCATTCAAAAGAGCTTTCGAACGCCTAGCCAGCGCTCTGCCAACAGCATTAGGCAATCATACTCATCTTGGCTGACTATCGTATCGTGTAACATCACTGTATGCAATGTACTCAGCCATTGCTGATAATTATTATAGGTGTAACTCTCACCAGTCGTATCATTATAATCTATTTGCTTGAGGCTCTGTTGTCTCTCTTGATAATTATCACGGCGTTTGGCATCTATTACAGACGACCCAACGGTGGATGCTATGAACACAGGCACAGTCTCTATTAATGCCAATAGCTGAATACTATTGAGGTTTTGAGAAATCAGCAGCAACCACTGTAGATTGGCATCGCTAATGGCTGCTAAATCAATATCAATCAAACGTGCATGGCGGCGTAAATCCACGATATAGTGGGCCACACTAGCATCGTTGTAGTCAAGCATCGAACTATATAACGCTGATGTCATTTGGCCTTTGACATCTTTTGACAAACGATATGCTAGTAAAATTAGCATCGTTCTCTTAACATCGTTCAGTCGAGCAAACACTTGACCTGAAGGATCAAGCTGAGCATATACACCCTTTGTGCCAGCTCGCAATGTGTGCTGCCATGACTCATACTTACTTGCATGTGAAGGCTCATCACTTAGCACCGTAGATAGTACCGGTAACAGCTGTTGTAAATGTAGCGCTTGCCATAATGACAAAATAGAAGGCGTCCAAGATGTACCACTTTTGGCGTCAGCTGATTCTGACTGAATACTTTCCGTCAGAAAATCTTTGTCCGCCATCTTATCTGCTAAGTCTATACTCAGATCAGCAGTTAGCTGGCCGTTAAAAAGTTCAGTGATACCTTGTTGATAGCGCATAAGCATCATACGACATTTTTTTTGCTGACTATAATGCTGATAGCTTTCATTGCTATGGCTACTCTCATGCTTCAGACGTAGCTCTGCAATCACGCTTTCGGATAAATTATGCTGACTCAGATTTTTTATGGCAGTTGTGATTAGCGCACTGTCCAATCGTCGATCGATACTCGCCACGATTTCTATCAATTTATGGTCGATGGCATGCGGTAGAATTTGCGCTTGGCGATGATCATCGGTTTTATTGGTAGTAACTTCGTACCAAATGTCAGCCAAATCATAAGTACTCGTCGTTGCTAGGGCTTGACCCTGATGGCATAACATCACCGCTTCAACCAAGGCCTGCGCACCTAACGGGTGGTGACTGTGATTGAGTACATACTGTGGTAGCGAGACTTTTTCAATATCATCAATACTAATCAGCGCTGCCGATGGTAAATCGCTATCAGGTTTTGCCTGCCAAGGTTCTAACCGTTCATGGACATCGATATCTTGCGTCTGCACCTGCAATCGCCCATCAATGACGACATCTTGCGCTACAACGAAATCTAGCCCTTTCTCTTCTTTCTCTACCCCATTATTCAATGCTTGAGTAGAGAGTGGTTCTGCGTGGGGTAATTGTTTGTCAGTATTTTCTTTTTCATTACTACTTAGGCTATTTGTTTTTACTTTACCCACGTCCCCAAGTCGACGCTGCTCATATATTTCTTTTATTTTTTGCTGATTGATGCGCTTCTCTTTAGCAACTTGTACGGCAAACTTATGGTAAGCATTGGCATTGATAGCACCCATACGCTCGGACAAACTGGGATGAGTCGCAAACCAAGAGACATCCCCTAGATCTGCGCCACTACTGGCAAAGAAAAAATGACTGAGTCCATTGATATCAGTGATACCTGTCAAGCGTGAACCAAGTGAATCTTGGTGGATGGCTTTTAGTGTCTCCATAATCGCAGGAGAGCGCGTCAGCTGCACACTGGTCGCGTCGGCAAGCAGTTCACGCTCACGGTTGAAGCTATGTTTGATTAACTGAGCACTGGCCATGCTCGAAAAGCTCAACCCATGTAACAACAATGTCCAAACGCTACGAGGCGCTTTGCGATCTACTACTGGTTTGTTGTGTAGCCATTTCGACTGACTTTTTGCGGTTGATTGTTGATTTTTTGACTGACTTTGCCAGTACGCCACCCACTCACTATGGGTGGTAAAACTTGCGGTTTTCGCTTCGGTACTACGAGCATGATTATCGATGGACTTCTGTGATAGATCAAGGTTTTGATTGACGGCATTATCAAAATAATTGCCATTACCGATAGGATCGCTCCAGTCATATAGTATCTGTAAACCTGCTAACACTACCATCAGCTGCAGATTGAAGGTGGCGTCGCCATGGAGGATGTGACCATACTCATGTCCGATGAGCCCGTACAAAGCCTCATCAGACAACTTATCCAGTGCACCTTGCGTCACGACCAGCACCATATCCTGACTGTGTCGACCAGCCACGAAACCATTGATGCCTTGCTCATCAGGCAACACATACAAGACAGGCATACTCAAACCTGAAGCAATGGCTAACTGCTGCGCAATTTCATAATAGCGGCGGTAGACTGGTGGAAAATCACGCTCATCACGCACCGCGATATGACGTGCACTATAGCGAACCTTTTGTACAGGCTCATGCTGATGAGCAATACCCTCACTGTGCTCCCAAGCGTCTTGGCTATGATCAATAAATAATCTAACAGCACCTACGCGCTGAGCAATGGCACGACCGCCCGCTTTTAGACGACGATACTCCAAAAAACTACCACCAGCGAAGCTACCTAATGTCCAGATAATGACCAGTACTAATGCCCAATAATAAATGCCACCCGTAAATAACGTGAGCAACAGGACCATGACACCGAGCGCCACTGCCATATGCGCAAATACAATGAGAAAAAATAGCCCATAGAGTAATAGACTGCGCTGAGTACGTGTGCGCTGTTCACCAAAAAAATCCATCTACTTGTCTTACCTAAACTTTATATTGTCTAAATTTTATATTATCTAAACATAGCCGAACGCCTGTGAATATCAGCCCATATTGACAACAGGTGCTTGAGCAATCGCCTTTCTATCTTCAAACACCAACTGACTTAATGGGCGAAAGCCAAAAGTCGTGCTAACCAGATTGTTTGGAAACACTTCACGATCGTTATTGTAAAACATCACACTGTCATTATAATGCTGACGTGCAAAGCCAATACGGTTTTCTGTATTAGTCAACTCATCCATCAGCTCTTTAATCACGCTGTCCGCTTTTAGCTCAGGATATGCTTCAACGACAGCGGAGAACTGTCCTAATGCTTTGGACAGCATGCTTTCTGCTTTGGCAAATAATGCCATATGCTCCATTGAGTCTGGCTGATGCTGATTAGAGTCTTGCAAACTTTGGGCATGATTGCGTGCACTAATCACACGAGTAAGCGTTTCTTCTTCGTGCGTCAAATAACGCTTGGCAGTCTCAACAAGATTTGGAATCAAATCATGACGGCGTTTTAGCTGCACATCGATCTGAGCAAAACCATTTTTTGCTTGGTTACGGGCGCGTACCAATTTATTAAATATGGATACCCCAAATACAACCACCAACACCACAAAGGCAATAAACAGCCAGACAAACATCTTCATAATCAAATCCTAAAACGTTTCGTATTGATATTAAGGCCTGTTGCATACTCCACCATGGCACTAACAGCGACTATTGGTGAAGACTCAACACACTCTAATGTTACTAAAAAGTTAATACATTGTATTTTAACTCATATTAATCAATGAAGCTTCGAAATTGAATAAGAAATTAAAATATAAAATAGATAAAATTAACGCAAAAAAAAGCCCTTTACAATGAAGGGCTTAATACATAATACGAGTGTTTCTGACTGATTATAAAACCAATTATCAAATTTTAGGCAAAAAAAAGCGGCTCCAAAAGCACATCCTCGGCACACACTGTGACTATTACCGTTGCTACCTTCCGGTCCTGGCGGGATTCATAGAACAATGTTGCGAGGCTACCAATGGAGCCACCAGTTGCAAATTATACAAGAATTTTTTAATTTTACAACCCCTATCGTAAAACTGTTTTTGTAAGGCAAAAAAATCAGTAACTTAGGTGACAAAATTATCACAGCATCGCGTCTGAATTTTGCTATGTTAGCCTATAAAGCTGAGCATGATGGATAGCAACTAACAAATAAAATGCACTGCTTTTAATAGAGAGAGACAGCGTTTAATGATAGCGTCTCTCTTTATCATTGATATAACTTACTGAGGAGATAGTGATGAAAACTACTTTACTAAACAAAGCAGCCCTAACGACTGGCTCTGCACTTCTATTAACCGCTATGATGGGTAGCGCGCATGCAGAACCAACTGGCTACGACCAGCTTACTTTTCAAACAGAAGTAAAAGAAGAAGTGCAAAATGATGAAGTACGAGCCAGCTTATACAAAAAAGCACAGGCAACTGACTCAAAAGCATTGGCCACTACGCTCAACACTTCTATCAACAATGCCATGAAAATCGCCAAACGCTATCCTAGCGTCACTGTCAGCACAGGACAGCAGCGCACTTACCCTAGTTATGATAAAAACAACAAAATCATAGGCTGGACAGGACAAGCCAATATAGATTTGAAGAGTACTGATTTTGCCGCGACCAGTCAGCTCATTGCTGATCTACAAGAAACGCTTGTCATGGAAAATCTCAGCTTTGGTGTGTCTGACACCAAAAAAGATGCGCTAGAACAGAAGCTAATGACAGATGCCTCCCGCGCGTTTCAACAACAAGCTAAAAACCTAACTAGCGCATGGAGTGCTCGCGGCTATCGTGTGGTGAACGTCAACCTAAATACAGGTAGTAACTACCCGCGTCCAATGTATAGCGCCATGAGCATGAAATCAGACTCACTTGAGTCAGTACCAAGCCAAAGCTTTGAGTCTGGCAACAGTACGATCTCAGTGACCGCAAATGGTACGATTGAGCTGACTAAATAAATCAACTTATACCAGCAGTTGGTTCGTTCATAAATTGAACTATTCATACTAAAAAGGCAAGCACCATTAGGGTGCTTGCCTTTTTTCTTAAGCTGTTATTTATGCTGTCGTTATTCATCATTCATCAATAAGACAAGCTCTAATCACTTTGACGTAACTTTAATAATAGTTTTTGGTACAACGATAGGTTCTGATAAGCCAACAGCTGCTCTGCCTTTCTTTTATTATCTTGCAAGGTTGTATTGTTTTGGATGACATAAACAGTTCGTGCTACTTGTTGCAGGGTTTTACCTTTCTCATTGGTCACAACTGCCGTGATACTGTGCGATCCTGGTAAAATATCTACCGTTGGGATGGAAGCATTAAGACCCTGTGCCACCTCATTACCATCCAAGTAAATACTCACGTTATCGCCTGCTTGTAAAGATGGCTTTACTTGTACATTTACAGCGATATTTTGGGCAGGACGACGATAAGCACGCTCTTCGCTTGGTTCAGTGATCGTAAGCTGATAATTGACCGCGGTTTTGACGGTTGAACTGTCAGCATCAGGTGTAATCGTCGTCTCTGTGCTGGCAGCTTGAGCAGTACTGCTAGACTGACCACTCGTATTGCTATTGTTACTTGAGTTAAGAGCATCACTTCTAGTCATGACACTGGTCTGACTGACTTGCTTATCCGCTTGCTGCTCATAATTCTGTGGACGATCGGTGAAGGTGACTTGACCCGTCTTTTCATCAACGACTTTATAAATAGCAGAGGCATTTGCTAAAGGGGCGTAGAGGCTGGCTGTGAAGACGAGCAAGCCTGTAAATAACATCTTATTTTTGGTATGACTGCGTATGGTCATGGCGGTCTGAATCAAACGGGAATGTTTTGAGAGTGAGTGCATAGTCAGTCAACCTAATAAGTGCGCGTATTTAACAAATATGATAGTACCATTATGGGGTATTTTTCAGCGAATAACACTAGGGCGTGTCTTCATTTTAAAAATGGTAATAAAAATGAGATAAATTGCAGTCAAACAAGGATAATATCGAGATATTAGTCAGCTATTTGACGCCGTTTGGCAAGATTTAGCCATTTTTAACCCATTTAGATGACTATCGATTGAATTGAGGACACGCCCTAGAGCGTGTCTTCAATCTGAGTATTAAACATTGAAAGCTTCATAATAGTGCCTGTTGTTATAATCATGATGGCTGATTTAAGTAATCAGTATTTACTCTATTGGCGATATATTCCACGTTTCTATCAAATCCCATATTGCAGTATCAATTTCCTGCCAGTGTTGTAAGTTGCTAGGATGAAAGTACCATTCGACTTTGATGCCCCCATAGATAGGCTCGTATGAAATAGCTTTGATTTTCTCATCATTCCAAAATGAAAAAACTATGCCAGAGACTTGTGGATTAATAGAATTACCAAAGCAGTGTGGTATTCCAATATCATCTCTAGTACGGCAATGTAATCCATACTTTTCTGAAAGCTCTTTTTCGTATTTAGCCTTTACCTCTCTTTCTTCCTTTTCTGTTGCCTCTTTAGTTGTAAGACTAGCTTGATATGAGTTAATCACTACCTTCACCTGATCAGGATGATCTAAAGTATCATTAGACTCAACTACTCTATCCGACGCCTGCACTGTAGAACCATTAAGCATCAGATTAAACTCATATCTTCTGCCTGAGTGCTTAGAGATAGGCATGTCTCTTGCCTCTGACTCGCTTATCTTGTCAAATCCTATAGGCTGATAATCAATAGGAAATTGTCCAAGATAACGCTCATACTGTGGACGATAGAACTCGGCTTCCCCTCTTTTAGAGTGGTTTTCAAGAGAGTGCTCTCGCCTTTGTCCGACTTCAGCTTTTAAAATAAGATGATTATTAATCTTCCAAGTAACGATATCGCCCTCTTTATAAGGATCTTGCTTTTTATCTTGTTGCATACAACTTATTTGAAACAGTGACAAGGTTATTATTACTAAAGAGCTTAACGTTGAAAGCTTCATGGTAGTGCCTGTTGTTATAATTATGATGGCTGATTTTGGAAAATTGAGCGTTACGGCTAGTATTTGTTATCGACTATCCACTCTTAATCTCTTATTTTAAGATAATTATTGGTTTAAATTCCATAAAAAAACCAGCTAAGAATAACTTAGCTGGTTTCTATGAATCAAAATAACTGAGTGCTTTAGCGACTAATTAGCAGCTGTAGTACATGTCAAATTCAACAGGGTGTACAGTTACGTTCAGACGCTGTACTTCTTCTTCTTTCAATGCGATAAACGCTTCTAGCATGTCTTCAGTGAACACATCGCCTTTTAATAAGAAGTCATGATCGTCACGCAATGCTTGTAGTGCTACATCTAAGCTCTCTGCAACCGTTGGGATTTGTGCTTCTTCTTCTGGTGGCAAGTCATACAAGTTTTTGTCCGCAGCTTCGCCTGGATGCATTTTGTTTTGGATACCGTCAAGGCCGGCCATCAATAATGCAGCAAATGCTAAGTAAGGGTTCGCTGTTGGATCAGGGAAACGGGCTTCTACACGTACTGCTTTAGGGCTGCTCACGTGTGGAATACGGATAGACGCTGAACGGTTAGATGCTGAGTAAGCAAGTTTAATAGGCGCTTCATAATGTGGTACTAGGCGCTTATAGCTGTTGGTCGATGGGTTGGTAATCGCGTTCAAAGCACGAGCATGCTTGATGATACCACCAACGAAGAACAGAGCTGTTTCAGACAAACCAGCGTATTCATCACCAGCGAAAGTGTTTACGCCATCTTTAGCGATAGACATATGCACGTGCATACCTGAACCATTGTCACCAACGATTGGCTTAGGCATAAAGGTTGCTGTTTTGCCAAACTGATGCGCAACGTTATGTACCACATATTTCAACTGTTGAACTTCATCTGCCTTACGTACCATCGTGTTGAATGCTACGCCAATTTCAGACTGGCAAGATGCTACTTCGTGATGATGTACTTCAACGCTACCTGCACCAACGATGTCTTCGATACGCTCACACATAATTGAACGCATGTCTTGTGAGCTATCGATAGGTGGTACTGGGAAATAGCCGCCTTTGACACGTGGACGATGCGCCATATTGCCCCATTCATACGTCTCGCCTGTTGACCATGCTGCTTCTTCAGCAGTGATTTTATGGCTAACACCAGACATATCAATTGACCACTTCACATCATCGAAGATGAAGAATTCAGGCTCAGGACCAAAATAAGCAGTATCACCAATACCAGTAGACTTTAAGTACTCTTCAGCACGGCGTGCGATAGAGCGTGGGTCACGATCATAGCCTTGTAGCGTTGATGGCTCGATAATGTCACAAGTAACGACAACGGTAACTGAATCAAAGAACGGGTCAACAAAAGCAGTTTCTGGATCTGGGCGCAAGATCATATCTGAGGCTTCAATACCTTTCCAACCAGCAATAGATGAACCATCAAACATCTTGCCGTCTTCCATTACTTCTTCGTCAATGGTATGTGAAGGAAAGCTGATATGTTGCTCTTTACCACGGGTATCGGTAAAACGAAAGTCAACCCATTTAGCATTTGTTGATTTGATAAGGTCTAGTAATTTGTTCGACATAAATAATCTCCGTTGTGTTGATCACGTTATTGCGATTTAAAGTGACTGATGCAATTTACTGGTTCAAGAATATCAGCTGTGCTCTTAATACTAAATAGCGCCTTCAATATTATGCTTATTATCAGCACTGTCAATGTCTTTAGTCAAGACATCCTTATAATGCTTTTTCTCATTCTAACAACATATAACTCACAATAGTAAACTCTTCTAGCACTTATTAATAATTATTTTTGAGTCAATTTTTAGCCATAAATAATCATGAAAATAGTAATGCAAACGCTGTGCCAACTTATAAAAATAATAATATTTGAGAAAACACCCATCAACTTAATTCGCAATTATTACAATTACCTATAACATGATTTATTCTTTATCAAGCATGGCCTATCAACGACCCACTCACCTCTTATTTCTCATTTATAGACATAAAACATCATATTTTTGCACTTTTTCGGTGCTAAAAAACCGCACCATTAACGAACAATGTTCTTTTTTAGTGCATATCTTACAATTAAAAAATATCAGACAAGCCAATAACCAAAGTCTCCTCGCAAGTATTTCGTCAAAAGTATTGTGAGGTAAAATAATTTTTACGCATGACTTACTTGGATAGCCTGTACCTTACATTTGATAGACCACAAAATAATGGTAAGATAACTGCGCCTGACAAACGTATGAATCCAGAAGCACTTGCGTCAAAAATTACTTAAACCAAGAACCACTATAGATAAATATAAGTCTAAAAAACACAATCACATCCACAAGTTGAAAACCCAATGATTTTGATGATCGATAATTACGACAGCTTTACGTACAATATCGTACAGTACTTCGGTGAATTACAGCAGGACATCACCGTCTGGCGTAATGATCAGGCTACCATTGAACAAATTCAAACCCTTGCACCAGACGTAATTGTCATTGGTCCTGGCCCATGTGATCCTGATCGAGCTGGCATCTCTTTAGCAGTGATTGAAACATTCAAAGGTATCATACCGATATTGGGCATTTGCTTGGGTCATCAGGCCATTGGACAAGCATTTGGTGGTCAAGTGGTCAAAGCTGGTGAAGTCATGCATGGTCGGCTATCAGCCGTCTACCATAACGGTCAAGGTGTGTTTACTGGATTGCCTAATCCATCACAAGTCACCCGTTACCACTCGCTCGTCATTGACAAATGCAGCCTGCCCGATTGTCTTGAGCTGACCGCATGGACACAGTATGCCGATGGCAGCATTGAGGAAATTATGGGCATCCGCCATAAAACTTTGGCCATCGAAGGGGTGCAATTCCATCCTGAGTCTATTTTGAGCGAGGCCGGTTATCAGTTGCTCAATAACTTTTTGCAAACACATAATTTGGCAGTACTGGCCTCGAACGAATTACCACAAGTCGGCTAAGTATCGTTAAAAAATAAATCTAAAATATCTATAATATTAAATTTGAAACCAACTTAATCTAAAACAAACTTATAAAAATAGTAAGAGAGAATATAATGAGTACAACAAAAATAGAGGGCAATCACACTCCAGATAGTATTGCTCAATTGTCTGATACAGATATTCATAAGTTATTGACGGCATCCTTAGAAAGAATTTTTCAACACATTGATTTAACCTTTGATGAGATGTATCAAGTGATGCTGATCATCATGCAAGGCAGATGTAGCGACGCCATGATGGGCGCTATTTTGACTGGCTTACGTATGAAAGGTGAATCAATCGATGAGATTACTGCATCGGCCAGTGCCATGCGTGCCTTGGCTTCTAATATCGAACCAAAGAACTGTGATCACTTAGTGGACATCGTTGGTACTGGTGGCGATGGCGCTAATTTATTCAACGTGTCTACCGCCTCTGCTCTTGTGGCAGCAGCGGCTGGCGCGCAAGTTGCCAAACACGGCAACCGCGGCGTGTCTAGCAAATCGGGTAGCTCAGACTTACTCGAACAAGCGGGTATTAGCCTTGCGCTCACACCTGAACAAGCACAAAACTGTATCGAAAACCAAAGTATCGGCTTTCTGTTCGCACCCAATCATCACAGTGCCATGCGCTATGCCATACCTGTGCGCCGCGAACTCAAAGCGCGTACGATTTTCAATATCTTAGGGCCATTAACCAATCCTGCTGGCACGCCCAATCTGGTCATTGGTGTTTTCACTGCCCAACTGTGTGAGCCTATCGCCAACGTCATGAAAAACTTGGGCGCCCGTCATGTAATGGTCGTGGGTGCAAAAGACGGCCTGGATGAAATTAGCCTTGCTACTTCCACTACGGTCGCTGAATTAAAAGATGGCGAGATATCTGTTTATGAGATGATGCCAGAAGATGCTGGTATTGAATCGCAGACACTGATCGGTCTCGATGTCGACTCTCCAGCGCAAAGTCTGGAGCTGATTCGCGCTGCACTATCTGGAGCCGATACTCATGACCGCTCTGTACTCAAAGCACGTGATATGATTGCGCTTAATGCAGGTGCGGCCATATATACGGCAGGACTTGCCAGCAACTACGCCAATGGTGTGAGCCGAGCGCAAAAAGCCATCCAAAATGGTGATGCATTGGCTAAACTTGAGTCTCTGGCCAACTACACACAGCAATTAGTGGCTCAGGGTTAACTTGTAAGCACTCATATGATGCAAACTTTGCCACCACTGTCTATAGACAAAGAAATCTAAAACGGATACAAGGCAGCCGACTGCAGATTGTACAAGTCGTACATCTAAGAAGGGTAATGCCGTAGCCGTTTAGTAGTTCTTTGACTATATTTACATTTAATATTATTCGGATACCAGTATGACCACAACTCACTCAGACATACCTTCAGTATTGCAGCGCATTGTCGCAACCAAAATAGAAGAAGTAAAAGCCGCGCGTGAGATGCTTTCTCTTGAGGATTTACAAGCGCAAGTCGCAGCTGATAATAAACCACGCCGAGGCTTTGCTGCTGCTTTACGAGCGGCCAGTACGAACAAAAACAGTGTCGGTATCATTGCTGAAATCAAAAAAGCATCACCATCTAAAGGCATCATCAATCATAACTTTGCACCGGCATTATTTGCCCAGCAATATGAGCAAGCTGGTGCCAGCTGTTTATCAGTATTAACTGATCGTGATTATTTTCAAGGTGATGATAGCTATCTTCTTCAAGCGGCTAATGCTGCAAGCCTACCAATATTGCGCAAAGACTTTATGGTGGATGTATACCAAATCTATCAATCTTATCTAATGGGTGCAGACTGTATACTACTTATCATGGCTTGCCTTGATGACACGCAAGTACATGAGCTGCACGCACTGAGTATTGAGTTAGGTATGGATGTATTGATAGAGATACATACCAAATCTGAGCTTGATCGTGCACTAACATTGCCACGCTCAGCACATAATATTTATGGCATTAATAATCGCGACTTAAATACTTTTGACGTCGATCTGCAAACCACATTAGATCTAAAAAATATTTTGATCGAAGCATTAGCGGTAGACAATACAACCCTTAAACCGCTTGTCGTCACCGAGAGTGGCATTCATAGCAGTGATGATATTCGTTTGATGTTAAGCCATGATATTCAGCACTTTTTAATTGGTGAGCAGTTTATGAAAACCGATCATCCTGGACAAGCGTTACAATCCTTACTTGCGGGCGTCGCAGCAGACGAGTAAAGTAACCAAAATAGCTTAGGCTACGATACGACTCGTAAGCTTATATCAATATAGAACCAGCGACGATATAGACTATCAAGTCATTCATTCATCAACCAACGATACATTAACTTTTATGTCAAATTCTCTGTTTTCAAAAGAAATGCAAGACCAACTTAAAGAGCTAAAAGGCCAACTAAGCAAAGGTCGTGATACCACTTCACCTGAAGGTGAGGATCAAAAGCCAACAGAACCTGTGTCATTACCCACGCAAAAGCAAGTAAATAAGACTGTTAAGCAAATGAACAGCGAACATGTTGATGATGATAAAGTACTGTTTATGCAAGCCATGCATGGTGTCAATCAGCTTGACGATAAAAACGTCCGCTCACCTGCAAACGCAGCAAAAGTGGGCAAACCTGATGCAACCACACTGTCTAAACGTGCAGCTGCTCAAGGTAGTGAAGCGAGTGACTTGGGTGCAGGCTTGTCAGATATGCAAGCACTGCTCAACCCTGTCGCTGCTGAAGCATTTTTATCGTACAAACAGCCAACCTTGCAAAACAAAATCTTTGATCAACTTAAGAAAGGAAAGCTACGTTGGTATGATGCTGTAGATATTCATGGTTGCACGATAGAAGAAGCTCGCGACGCCATGACGCAATTACTGAGTCAAGCGAAGCAGAAAAATGAAACGATGGTAAAAATAGTCCATGGCAAAGGCTCTGAGGCCATTCTAAAGACGTGTGTGAACGGTTGGTTACGTCAATTACCAGAAGTACTAGCATTTTGCTCTGCCCCGCCTAAAGATGGTGGTAATGGTGCAGTATTGGTATTGCTCAAAAAGCCTAAAGCTGATGGCGAATAGTCTGTATTGTTAGCCCAGTATTAGAAATAAAAAGGACTGCAAATAGCAGTCCTTTTTTATATAAATAAATCGTCTATTTCTATAGTAGCAAGCTGTAGACACACAGCTATACGACTGTCATGCACAATTTTTATTAGAGTGAATCTATCATGAGCATACAAACAATTGAAAGTATTGAAACACTAAATGAGCATATCACTGCTTTAATTGCTATCGAGCCAAGGTTTTCGCCTGTCCATAAGCAAGTTGGCACGCCAAGCCTTAGACACAATACAGGTGGGTTTGAGCAGCTGATGAGAGCAATGGTTGGTCAGCAGTTATCTGTCGCTGCCGCAGCCAGCATTTGGCAACGGTTGGTTGATGCAGGCTTGACGACACCGAATGCAATCATTGAGGCAACAGATGAGACTTTGCGAGCACAAGGACTGTCTAAACAAAAAACTCGTTATATTCGCTCATTGGTTGAGCACGATATAGACTTTAATACATTAGAAACTATGCTAGATGAAGATGTCATACTTACGCTAACCGGTGTCATTGGCATTGGTCGCTGGACGGCTGAGATGTACTTGTTGTTTTCTTTAAAACGCGCAGACGTATTCGCTGTCGATGACTTAGCCATCAAAGTGGCTGCAATGGAGTTGCTAGGTTTAGCAGAGCGACCGACGCCGAAACAATTAAAGAACCTGACCCAAGACTGGTCACCACACCGTAGTGCTGCCAGCCTATTGCTATGGTCGTATTACGGTGCATTACGCAATAAAACTGCCGTGCCTTTATAAAGACCTAGTATTAAAAAAAGTGAGTAATACCATCGTCTAAATCTTATTGATAACAAACTCTGTATTTAACACCATTACAAAGGTCTCTTTAATCTTTACTCTAAAATTGGTTCCATATAGAAAAGCTAGGTCTTTTTTTGACATGCTTAAACTTGCTTTTCTTTAATACATGGCTTTTATGTATGAGTCCTTTGAGCGTGTGGCTTTTCTTGCTTTTCAATGTTGCCTTCTTTTTTTCATTGAGGGCTTCATCGCTATTAGTACTTTCATTGCCTTTATCTTTATTTAAATCCACAGCATTATGGTCATCAGAACTGTCATTATCAGTATCTTTACTAGTTGATACCTCTTTTACCGATTCAATGGGGTTGTTTGCTTGATTATTGCTTTCTTGATTATGGTTTTGATCCTCATTATCAATGTGATCTTCTAGCTCGGCTTGATTGACGATAAGCTGCTGAGTCGGCAATGCATGTTCTACTTTATATTTCGCGACTTTCTTTAATACATCGATAAATAACGTATTTTGCTTGTCATAGAATTCAATAATTCCAGTAGCATTGACATAAGCCTGCAACTGAATGACATAGCAATCTTGACGCAGCTCTAAGATATTGACCTGATTCCACTCTGGGTTGGTTAAATCATGCTCTTTTATGAATTCATCCAAGTCGTTTACCATTTTGAAAATCACATCAAGATCAGCGGTACGCTTCAGATATAAATGATGGAAAAAACGAAACATATCACGAGAAGTAAAGTTTTCAATCTGCATCGATGAAAAGTCACCGTTCGGTACCGTCACGATCGTACGCGTCAATGTCCGCACACGCGATGAGCGAATACCAATATCAATCACCGTACCTTCATAAGTGCCAAATTTACAATAGTCACCGATTCTCACTGGCGAATCTGCTACGACGACGACACTACCAACTAAGTTTTCGATGGTCTTTTGCGCACCCAGTGCCAACGCCAAACCACCCACACCCAATGCAGCAATACCTGTGGTCAAATCAAAACCCAAATTACCAAAGATGACAATCACAGCAAATATCAGCAGCAGCGCTTTAACCACTTTGCGCATCAGGCCTAAGATTGAAACCCGCTCAGTATAGTTTTTCTTATAGCTCAAATTTACCGCACGAGTGAATATGGCATCGACGACTCGTAGTAGTAGCCATGTTATCGCCACCCACGAAGCTATTTCTGTAAATCGGTTGACTGGCTCGCGTAGCGTCACTGATACGCCAGCGTATACCATCACCTCAGACAGTATCAGTGCCATAATTACTACGGAAAGCGGCAATATCACTTTATCCGGTAATGGCAATGTCACACCGCGAACATGCGGATAAGTGATTCTCAATAGATGATACAACAGCCAAACCATGATGTAAGTCAATATAAAGCTACTGACGATCATGGCCAGCGCCGCGACCAAATCAGCCAACTGATAACCGAAAAGCTTTTTGCCGTCCAATGAATCAATAGTATAGCGAGACACCAAAGTGGGTTCAGTGTTCTCTATTACTTCCGGTATCGAGCTGAGCGTATCGCTTGAAAACTGCCAATACTTTTCATTTCTCTCAGACGTAACTTTTTCGAGTATCAGTGACACGCTTTTTTCACCAATATTAATCGCACCTACATTTTCTTGATTTGGTGGTAGCTGATCAGTGAGGTTACCCTCAGGCGTATTGCTCAGCTGCAAATCCGGCTGAAAACGGCCACCTGCATCTAGCGCTTGCTTAAATTGCCGTACAATAGTCGTTGGATTGTCAGACTTCGATAAATTTAGATAGTTACTCGCCAGCAGGTAGTCATTTTCACCCAGGGCGCTGATAAACCCTTGCACCGTATTCCTTGGTGTATCTCGCCCGAATGAATCCGGTCGCGGTGATTTTTCTGACTCTTCACTGCTACTATCACTAATACCCAATGAACTGGCTTCTGCTGCAAAAGTATGAGTTGGCCATAACAAACTCAACAGTAACACAAGTAAAAACCCCATCATGAGTAATGGTACTTTAATGATTGAGTGTGATGAAGATAACTCGGTGCTGGGAATCAGACGATACTTAGTAGACAAAACAAACCTCTTAGCTTATGGATAGTACAACAGAGAACAATGAAATCCTGACTATGATAGCAATTATTTATCACAGCAGTGCTTTTGATTACGCATTTTTGTAGCTATCTATATCAATAACTGCCCAACGATATTGCTTACTAATTTAGCTCAAATCTCTCATAAATATCAGCTTATTTGAAAGCCGAAATGATTATCAAATGAATAATTAGCAACTAACCATGAAATTTACTCATGTTAGCGTGAAGAAACATTAGGTTAAAGTGGTTTATAAAGTGGTGATTTTTATAGATAATGAGCATAGTTTTGCTCACTTATTGCTTTTTGTAATTTTTAACCATATTAGCGTCAAAATGGTTATTTTTTATTTCTGTACTTCTTAATATGATTACTTTGGAATTGACTATGTTTTTACCACGTTCTTCTTCGACTGCCTATCTTCGCTTATGTATTCTGAGCGCACTTGGCGTATTTTCTTTGAATGCAACAGCAGCAACCGATTCTACTGTCGTAAGCAACAACGAAGTACCAGAAGTTGAACTCGATGAAATCGTTGTAACAGCTACCCGCACACCGACTAAGACTAGTAATGTTATTGCTCAGACACGCGTGGTCGATAGTGAAGAGCTAAAACATTATCAAGGGCAAAGTGCCTTTGAAGTATTGAAGCAGCAGCCTGGTATCAGTCATTATACTAATGGTGGCATGGGTACAGTCTCAAACTTTTATATGCGCGGTTACGATAGCAAACAAATCTTAGTATTGATTGATGGCATACGCTATAGCTCTGTTAGTAATGGTGGTGCAGCACTCAACCTATTGCCTGCCGACCAAATCGATCGTATCGAAATTTTATATGGTGCATCAGGCTCTAGTATTTATGGTGCAGATGCGATGGGCGGTGTGATTCAAATATTCACCAAAGGTAGTAATGTAGATCAAAGCAGCATGTCGGTTACTGCTGGTGTTGGCTCAAACGATCAATACTTATACGGTGCTAGCGCTCAATTTGCCAATGACACTGGTACCACACTGAGTTTATCAGCCAGTCACAATGAAAGCGATGGTATTAGCGCCAAACTGCCCAGTGCATCTGGTTATAATAAAGATGAAGACGGGTTTGAGAGCGACAACGTGAGTATTGCTCTAAATCAACGCATTAACGATCAATGGCTAGCAGGCGTCAGTGCATTATATAGCAAGTCTACTACCGACTTTGATGACGGTAGCTATGAAAATGCGCATGCTGATCAAGAAAATGGTAGTGCTCAGGCTTATGTAGATTGGAATTATATGCCAGGTTCTTCATTGAAACTACAATATGGTCATTCAATTGATAAGAGTGACTCTTCTAGTCAATATGGCGGGGTATTTGATACCAAACAAGACCAAATAAGTTTACTAGGTCAACATCAGCTCTCAATTGGTCAAGGTTTTTATGGGATCGAATACCTTAACCAAAGCCTAGATAGTAGTGCCTATGAAATCGATGATCGTGATGTAACCAGTGCATTTTTTGGCTACGTATTTGATATCAACCAATTCGATGCCCAAGCAAACCTACGTTATGATGATAACTCACAATACGGTGATGAAACGACTTATAACTTAGGCGGTGCTTACCATATTAATCCTGATTGGCGTATTGGTACTAGCTATGCAAAAGGATTTCGCGCACCTACTTTCAATGATATATATCCTGGATACGGTGGCAACCCTGATCTAAAGCCTGAAACCAGCGACAACTATGAAGCTTTTGTTGAATACAGTACGCCATTACAGTCTACACGCTTGACTGGCTATTATAATGATGTTGAAGATTTAATCAGTTATGTCGCAACTCCTACAACCGCCAACCCTTATGCAGGAGCTACTCAAAACGTCGATAGAGCCGAAATTAAAGGCTTAACATTGACATCAGATTGGACTGTTGATAACTACCTGTTTGGTGGTAGCTATGACTACCAGCAGGCGGAAGACAATAGTGGCGGAAATAATGATGGTAACTATCTCCCCTATCGTCCTGAACATAAAGGATTGGTATACGTCGGATACCGTCTGCCAAGTTTGGATATTCGTGCTGAGTATCAATATGTGGGTGACTATTACAGCAGAATTACCAATACTGACGCTCAATTTATAGACAATTATGGACTGCTGAATATCAGTGGTAGCTACGAACTGACTGACAACCTATCTATGACAGCACGTCTAAACAATATCACTAACGAAAGTTATATAACAGATATTGGCTATAAAACTGACGGTACTAACTTCTTCACCTCATTAACTTATAACTGGCATTAAAGTTATTTGTTCTATCGTTACAAGAGACCATCGATTGATGGTCTTTTTTATGGGTGACATTTTACCTGTCATCTATTACAATGACACCCTCCGAGAGGTGTTGCGCCATAATTACTGATTATTGCATCTAGGCTTCAAAGCCATGCTGATCAATCATTATGTTAGGCTCGGTTAACTGTCGAGTGGCCTATTTTGGTCGCTCACAGCGCAAACAACGGCACCTGCGTTTTTATTCTTTTTATCATAAATTAACCACTGATAGGAGCATATTATGGACGCAGTGTCTAACACCCCATCTGCCCATACGATCGACCCCTCTTTCACTGACTATAAAGTAGCTGATATTAGCCTTGCTGATTACGGCCGCCGTGAAATCACTCTTGCTGAAGCCGAAATGCCTGCCCTAATGGGTTTGCGTCGTCGCTACGAAGCCGATCAGCCACTTAAAGGCGCTAAAATCGCTGGCTGTATCCACATGACCATCCAAACTGCCGTACTTATCGAGACACTAGTCGCGCTAGGTGCTGAAGTACGCTGGACCTCATGTAATATCTTCTCAACTCAAGACCATGCTGCTGCTGCGATTGCTGCTGCTGGTATCTCTGTTTATGCTTGGAAAGGCGAAACAGAAGAAGAGTACGAATGGTGCTTACGTCAGCAAGTCCACGTGGGCGGCGAAGCATCTGGCCAACTTTGGGATGCCAACCTAATTTTGGATGACGGCGGTGACTTAACTGCTTTGATTCATAATGATTATGCTGAGCTTCTTGATAGCATTCATGGTATCTCAGAAGAGACGACTACTGGTGTCCACCGTCTGGTTGAGATGCTTGCCAAAGGTACACTTAAAGTGCCAGCAATCAACGTCAACGATGCCGTTACTAAGTCTAAAAATGACAACAAGTACGGCTGCCGTCATAGCTTGAATGATGCTATCAAACGCGCTACCGACATGTTCCTTGCTGGTCGCCGTGCTTTGGTTATCGGTTATGGCGATGTGGGCAAAGGCTCTACGCAAAGCTTACGTCAAGAAGGCATGATCGTACGTGTATCAGAAGTTGATCCTATCTGTGCCATGCAGGCATGTATGGACGGCTTTGAAGTATTATCGCCTTACATTAACGGTGATAACACTGGCGGCGCAGAAAACATCAACACGCGTCTGCTAGAAGATACCGATATGATCGTTACCACCACTGGTAACTACCATGTTTGTGATCGTCATATGCTAGCAGCACTGAAACCTGGTGCAGTCGTTTGTAACATTGGTCACTTCGATACCGAAATTGACACCCAATTCATGCGTGATAACTGGCGCTGGGTTGAGATCAAGCCACAAGTGCATCAAATCTTCCGCTCAGATGATGAGAACGATTATTTGATCTTGCTTGCTGAAGGTCGTTTAGTGAACCTAGGTAATGCGACTGGTCACCCATCACGTGTGATGGACGGCTCATTTGCTAACCAAGTATTGGCTCAAATGTATTTGTTCGAAGAAAAATTCGCTGAACTACCAGCAGACAAGCGTACTGATAACTTATACGTAAAAGTATTGCCTAAGAAATTAGACGAAGAAGTAGCCGCTGCGATGGTTGCAGGCTTTAACGGTACTTTAACCAAGCTGACTAAAAAGCAAGCTGAATACTTAGGTGTATCAGTCGAAGGCCCATTCAAGCCTGACGCTTATAAATACTAAAAGGAGCCAGACTGTGAGTAAGCCTGCGTTCTCTTTTGAGTTCTTCCCTGCAAAAACTGAGCAGGGACACGAAAAGCTACTGAGTACTTATGATGAGCTAAACAAGCTGTCACCGAGTTATTTTTCGGTGACTTATGGCGCTGGTGGTTCCACCCGCAGTCGCACCTTGGATATTGTGCAAGCATTATGCACACGTGGTGATACTGGTGTTGCTCCTCATATGTCCTGTATTGGCGATGATAAAAGCGAAATCGCTGAACTATTGACACATTACAAGAGTTTGGGCATCAATCGTATTGTCGCGCTTCGTGGTGACTTACCGTCAGGTCAAGTTGGTATGGGTGAGCTGCCGTTTGCGTTAGACTTAGTCAAGTTTATCCGCGAACATTCAGGTGACCACTTTCGTATCGAAGTAGCCGCATATCCTGAGATGCATCCACAAGCCCGTAGCTTCGATTCTGATATCGACAACTTGGTCAACAAGTTCCAAGCGGGTGCAGATGCAGCGATTACCCAGTTCTTCTACAATGCTGATAGCTATCTATACTTGCGCGACACCCTAGAAAAGCGCGGTGTTGATACGGTTACTAAGCCATTGGTTGCTGGCATCATGCCAATTACCAATTCTAGCAATCTGATGCGTTTTGCTGATAGCTGTGGCGCTGACATTCCACGTTATGTACGTAAGCAATTGGCAGATTTTGGTGATGACCGCAAGGCCATCCGTGAATTTGGCTTTGATGTGGTTTATCGCTTATGTGAGCGTCTCATTAGCGAAGGTGTACCTGCCATGCATTTTTATAGCATGAACAAAGTTGAGCCAAACAAACGTTTGGTTGAAGAGCTAGGGTTAACCACGTAAATTATTATTCAATTTACTGCATAGCGACTGGCGTTCTTCGGAGCGCCAGTTTTTTTTGGTGATAACTTTTTGAGATTATTAGAGACAATCAGAAATAATTAATATTTATTACAATAAAAATTATACTAATAAGTATTATGCTAAATGTACTAACAGCAATAACTTCACCTACTCTGACGATATTCTGCTAAGATATTTAAAAAACTCATTATTCAAATTATAGGATTAAGCAACTGTGCGACGTTTTTTTTATGCTACCAGCAATGACACCGATAATGCAGAAAATACAACTTACCCTCGACTTAGCACTTTGCCTATAGGTGCCAATGTCGAACTTACAGAAAATATTGTTCATCATTGGTGTCGCGTATTACGGGCAAATGTTGGTGATAAAGGTGTTTTATTCGATGGGTCTGGCGGTGAGTATCAAGTACAGTTACAGACCATTAGTAAAAAGCATGCCACTGTCACTCTATTGGCTCATATAGAGGATGATCGTAGCGCATCAGTACTCACTAAAATTGGTCTGGTAATGAGTCGCGCTGAACGCATGGACTATGCGATTCAGAAGTCAACCGAGCTGGGTGTAACGGCTATTCAATTACTAAGTAGCCATCATGGTGAGGTCAATCTAAAACCTGCACAAGTTGAGAAAAAACTTGCACATTGGCAGCAAGTGGCAATAGCAGCCTGCGAGCAATGCGGCCTCAATCGTCCACCGCTCATTCTCGCACCTATCTCTATCCATGACTGGTTAGCCAAAGTAGCAGATAACAATCAAGAGACAGTAGTCAGCCCTATAGTAACCTCACTCAGTCAAGATGCCTATTATCATCGGCTACAGCAGCCAGCTGACTTACGTGTGCAGTTGAGCGTGCCAGCACTAGGACAGCCCGCGATGCCTGAATTGTTACCAGTCACCCTAAAACAGTCGACACCTTATATTGAACTATTAATTGGCCCTGAGGGCGGGCTCAGCGACGATGAATGTCAGCAAGCATCAGAGCTCGGCTTTCATCCTTGGCAAATTGGCCCGAGAGTATTACGTACCGAAACAGCCCCGGTAGTTGCATTGGCGACCTTACATGCTTTGAGTCATTAGTTATCAAAAGGCCATGTATGTAACCTTATTTATTCTTCCACTTTAATGTTATGGGTCCGATTATGACTAATGCCGCCACTATGCCAATCGCAGACAAGCAACAGTTGCTGGCTCAGTTATGCGAACAACTTGATGACTCTATATTCATCTTAGATGCCAATTTGCGCTATTTATCAGTTAATGCTTGTTATGAGATGACTATTGGTTATACCGAGTCATTTTTACTTGGGCGACCGCTTGGTATCTACGCGGCAGAATTTTTATCAAAAGAAGAACGAGATATCTTAGCGGATATCACTAGTCATCTAGATACTAATGGTTTTTATGAAAATGACTTTTCGATGGCCAATCGCTATGGGGAGATCGTTGATTGTCATATCACTTATCGCAAACTCTATGTCGAACAGACTATTTACTATATTGGTATGCTGCGTGATACCTCTTCTGCCATCAAAGACAAAAAACAATTGGTACATTTGCTCAATTATGACCAAGTGACAGGCCTGCCAAACCGTAAAGTATTTTTGAGTCAAGTCAGCGACTTACTATTAGACAGTTACCAAGAGGTCGTCATCGTACGTTTGAATATCGACCGTTATCGCAGCCTTTCAAGCTTACTGGGCCCTGATGGCATAAACGCTTTGATTAACAGTTTTGTCAAACGCGTCAAAAAACTCAAACTCGATAATTTGCATTGTTTTTCCCATTTTGGTGGTGATGATTTTGCCTTATTATTCGAATGCCCTAATGCTAATATCATTCGTCACCAGCTAGACAGCTTAATGCAAATGTGTGAACGTCCCTTTTCTCCAGATAAATCAGAAGCAAAGATATATTGTCACGTATCCATTGGTGTTAGTTACTTTCCTAAAGATGGTGAAGGATTGACAGGGCTGTTGACCAAGGCCGAAAAAGCGCTACATTATGTCAAGAATCAGGGTGGTGACGATATCTGCTGGTATGACACCGCTATTGATGAAGCCACCACTGATAGTTGGCAGTTAGAGGCTGAACTCAGAGTCGCCGCTTCTGAAGGCCAGTTTATTCCTTATTATCAGCCAAAATTTGAATTAGCGACAGGCGCCATTACTGGTTTTGAGGCATTGGTACGCTGGCAACATCCGACTCGTGGACTGTTGAGCCCAGTACACTTTATCGATGCCATTATCGCTCATAAGCTATCATTTGAGCTATTCTCACAAATGGCCATTCAAATTGCCAAGCAGCTGTCGATTTGGCAAAAACAAGGCTTTCTTCAGCATATCTGTATCAATGCGGACGCCGCGGAATTTAGCCATCCTAATTTTTCTGAGATGGTGAGCAGCCTCCTTACACAGCATGAGATTTCTACGCATAAATTGCATATTGAAGTGACAGAATCTTCTCTCATTCAACGCCATAGCAATGTTAAAAAACAACTGGAGTTACTCAAAGAGTTGGGAATCTGTCTGGCCTTAGATGATTTTGGCACCGGTTATGCCTCGTTAAGTTACTTACAAGAATATCCGTTTGATTTTATTAAAATCGACAAAAGCTTTATCTCTAATATTGAAAATAATCCTACCCAACATGCGATTGTCAAGGCTATTTTAGATTTGGGCAATGCCCTTAATATGCAGGTCATCGCTGAAGGTATCGAAACCGAGGAGCAGCGTGACGTACTATTTGCAATGGGATGCAAGCAAGGTCAAGGCTATTGGCTGAGCAGACCCGTGCCAGCTGACTCTGCAACCAATATGTTAATTCAGCAGTACAGTGTGGTATAACCCAACCTGATTGAACGTCACTTACTTAGTATCACTAATAATTTCATGTGGTTATTCGTCTTTATCTTGAACGCCTAGCTTCGATTACACAACGGATGCAAGGTAGGTTCATGACTTATCAGTCCTGTCACCAAACTTGTATAATCTTCTGTGAAAGCCTATCTTTTATAGTGAATTTGTTAGGTCTTATCCAGCCTCAAGCCGACTCTAACAATCACCACTCTTTTCAATACGATTTTATGTAATCGATAACTTAGTCAATCTGTATTACAGCCTAGCATTTATTTAGGATGTTCAGATTAAAGTGACCAGGACTTTTGCGCTATCTAATAGTGCA
Source organism: Psychrobacter sp. SCQQ22 (assembly GCF_015864605.1). Classification (NCBI taxonomy): domain Bacteria; kingdom Pseudomonadati; phylum Pseudomonadota; class Gammaproteobacteria; order Moraxellales; family Moraxellaceae; genus Psychrobacter; species Psychrobacter sp. SCQQ22. The sequence goes on from NZ_JADYWZ010000005.1 coordinate 51,044, forward strand.
GCAACCTACTCTTGACGATTATTGATTATATTCCAAAAAGGACAGGAAGTTATGCAATATAAAGCGCCCTTACGTGATATTCAATTCGTAATGCATGAGTTACTTGATAGCGAAAGCCACTATAAAACTTTACCTGCGTTTCAGGAAGCTGACCGTGAATTGATGGATAGCCTGTTCGAAATGGCTGCAAGCTTCGCTGAAAATGAGCTATCACCATTGAATCAAAGCGGTGATGCTGAAGGCTGTCATTTTGATAATGGCGTTGTTACCACGCCAAAAGGTTTTAAAGAAGCGTACAAAGCGTTCTGTGAGCTTGGCTTCCCTGCTTTGTCTGCTGAAGAAGAGTTCGGTGGTCAAAACATGCCTTTTTCATTATCAACGGTTATCAATGAAATGGTTGGTACGGCCAACTGGTCATTCTCTATGTACCCCGGCCTATCACATGGTGCTATTCAAACCATCGAACACCATGGTACTGATGCACAGAAACAAACCTATCTCGAAAAAATGATCAGTGGCGAATGGTCAGGTACGATGTGTCTGACTGAAGCGCATGCGGGTTCTGATTTGGGTATTATCCGTACTAAAGCTGAGCCTAAAGAAGATGGCAGCTATAGCATTACTGGTCAAAAAATCTTTATCTCTGCCGGCGAGCATGATTTAACTGACAACATTATCCACATTGTATTAGCGCGCCTACCAGGCGCACCTGCTGGCACAAAAGGTATCTCATTGTTTATCGTCCCTAAAATGACGGTCAATGAAGATGGTAGCGTTGGTGAAAGCAACAATGTCGTTTGTGGTTCTATCGAGCATAAAATGGGCATTAAAGCCTCTGCCACTTGTGTCATCAACTTCGATGGTGCAACAGGTTACCTAATTGGCCCAGAAAACCGCGGCCTACAGTGCATGTTCACCTTTATGAACGTTGCCCGTATCGGTACTGCTGTTCAAGGTCTAACAGCTGCTGAGTATGCGTTCCAAGGTTCACTAACCTATGCAAAAGATCGTCTGGCCATGCGCTCTTTATCAGGCACTAAAGCACCAGAAAAAGTAGCTGACCCGATCATTGTGCATCCAGCGGTTCGCAACATGCTATTGACTGAAAAAGCCTTTGCTGAAGGCGGCCGTGCATTGGTTTATTACCTCTCGCATTTTGCAGATATCGTCGCAAAAGGCGAAGGCGAAGAGCTTAAATTTGCTGATCAAATGCTGTCGCTATTGACACCAATTGCCAAAGCATTCTTGACCGAAACTGGTTTAGAAGCCGCCAATCATGGTATACAGATTTATGGTGGTCACGGCTTTGTGAGCGAATGGGGTATGGAGCAAAACGTCCGTGATACTCGTATCGCTTGTCTATACGAAGGGACGACTGAGATCCAAGCACTTGATTTATTAGGTCGTAAAGTATTGGGCTCACAAGGCAAACTACTTGGCAACTTTGTCAATATCATTCAACAGTTCTGTGAAGATAACAAAGAAAATGACGAGATGGGTCAATTTGTTCGTCCACTTGTCAAGCACCTTAAAGAATGGGGTGATCTAACGGCACGTATCGGCATGCAAGCGACTGAAAACCCTGAAGCAGTAGGCGGTGCAGCGGTTGATTACATGTACTTCAGTGGCTATGTCACACTAGCTTACTTATGGGCTCGTATGGCACTAGTTGCACAAACTGCTATTGCAGACGGTACTAGCGAAGCCGCATTCTATGATGCCAAAGTAAAAACCGCACAATTCTACTTTGCTAAATTATTGCCACGTACTACCACTCACGTACAGCGTATCAGCACTGGTGTTGAGCCATACATGAGCATGGACGTCGATCAATTTGCTTTTTAATTGAAGACTTTATAAATTAGCTAAGATACATGATCGGCAACATACCACGGTATGTTGCCGATTTATTTTGTGCCACTGTTCGTCGCTTTAGTGCTTTAGTATCTTATATCAACAACGGCCTTCGCCCTTGAGAGGTAGTTCAGCATCACAATAGTCGCTACTAACTTTTGGTGCACGCACGATTCACGAAGAAATACACCCGCGCGCAAGCTTATTTGTTAAACTTTAATTATTAATCGCTCAGGTTACATTAGAAAAACAACCTATAACTTTAATACTCTTAACTCTACTCATTTGAACCAAAGGAATGTTTATGGCTGTCTATAATGCCCCTCTTAACGACATGCGCTTTATCTTAAATGATGTGTTTAATGCGCCTAAATTTTGGCAAAATAACGAAAACTTAGCTCATGTTGATATAGAAACTGTCGATATGATTTTGGAAGAAATGGCAAAACTGTCAAAAAATATTCTGTTGCCTATCAACCGCAGTGGTGATGAAGAAGGCGCAACCTTTCATGGTAACGGCGTCGTTACTACCCCAACTGGATTCAAAGAAGCTTATAAGCAATTTGCTGAATCAGGCTGGGTTGGTCTAAGTGGTAACGCTGAGTACGGCGGTCAAGGCTTTCCAAAAATGGTCACCATGTTGACTGAAGAAATGGTTTTCACTGCAAACCAATCGTTTGCACTGTATCCAAATCTGACAGTCGGTGCGACGCTTTGCTTGAACGCTGCTGGCTCTGAAGAGCAAAAACAGACTTACCTCGAAAAAATGTACAACGGTGAATGGTCAGGTACTATGTGCTTGACCGAGCCACATGCTGGTACGGATTTGGGTATTATCAAGACCAAAGCTATGCCTAATGATGATGGTAGCTTTGATATCTCTGGTACCAAAATCTTTATCACTGGTGGTGAGCATGATCTGACTGACAATATCATTCATTTGGTATTGGCAAAAACACCTAATGCGCCAGAAGGCTCAAAAGGTATTTCATTGTTTGTGGTACCAAAATTCTTGGTCAACGAAGATGGCAGCTTAGGCGAGCGCAACACATTGGCAGTGGGTTCTATCGAACATAAAATGGGCATCAAAGCATCAGCCACTTGTGTGATGAACTTTGACAACGCTAAAGGTTGGATGGTTGGCGCAGAAAATACAGGCCTATCTTCAATGTTCATTATGATGAACTATGAGCGTGTCACGATGGGTCTACAAGGCCTTGGTGGTTCTGAGCTTGCCTATCAAAATGCCGCTTTATATGCCAATGACCGTGGTCAAGGCCGTAGCGATACGCAACTACAAAGCCCAGAAAAACCTGCTGATGCTATCATTCATCATGCCGACGTACGCCGTATGCTACTGAACGCTAAAGCGAATACCGAAGCTTCTCGTTGTTTTGCCATGTACGTTGCGAAAAACCTTGATGAAGAAAAATTTAGTACAGATCCTGAGTTGGCAAAAGCAGCTGCTGCCCGTGTTGCCCTACTTACGCCAGTGGCCAAAGCATTTTTGACCGATAAAGCGTTAGAAGCTACTGTTGATTGCCAGCAAGTATTTGGTGGTCATGGCTATATCCGCGAATGGGGTATGGAACAAATCGTACGTGATACTCGTATTGCACAGATTTATGAAGGCACCAACGGTATTCAAGCGCTTGATTTATTAGGCCGTAAAGTTGCTCGTAATAACGGCAAATATGTCACAAATTTCTTGGGTGAAATCCGTGACTTTATCGGTAACATGCAAGCAGATCATGGCATTAAACAAGCTACGTTAAATGCTGCAGATACGATCGAAGCATTGACTCAGACTGTGCTTGGTAATATTGGCGAGCGTAAAAATGAAGTCAATGGCTGTGCCGTTGATTATATGCATGCCTTTGGCTACCTAGCATATTCGTACATGTTTGCACTGATGGTCGAAGCGGCCAATGGCAAAGAAGGTGATTTTTATACCAATAAAGCCAAGCTTGCTGATTATTTTGTCGGTCGTATATTGCCACGTATCGAGTCACATGCACAGATGGTACAAGCTGGTAGTGATCCGATGATGAACTTTGATCTTGATTACTTTAATGTACCTGCTAGCTAAGTAATTATCATATAAAACACTCTTAAAAAAGGACAGCCACATTGAGCTGTCCTTTTTTGTGCCAAAATGATTCTCATCATAATTGCTAACAAAATAAGTGACTATCAATGAATGGTTCAGATTAAAATGACGTACAATAAAGCGTTATTTCAACCAAATAAAGAGGTTTTCATATTTTCAGAAAAACGCTTACTGTGACCCATTACATAATAAAAACTACCAAAATAATCATAACAAAGGGTATGACGTGTCAGAAATGAAACACATTTTACAGCAGATTACTGCCTTAAGTGATGTACCCGATAACGCGGTACTAAAGCGTTTAATAGACGAGCTACGGGTAAATGATAAAGAGCCCGCCCTCGCCAACGCAAATATTCAATCGCTTATTGACATTCTTCGTCAGCATCCAGAATATGCTGATGGACTCTCTAGCTTCGTCCTAAAGATAATCATTCAATACCGTCAAATCGCTTTGTATACTGATACTGGCATCATGTCAGACCAAGGATTCTTTAACAGCTTACGCCGTTTGGTTGGCCATCGTTTTTTGCCTATACTACCGCAAGAAGACTCTGTCGTTGAGTTGGTTGGCTACCTGTTCGATAAAAAATCTGATGAACGCTGGCTTGCCAATATCGAAAAAGACAAATGGGATACGTTAATAGAGCTGCTTAAAGTAGAAGAGAAGCATTTAGACTTAGTCGCCACCGTAAAAAACAGTATTCTGAATGCGATTATTATCTTGTCTTATCGCATCAGTGGTATCGGCTTGCATCCTGATTTGATGGACTCTTATCCGCAGATGTTGAATTACTCAGCGTCTTTCGTGGCCCAAAACCAAGAAGCAGTCCTGTTTGTCAATGAATACAGAAAAGCGCATGAGCTTGACACGTTAACGGACATCACCCCTGAACAAGCGGTTGATCCAGCTCCGTTATTGGTAATGATTGAGCAGTGTGAGGATATCGTTGCCACCGTACGCAAACGTATTTACAAAACTGGTATCTCTATTCGACTGACGAATATGATGCTGCGCTTAGACCAAAGCTTACAACGTATGCGCATCTTGACGGAGCTGGTCACTGATGACGATCACAAGCGCGATCGTGCGGTGATTGATCTGATTCAAACGCTGATTACAACTGCCAATCGTCGCTATAGTATTGGCTATTTAATCGATAATAATACCAAGCTACTCTCTCGTAAAGTCACAGAGAATGCGAGCCGTGTCGGTGAGCATTACATCAGTACCGATAAGTCTGGCTACCGAAAGATGTTCAAAAAAGCCTCTATTGGTGGCTTTATCATTGCGTTTATGGCCACTATCAAAATACTGGCTTATCAATTGGCACTGGCTCCAATAGGTCGAGCGTTCGTTAACAGTATGATTTATGGTTTGGGCTTTGTCTTCATCCATGTCATCCGTGGTACCGTTGCTACTAAGCAGCCAGCCATGACGGCAGCCGCTATTGCCTCTACCATATCTGAAAGCTCTGGTAAAAAATCCCATCAGCTGACCAAATTATCAGAGTTGGTCGTCGATATTTTGCGTACTCAGTTCGTTGCCATCATGGGTAATGTGATGCTGGCGATACCCGTTGCCCTCATTATCTCTTTTGCGTGGCTGCAATATACGGGTACACCGATGATAGACTCCGAAAAAGCGGGTCACCTACTCCATGATCTAGATCCCTTTCACTCTCTGGCACTGCCCCATGCTGCGATTGCTGGTGTGTACTTATTTTTATCGGGTCTGATTGCTGGTTATTATGACAATTTAGCGGTGTACAATAATATAGGTGCCCGTATCCAACGCCATAAATTACTCATGTACATACTACCGAAATCATGGCTTCAGCGCCTTGGTGGCTTTATAGAAGCCAATTTGGGTGCCATCATGGGTAACTTTTTATTCGGTGTGTTCTTAGGTAGTACTGCGACAATTGGCTTTATATTTGGCTTGCCAATTGATATTCGCCATATTGCGTTTGCCTCGGCGAACTTGGCACATGGTTTATTTAATAGCTCTGCCGATGAGATAAGTTGGAGCGTTATTTTAGTCTCAATGCTTGGCGTGGCACTTATTGGTATCGTCAACTTATTGGTCAGTTTTTCACTGGCACTGTTTGTCGCATTACGCTCTAAAGAAGTTCGTTTCTTTGAATGGAGTCGCCTAACCAAATTGGTATTCGGTCATATTATTAGCCATCCTTCTGACTTTTTCTGGCCACGTGATAAGCCAATGAAATACGCACGTATCGACAGCCAAGGGCATATGATATTTGACGATACCTCAGCGCAAAAAAATGGTAAACACTTACCAAGCAATTATGTCGTACGACGTTTGTCGGATGTCAGAATTTTACCTGAGTCTAAACAAGGTAATGCTCAGTATCCTCAAACAAACACTGATATATATTATGACAATCAACCTGAGGGCGATCATACGCAAGCTCATGCCCCTTCTCACCAAACTGTAGACCTTGACGATGGCTTAATGGATGAAGAGCTCAATAGCATGCCCTACACCAATGATATTCAGTACAATCAAACGGACAAAACGCCGAACAACCATGATTACGATGCTAACAGCGATATCAGCAAAGAACCACATCATGTAGATCCTGATAGCAAAGCAGCAGGCGATGCAAAAACACCTCTACCAAAACCAAAAAAGCCGCCAAAACTGCCTAATTAATAGGATGGTTTAGGTGGCTTTATACTTGGTTAACTACTGATCTTATGGCTAATGAGATGGCTAACCATGTTTTTTGATACGTCATTGCTCTCACCACCTAAATCTTATCAAGTCACCAGAGTTAGCCACTTCGTATGAAATGATGGCATATCTCTGTCAGCTTTGACAACAGGAGTCAGCCGAACCAGAACCATCAGTAGCCCGAATATGTACATGTTCAACAGACCCTAACAAGCAAGGCAATCGATTTGAAAATTTTAATGGTGTTGTTTTATGGCCTTAATAAGGGCGCTGGTGTTGAACGCGTAGGTTCTATGATTGCTAACGGTCTATCTGAGGTGGGCCATGAAATAATATTAGCTAGTCTTGGACCTTGTGATACACCTTTCTTTCCTCTAAATGAAGATATTAAAATAATTTCACTATCGGGTTCTCCCCGCGTCAAGTTAGGTCATACGCCTAATGCTATTTATAGAATAAGAAAGCTGTTAAAAGCAGAGCGTGCTGACATAATAATGGCAGTAGACACAAAGTCTATTCCATATACTTTACCCGCGACTTTAGGCTTGAAAGTAAAGCATATAGGCTGGGAGCATTTTAACTTTGATCCTAATGAAGGTATCAGTAGAAGCTCTGTCGTCAGACATTTAGCGGCACGATATTGTGACTCAGTGGTTACTTTAACCGAAAGAGATAAGGAGTATTGGCTAAAAAATACTCGTCATAAATCACAAATAATCGCTATAGCCAATCCTTGTCCGTTTCCTATTCAAGAATATATTGAGGAAAATAAAAAAATAGTATTGGCGGTTGGTCGTCTACATAGAGAAAAAGGGTTTGACTTATTACTTGAAGCTTGGCTTCAGGTAACTGCAATGATGCCAGAGTGGACATTAAAAATAGTTGGTGAGGGTGAAGAAAGAGCAAAGCTAACTGAGTTTATTGAAGCAAACCAAATAACTGAGAGTGTGGAACTGGTCGGTGCGACTGATAATGTGGGTCACTATTATAGGGAGGCAGAGCTATTTTGCTTGAGCTCTCGCGCAGAAGGGTTTGGTATGGTTTTGACTGAGGCTTTAGCTTTTGGCCTACCTATTGTTAGTTTTGATTGTGGACCGGGGCCCGCAGAAGTTTTAAAAGGTACAGGCTCTATTTTAGTTCCTAAAAATGATATTGGCCAACTTGCTTTAGCGTTGATTGGTTTGATGAAGAATGATGAGCAGAGAAAAACTATCAGCTTAAGAGGTAAAGAGAAAGTCGAAATTTATCAACCCGATAATATAATAAGTGAGTGGTTAGATCTACTTAAAAGTTTTGAATAACTCAGAATATCACCTTAATCGGCTGTATGACTGGTTTATATCTATGGTGAACCAATCAGTTACCTTTACTGGTTCTGTCCGCTAATGAGGATTTGAACTTTTGGCTGTAGGCTACTGGTATCAGCGTTTTAACTCACTGAAACAGTCTAAGTGTACTTCGCAGTGTACATGAAATGAGCTATTCGAACATAAATATTAACTAAAGGCTTTCTGCTAACAAATTATGATAAGTACTATATTTACATCAAAGATTGATTTTTGGTTGGCGTTTTTAATATTGGGTTCTAGCTTACTACTCGTTTTGGTGCCTGTATGGGAATGGATGTATAACAATAGTTCTATTAAAAGAATAATATTTATTAGCCTTTTTACCATACCAACTGCGTTACTGTTATTGGTACTGTTTTTTAATATAAAGTACACTTTGACAGCTGACACATTGTCAGTGAAAAATGGTTTTTCTACTCAGAGCATCTCATTGAAAGACATTACCAATATCACTCCTACCAGCAGTACTTTATCTGCTCCAGCACTGTCTTTAGATAGGATTGAGATAAGATATGAAGGTGGTAGCATAGTGATATCACCAAAAGACAAAGATAGGTTCTATCATGCAATACAAGAACGTGTACCAGCATTAAAAACTGATGATAATAATGGGCTGATAAAGAGTTAGCCGATAGTTCTAAATATGAACTTAATGACTAAAAAATTGAAAGCATGGCTCAATTCAACACATGGGTAGAATTTAAAATCATGATTAGAGCACTGAGTAAGAATGATAGTGACTTCATATACATATATAGTGTTTATGAAAGTAAAAATTATAGTGAGAATAAAGTTGAAACTTATTATTTAGCAAGCTGTAGTAATTACCAAGGCTTAATGGCGTATAGGGAAAGTGAGGTCTATAACATAGAGATTTTAGCAGACAATTACGTAAGCTTAACAACGGTTGATTTATCAGCAGGTCTAAATGATAGGATGCATCCTATACTTTATGATTTTCTAAAAAATGATTGGGATGCTTATGAAGGTATCGTCGAAGGACAGCTTAAACCTTGGCTTGAATTTCAAAAAGAATTGGGTCATAGACCCTGATTAAGTTAGTTTGCAATAAATAAGACTAAATACTATTTATTTTAAATATAAATTAGCACGTAGGTTAGGCTGAGCTTTCGATACTCAAAAATCAAATGGATCCAACTAAAAAGCTACGATGCTCAATCTATCGTAGCTTTTTTTATTTATCATGGGTAATAATGGCAATATCAAAATGTAATAATCAAATTACTTAGTAAAATTAATCAGAATTTTTAATTAGGGTATCCCCCAATCAAACCAGTTATTTCACCCTTTAAACCTATTAACAGACTACTTAAAACAGACCGCTTATCTAGCCTCTTATATCAAGCTCAGCTATAGCCCTCGTTATAAACTCGGGCACTGCTCGCTTGACGTTATTACATGACCGTCACTGAGACGATAAGCCAATAGACAATTGCCCCACACGCAGCCGCCGTCGAGTGCACGTGCATGTGGCAAATCAACCTCACCTTTTAGTGCAGCCCAATGTCCAAATAGTATCTTACGCGAGCGTGGTACTTGCCATTCAAACCATGGCAAGAAGCCCTCAGGCATCAACTCATCTAAACCTGATGAAAAACCAAACTCAAGCGTGCCATCCTGTTTACATAGACGCATACGCGTAAAATAGTTAGTGATAGCACGCATTTTAGTAAAGCCATTGATATCTGGCTGCCAATCATCAGCTGACTTGCTATACAAATTCGGTAATAAGCGATCGAGCTGCCATAAGCTGCTTTGTAATTGCGCTTCTACTTGTTGTGCATAGCCTGCTGCTTCATCGATACTCCAATGCGGTGGAATACCAGCATGCACCAGTACGGTCTGTTCATCAGGGTAAGCCAATAGCGGCTGATGACGTAACCACTCAAGCAACTCATCACAATCATCAGCGGCAAAAATCGGCGCTGTTTTGTCTTTCTTTTTGAGCTTCGCTGCGCCGCGCCAGACAGCAATCAAATTGATATCATGATTACCAAGGACTGTTGCTGCCGCTCCTTGCTCACATAGCGCCTTGATATGACGCAACGTACTCAATGAGTCTTCACCACGTGCTACCAAGTCACCGGCAAACCATAGCTTGTCTTGGGCTGGATCAAAATTCAAGGTTTCAAGTAATTTAAGATAAGCAGCATAGCAACCCTGCAGGTCTCCAATGACATACTGGTGGCGAAAACTCATAGTACCTCTATGCTTTTTAGATATAAATTTATATAAGAGCACTCTTAAGTGAGTACTCTTATATAAATAGTTTTAGGTGAATAATTATATGTGAATATTTTGAGAGGTGTTCAATATTAAGTTGGATTAAACTAACCTTCTACTTTGCGTGCCTGATTGCTCAAATTGACAAAATCTTTCACACTTAAGACTTCAGGACGCGCTTGTGGGTCGATGGCGCAAGCCGCGAAATCTTCTTCGCTCAACGTTGGCAATAGCGTAGATTTCTTAAAAATCGCACGTAGTGTCTTACGACGATGGTTAAAGGTTTCGCGTACGACAATCGCAAAATATTCTTCATCTTCTGCCACGACTGGTTTAGTGATATGCGGCGTCAAACGAAATACAGCACTGGTTACTTTCGGCGGTGGATTAAAAGCACCGCGTGGTACGGTCAATAGATAATCTGTACCGCAGTGATATTGCATAATAACGGATAAGCGACCATAAGTTTTGCTACCAACATCAGCAGTGATACGCTCAACCACTTCCTTTTGCAACATAAAGTGCATGTCTTGAATCACGTCGGCATAACTGAGTAAATGAAAAAGTATCGGGGTAGAGATGTTATATGGCAGGTTACCTACCACACGTAGCTTGCCGCGCTCAGGACTATACAGCTCGCGATAGTCCACATGCATCGCGTTATCTTTGATAATCTCAAAATTCGGATGACTGTTGGCACCAATACGGATACGCAAACTGTCTGCCAAATCACGATCCAACTCTACTACGGTCATCGCATCGACTTCTGCCAATAGTGGCTCAGTCAACGCACCCATTCCCGGCCCAATCTCGATTAGATTGTCATCGCGCTCGAGACGAATGCTTTCAACGATTTCGCGAATGACGCTGCCATCATGCAAGAAGTTTTGACCAAAGCGCTTACGCGGTTGGTGTTTAACAGCACGTAGGCTGTTGGAAATAGATTGAGCATCAAACGGAGTTTTGGACATAGAAGAGTCTTAATGTGTAAAAGATAAATGGGCGATAATGGCAGCAATATGCCAATTATATAATGATGAATTATACCACAGCTCAGAATTAGGCTGTATTGTTGAAACATGATTATCGATAAGCTACCCATACTTTATCGCAATAGATACCGTGACGTCTTCTACCCAACATCATTTGTCATAACGTCTCTTATGGGAACAATGACAGCCTGTATCAGGCTAACAACGCTACATTTTGTAGGAACAGGGATGATAAAAAATAATATAAATACCGTCATAACCCCTGAGGAAATTAATTAGTTATGAAAATAATGAGAGTAATTTCGTCTGTTCTAGCTTTAATTATAGTTATATCTACTGCTATCTATTACTTGTATCCAATACAAATATTAGATGACTTAAAACTAAAAAGAACTATAGGTGGTGAGCATCGTCTAATTTTTGACAATCAGAAGCTAGGCTATATTAGTGGCTTAGATTCATGGTACGTCGAAGGATCACAAATCTACGGTTCAATGAGCTCCAACAGAAATCGAACAAATACATCACTATTTTATTTTTATGTCGATGTCTGTACTGGTGAGAATCTTCTGATAAGTAGCTATTCTAAATTTGAAGATTTTTTAGATGATAAAGATATATCAAAAGAGAGACGCAACTATATGAGTGGCAATAATCTTATAAATATGAAAAAGTTTGATTATTCATCATCTGTAGATTGCTCATAATATTTTGAATAGACTTCTGGCAAAAGTACCAGTTCATTGACTTCCACTGACGGAGTCACAAGGGCTAGCAATGACTTATGCAAGAGGTCTATTAAACTGTCTAATGCAAAATATCCCAAGTTTGCTTGTACGGATTTAATAGCAGAGGTTGGTATTTAGAATACTACCCTTTAATAAAAAGCTAAAAGTATTGGAGCACGCAGTAAAATGATAATTAACAAAGCATTAAAAGACTATGTTTATCTATTATGTTTGTACTGGCCTCATATTGAGCAGTTAATATGTACGGATTCCATAGGCTCCTTTAAAGATGATTGGCTACAAGCAAATTGGGAGATAATTGTAGAAAGACAGTTAATGAGTGCTGATATGTATTTAGAAGCATATGGAGACGGTGTAGACTGTAACGGTGAAAGCTCCCGAGTTCTATTCCCTGAGAAAACAGCTACTCACAGTATAATTCTGAACTCTAATAGTTAACACAAAATTTATGATATTTTGGGAGAACGTTATATTGAGAATAAAGATGATGACATTATTTTTCAAAAGTTCGTAACTATAAAAAAAGATGGTTGGTACTATGAAGAACCTCCTTTCAATAAAATAGAAGCCTTATATAGAGATGAAACTCTAATAGTAGACTTTAGTATTGTCGAGGCTAAATTGAAAGCCATTTAAGGTATACCTCAGCGTAACCAGCTACTTCACCCTTAAAACCTATTAATAGACCACTTAAAATAGGTCCTATTTAATGGTTCATAAATAGGACCTATTGACGGTAACCTTATCCAATACTGCGTAAAAAATTTTGTTAAGGCACCGACTTATGCAAGAGGTTTTTCAATAAGTGATTTATCCGCCATCTCATTGGCCATATTTAACGCTTGATATAAGCTAGTCGCACTCGCACCACCACGGCCTGCCAAGTCAAGTGCTGTACCGTGATCAACCGATGTGCGAATATAAGGCAATCCTAAGGTTAGATTAACCGTATCACCAAATCCGTGTGATTTGAGGACTGGTAAGCCTTGGTCATGATACATAGCAATCACCGCATCACAGTTTGCTAAATGCCTTGGGGTAAATAACGTATCCGCTGGCATCGCCTCTGATATATCGACCCCTGCTTCGATAAACTCATGCAACACCGGATTGATAACCTCAATCTCTTCCATACCTAGATGGCCGCCCTCGCCTGCATGTGGATTAAGCCCACAAACTAAGATACGGGGCTGCGTTAAGCCAAATTTCTCTCGCATATCATCAATGACAATCTGTACCGTTTGGCGCACATTCTCTGCCGTAATAGCTGCCGGTATGTCTTTTAATGCTAAATGAGTCGTAACAAGCGCCACTTTCATGGCTTGATTGGCGAGCATCATCACGACTTTTTCACAGCCACTTTGCTGCATAAAAAACTCAGTGTGGCCGCTAAACATATTGCCATCTAATAACTTAATGTCTGCGTCAATGAGTGCGGACTTTTGCAATGGGCCGGTAACGATGGCGGCGACTGTTTTATTGAATGCTAGCTTATGCGCAATGTCCAATTGTTTGGCCACCATTGCTGAATTGCTAGTATTGATTTGCCCAGAGATGACTGGTGCTGCACAAGATGTATGAAGCAGGATAAAAGCATCGTCACTACGATTCATATTCGTTGACATCTGCTCTAAGAAATCATCTGCCTCTATATTTGCGTCTACCGTCTGCCATGATGGGCAAAATTTTAAGACACCAGCAGTGGTAAGCTCTTTGGCACGCTCTGTCATTGCGTCTGCATCCGCAGTTACCCAAATTGGCCGCGAAAAGTCTTGCAACTTATTTTCTGACGCTAGTAGCAGTACGACGTCCATACCAATGCCAGCAGGTTCGCCTGTCGTGATTAACAACGGTAATTTATTTTGCATCATAAAAATAGCCCCATATCTTAATTAAACATCTGATTTTATTGTTTTTATGGTTAAATATAATGGTTTTTATATCTAAAAACCGCAATCCATCTCTTCACTGATCAACCCTAATAGCTTCAGATTTAGTTACTGTATGCGTCTAAAAAAAGCCCATAATGTGTTAAACTTTCGCATCTGATTGTAGCATTTACTGGCAAGCGTGAGACTGCATTTTGTGTTGTATCGTAGCAGTACACCGCATTTGCTTTGCTGTATTATTGCCAATCATCAAACACTTATATTAAATATCTATTTACACCCTCTTTCATACCGACTCTTGATACATTAGGCACTCATGGCAGATACCGAAAAAAACGACGACTTGCTCAATCAAACACCGCCGCACAATATCGATATTGAAAAGGCGTTGCTTGCCTCTTTGATGAGCATCGAAGAAGCGTATGACAAGATTGCCGATATCGTTACCAAAGACGATTTTTATGCTGGGCGACATCAATACATCTTTGATGCGATTGCCCATTTGGCAGCGGTCAATGAGCCTTATGACACGGTCATGGTGCATGACTGGTTGGAAGCACAGAAACTACTCAAAGGTGCGGGCGGTGACAGTTACTTGGCAGATATTTTGAGCCAAAGCCCTGCCACCTTATTTAACCTCACGGCCTACGCCCAGCGCGTACGTGAACTATCAACACTACGTCAGCTGATTACCACTGGCAATGACATGTTGACACTGGCTTATAACCCGAAAGACCAAAGCGTTAGTGACATCTTAGACAGTGTCGAAGGCAAGATATTTAGTATTAATGAGCAGCATAATAAACGCGCTGAACAGCGTGGCCCTGTCGGCATTACCTCGGTGTTGACCAATGTCATTGATAAAATCCAAGAGCTAAAATCCAATCCAGATGGCATGATTGGTTTGCAAACGCCATTCGCTGAGCTGAATAATAAAACACAAGGTTTGCAGGCAGGCGATTTAATTATCGTCGCCGCGCGTCCGTCGATGGGTAAAACAACCTTTGCGATGAACTTGGCAGAAGGCATCTTATTTAACGAAGACTTACCAGTCGTGGTGTTTTCGATGGAGATGCCTGCGGAGTCTATCGTGATGCGCTTGCTATCATCATGGGGCGCGATTAATCAGACGCATCTGCGTTCTGGGCAAATGAATGAAGATGAATGGGCAAAAATGATGAATGCCATTCAGCATTTGCAATCTAAGCACCTGTATATCGATGATAGTACTGCCCTGCCACCATCTGAGATGCGTTCACGCTGTCGCCGTATCGCCAAAAATCATGATGGCAAGCTTGGGGCTATCGTAGTCGATTATCTCCAGTTGATGAAAGTGCCAAACCTAGATGGCAACCGTGTTGGGGAAATCTCTGAGATTTCTCGTAGTCTAAAAGCCTTAGCACGGGAACTTGAGTGTCCAGTAATTGCGCTATCGCAGCTTAACCGTAGTCTAGAGAACCGTCCTAACAAGCGTCCAATTATGTCAGATTTGCGTGAATCAGGTGCGATTGAGCAGGATGCCGATTTGATTATGTTCATCTACCGTGATGAGGTTTATAATGAGAACTCAGATCACAAAGGCGTGGCTGAAATTATCATTGGTAAACAGCGTAATGGCCCTATCGGTACCATACGTTTGGGCTTTGAAGGACAATTTACTCGCTTTATCAATCTGACGCCAGAATACTATCAAAATGTCAGTTTCGAGAATGATGAATAGTCATAGTTTTACCGATTATGCTTGCTTAACCTTAAACACTTAATACAAACAGCTCTCAGTAACCATAGCCAGTGCCACATCAATCCAATTGATGCAGCATTGGCTTTATCACTTCATAACTTTGCTAATAAAGAAGCCAATTATGCGTACTATCACTATCAAACCAAAAGCCATTACTCATAACCTCACCCAAGTTAAAAAAATGGCGCCACACTCTAAAGTTCTGGCCATGGTGAAATCCAACGCTTACGGACACGGGATAGCGGCAGTTTTGCCAGCATTACAGCAAGCAGACGGTATTGGAGTCGCCACCTTAACTGAAGCACTAGAAGCACGACAATTAGGTTGGAATAAAACGATTGGTTTGATCGAAGGTGCGTTTACCGCTGATGAGTGGCAGCAAGCCATTGATAGTGATATTAGCTGCGTCATTCATCATGAGCCACAGTTGCAATGGGCATTGGAAAATATCCCACCAGCTAGTAGTGCTACTAGAGTGGTGTGGATTAAATACAATACAGGTATGAATCGCCTAGGTTTCGATGCCGAGGGTGTGATTGCTGCCGCTAAACAGCTTCATGCTGCTGGATACCAACTGATTCTCACCACGCATTTTGCCAATGCAGACAACAGCACTCATCCATTAAATGCGATGCAAATACAGCGTTTTTCAGACGTTTTAAACATTTTACAAGAGACTGTTAGCGCTGAGATTAAGGGTTCATTGTGTAATTCAGCTGGTATCGTCAATTTTTCAGAGCATCATTATGATTGGATACGTCCAGGTATTATTTTATATGGTAGCTCACCTGTCGTTGATCAAAGCGCACAGGAATTAGATTTACAGCCAGCGATGGATTTTAGCGCGCAAATTATCGCTCTACAGACAGTCAATGCAGACCATGCTATTGGTTATGGCAGTCGTTGGATCGCACAAAAAGACACCAGAACAGCTCTAGTCAGTATCGGCTACGGAGATGGCTACCCTCGTGTCGTCAACGATGACGCTTATGTCTCTGTCATTGACACGAGCAATAATCAAAGCTATCGATGCGCGGTCATTGGACGCGTGGCAATGGATATGATTGTCATTGATGTCAGTACTGCGCCAGAAGACATTGCTTTAGACAGTAAGGTAATGTTATGGGGCGATGCACCGCACGTTGATGAGGTCGCTGCACATGCAGGTACCATTAGCTATGAACTGCTATGCCGCCTGAGCATACGTCCAAAGCGTGTGCAAGCCTAATAATCATAATACGACGGTGAAGTTGCCGAGTACTGGAGTGACTGAGCAATCAGACTAAATTGGGCGTTTACATTAGAAGTAATTGCGCTATACTAAAAGTTTGTTGTCACCCCAGTATGCGCACTGATGCGATGCTATTGAAGACTGATAACGTTTCACTGACTGCGATCGACTGCTAGGATTACTATGAGTTTGCGCCATTTTTTGACCCTATCTGATTTAACCAAACAAGAACTAGAAACCCTTATCAAACGCGCAAGCGAATTACGTAAGATGCAACATGCTGGCGAGATATATCAGCCTTTTGTTGGTCGTACGCTGGGTATGATTTTTGAAAAATCCTCAACCCGCACGCGTATTTCTTTTGAAACAGGTATGGGCCAGTTTGGTGGTAGTGCTATCTTCTTGTCGCCAAATGACACACAGCTTGGACGTGGTGAGCCGCTAGAGGACTCTGCTCGTGTAATCTCTAGTATGGTTGATATCATCATGATTCGTACCTTTGGTCACGAAAATGTCGAGACATTTGCTGAATACTCAAGTGTACCGATTATCAATGCACTTACTGATGAGTACCACCCTTGCCAGTTGCTTGCTGATATGCAGACCTATTATGAGCATCGCGGCAGTATCGAAAACAAAATCGTGACGTGGGTCGGTGATGGCAATAATATGTGTTCATCATTTATGCAAGCGGCCAATCAGTTTGGTTTTGAGCTACGTGTGGCAGCGCCTTATGGCTTTGAGCCAGACCCTAAATTGATGGAACGCTTCTCTCATTGCGTCAGCCTCGTCGAAAATGTACAAGATGCGGCAAAAGACTCAAACCTAATCGTCACCGATGTATGGGCAAGCATGGGACAAGAGTCAGAGCAAAACACCCGCGCCCGTCGTTTTGCGCCTTATCAGGTAACACCATCACTGCTAGACAAAGCTGATCCTGAAGTCGTGTTTATGCATTGCTTGCCTGCGCATCGTGGTGAGGAAATCTCTCATGATATGCTAGATGATCCACGTTCAGTGGTGTGGGATGAAGCAGAGAACCGCTTGCATGCACAAAAAGCATTAATGGAATTTTTGTTAAAAGACAAAATCAAAATCTAAAAAATATAGCTATAAGTTATTTATCAAAGAATAAACATAAAAAAGGCAGACCACATTGATTGCGGTCTGCCTTTTTATTGCTACTACATAACAAGCTACTATAGCGTTTTTAACGGATGAGTGTCTTGTAACGAGTAAAAAATTTTAACGAGTTAGTGTTGTCACCCCATTACTACCAGCTTTTAACAATACATCGGCTTGATTGGCAGCAAATATACCATTGCATACCACACCTACGATATTATTTAGCGTTTGCTCAAGCTCTATTGGATTGCTCACATCCAGATCATAGGTGTCTAAAATCACGTTTCCATAATCGGTCACGAAATCTTCACGGTAAACTGGCTCACCGCCTAGACTCACCAATTGGCGTGCAACATAAGAGCGTGCTTGTGGTAATACTTCAATCGGTACTGGAAACTCACGTCCAAGCATCTCGACACTTTTACTCTCATCAACCATGCATATAAATTTATTAGAAGCCGCTGCCACGATTTTCTCACGAGTAAGCGCGCCGCCACCGCCCTTAATGAGCTGCAAATGCTCATTTACTTCGTCCGCACCATCGATATAAATATCAAGCGTACCAGCAAAGTTTAAATCAACGATCTCAATACCAAGGGCACGAAGTTTGTCTTCAGTGACCTGTGAGCTAGCAACTGCGCCAGCAAGCTTTACTGTCGGCAATAATTCAATCAAGCAATTAACTGTACTACCTGTGCCTACGCCCAGTATCATGCCATCTTCGACATAGTTTAGAGCAGCTTTGGCTGCGGCTTGCTTTTGTGCTTGCTGATCACTCATCATAAATCCTTGGAAAATAAACGTATCATTATAAAAGAGGTAAAATGCGCCGCTATTATACCCGATGAGTTTGATCGATGTCAGCGTAATAACCACGCTAATCACAAGAGATTTACTCAACCTTTAAAATGTAGACAGATAAGGCAACCACAAGACTAAGGCCAATAGCGTGACCAATAATACGGGCGGCGTAATAATCAGCCCAATTTTCATGTACTGTCCCCAACTGATTTTATAGTCTTTTTCTGCCAATACATGGAGCCACAATAATGTCGCAAGGCTACCGATAGGCGTAAATTTCGGCCCCAAGTCATTACCAATCACGTTGGCATAAATCATGAGCTCACGAGTGGCGTCTGGTACTTGCGCACTATCGATAGCCAGTGCACCAACTAAGGTAGACGGCATATTATTCATGATAGATGCCACAATAGCAGAGAGGAATCCCGTTCCTAATGTTGCGATGACCGTACCCTGCTGCCCTAGCCAATTTAAAATTTGAGCACCATAGGCCGTCAAGCCTGCATTACCCAAACCATAAACCACCAAATACATACCGATTGAAAACAAGACAATTTGCCAAGGAGCCTTTCGCAAAACATCAGATACTGAAACCACTGCACCGCGTCCACCTTGCCACCACCGTCCTGCGATTGCCATTAGCACCAGCGCAGCGACGCCTGTCACAAACGAAATAGCAATGCCCAATGATTCAGTCGTAAAGTACGCGACGAGTAGTAAGGCTAAAAGCGGAAAAGCCGCCTTAAAAACGAGCGGATCTTCAATCGCGGACTCTGGCGCACGCAGTTCAGCAACAGAGTAGTGTTTTGGAATATGCCGCGCATAGACGACCCATAACACGGCGAGTGTCGCTAACACAGAGACGATGTTGACTGGCACCATGACTGCCGCATAACGTCCAAAGCCAATATCAAAGTAATTGGCACTGACGATATTAACTAGATTGGATGTCACTAACGGTAGGCTCGCGGTATCAGCAATAAAGCCTGTCGCGATGATAAAAGCCAAAGCAGATGGCGGTGAGAACTTAAGACGCAGCAAGATAGCGATGACAATCGGGGTCAATAGCAATGCTGCTCCATCGTTGGCGAAGAAGGCTGAAATGAATGCGCCTAAAATCACAATCATAGGAAATAGTAATCTTCCTTGCCCATTGCCCAATCGAGCCACATGCAAAGCTGCCCAACCAAAAAATCCAGCTCTATCTAAGATAAGAGAGATAATAATCAGAGCGACAAAGGTAAAAGTCGCATCCCAAACAATATCCCACACAACTCCAATATCGGAGAACTGTACCACGCCAAATACTAAGGCGATCGATGCACCACCCATTGCGCTCCAGCCGATACCCAGTCCTTTAGGTTGCCAAATCACTAAAATTAACGTGACGATAAATATAGTCAATGCGATCATCGAGTAACCTTTCTAAGCTCAATTATTATAAGAAGCCGTATTAAAAAATACATGATGAGAGAGTGAATTAGAGTGATTTTTGATTGACGCGCTTGGATAGTTCTTCAGTGCTTTCTACCCGTTCAGAGTAGCGATCGGTCAGATAGGCTGAGCGCCCACGAGTCAGCCAAGTAAATTTCACCAACTCCTCACAGACATCAACAAGACGCAGATATAAAGGTGACTTATCCATGCGATCGTCATCGTTAAATTCCAAAAATGCCTTGGGGATAGACGATTGATTCGGGATAGTAATCATGCGCATCCAACGACCAAGGATACGTAGCTGATTAACGGTATTGAAGCTTTGACTACCGCCACTGACTTGCATCACTGCCAATGTTTTACCTTGGGTCGGACGCACGCCTCCCAATGATAGTGGAATCCAATCGATTTGTGCTTTCATGATACTGGTCATGCTGCCATGCCGTTCTGGACTTACCCAGAGCATACCCTCTGACCACTGTGCCAGCTCTCGCAGCTCTTGCACTTTGGGATGATCTGCATCGGCAGCATCAGGCAGTGGCAAGCCCGTCGGATCAAATGTCCGAACGTCACAACCATACCAACGCAATAATCGACTTGCCTCCTCGCTTGCCAGCCTAGAAAATGAGCGGGCACGCAAAGAGCCATATAGCACCAATATTTTGGGTGGATGGCGCGAATCATTTGGAGCAATCAACGCTTCAATATCAATCGCTTGAATTTCACTTGCAGCAATATTAGGTAATTCATCTAAATTCGGTACATTGTCTAAGCCAGACTGTTCTGTGTTAGCGTTTGCCATGATGAATGACTTCCCCATCTTCTTTAGTAAAACGACTCACTGGATGCTCTAGCAACTCAAACACTCGCTCTGATGGACGGCATAACGCGGCGCCTTTATTTGTGAGCACTATAGGTCGGTTGATTAAAATAGGATGGGCAATCATCGCATCGATGATCTGATCATCAGATAATTCAGGATTGTCTAATCCTAATTCATCGTTAATGGACTCTTTGCTTCGTAATAGCTCTCTTGGCGCGATATTCATTTTTGCCAATAGTTCTACCAAGTATTCACGGGCTGGTGGGGTTTTCAAGTATTCCACTACTTCAGGATGCTCACCTGAAGCATGCATAATGGCTAAGGTATTACGAGAGGTTCCGCATTTGGGATTATGAAAAATTAATGATGTCATAGTGATTTCACTTATTGTCTGAATATGTTGTTTGAATTCTGAATATATTATTTGAATATAATCAATAAAATTGATTTTGACGTTATGTTTGTCTTACAGATTCGCTCAATAATGGCATTAGATACTGTCTTAAGCTTTATCTCAAATATAGTCTTAAGAGTTATCTTACTTGCTGTTTGAGTCATTAGTATTAACGACCCCACATCCACTTAGACTGTCCATAAGGGACGCACACAATTCTGGATGGCCCGCGCAGCAGTCCTGCAATAGAAACTGAACGACAGCTTCCATGTGCGATAGCGAAGCACGATAGATAATCTGTCGGCTGTGGCGTTGTGAAACCACCCACCCTGCTCGTGCCAGCACTGATAGATGCGCTGACATGGTGTTATGTGGTACGGATAATTGACGGGCAATTTCACCCGCAGGCAGTCCTTCAGGCTCTTGACTAACAAGCAACCTAAAGGCTTTTAAACGAGTATCTTGAGAGAGCGCAGCAAAGCTTGCGATAGCATTATTTATTTCCATATGTCCAATAATATAGACATATTAAAATTATTCAATATTTTTTAATAAAATATTTGTACAAAACTGACCTTATCTATCATCAAAACTTGAAATCATTGCAAAAACTGCAATAGGGTCTTGCAAGATAATCAAAATCGGCATAGGCTAATCTATTTCGTTTTTATATTCATATACAACCTGTATTAGGGATCATTATGCTGTCAAACTGGGTACGAGCCATCTTACAAGCCACCGTCTATGACGTTGCGATTCAAACACCACTTGAAGCGGCACCCAAGCTGACCCAACGTTTTGCTAATGACATTCGTTTTAAACGCGAAGATTTACAACCCGTCAAGTCCTTTAAATTGCGCGGTGCCTACAACCGTATTAGCCAATTGAACGATGAGCAAAAAGCGCGCGGTGTCATTTGCGCATCGGCGGGCAATCACGCACAAGGCGTGGCCTATTCTGCTCGCAAACTTGATCTTAACAACATCATTGTTATGCCGACCACCACGCCTGACATCAAAGTAGATGCCGTGAGAGCACTGGGTGGCAATGTTGATTTGCATGGCGACAGCTTCGATGAAGCCAACCGTTATGCAATCAATCGTGCTGAGACCGAAGGCTTAACCTTTATCCCGCCTTACGATGATGAATTGGTTATTGCTGGACAAGGCACTATTGGTCTGGAGCTGACCCAGCAGTGGCGCAACATGGACTACGTTTTCGTTGCGGTTGGCGGCGGTGGTCTCATCTCTGGTGTCGCGGCCTTTTTAGGCGCAGTGGCTCCACATGTCAAAGTTATCGCTGTAGAGGCTGAACAATCTGCTTGTTTAAAGGCAGCACTGGAAACAGGTGAGCGCGTTAAGTTAGAACAAGTTGGCTTATTCGTCGATGGTGTGGCGGTTGCTCAAATTGGCGAGCTGCCTTTTGAAGTCGTCCGTACACAAAAAAGTGATAATTCAGGCCCTATCGTCGAATCTGATGTGATTACCTGCACCAATGATGAAGTCTGCGCCGCCGTCAAAGATATCTTTGAAGAAAACCGTAGCATCGTCGAGCCTGCTGGCGCCTTGTCTGTTGCAGGCATGAAAAAATATATCGCAGCCAATAACCTGCAAGGCAAAAACTGTGTCGGTATTATCTGCGGTGCCAATATGAATTTTGACCGTCTGCGTTATATCGCTGAGCGTACCGAAATCGGTGAGAAAAAAGAAGCCATCTTTGGCGTGACTATCCCTGAGCAAACGGGCGCTTTCTTAAACTTCTGTCGTAGCCTGCATGGACGTAATATCACTGAATTTAACTACCGTGCTGATAGCAAAAAATCACCAGACTCTATGGAGCCTGCCTCGATATTCGTCGGTATCGCCTTAAAAGAAGGGGATAAAGAGCGTCAAACTATCAGCAATCAATTGGCTGCTGATGGCTACACTGCCCATGATTTAACCGATGATGACATTGCTAAATCTCATATCCGTCACTTGATCGGTGGTCATGCGCACGTCGAAAACGAGCAGTTATTAAGTGTGGTGTTCCCAGAACGTCCAGGCGCATTGCTTACTTTCTTAGAGAAGCTTGGTGACGATTTTAATATT
This sequence comes from Psychrobacter sp. SCQQ22, assembly GCF_015864605.1. Classification (NCBI taxonomy): domain Bacteria; kingdom Pseudomonadati; phylum Pseudomonadota; class Gammaproteobacteria; order Moraxellales; family Moraxellaceae; genus Psychrobacter; species Psychrobacter sp. SCQQ22. The sequence continues at coordinate 74,574 of NZ_JADYWZ010000005.1, forward strand.
ACCTTGTTTCATTATCGCAATCACGGTGCCGCTGAAGGTCGCGTACTGGTAGGCCTACAAGCCTCAGAGAGCAACTCTCGCCAGCTACAAGACGCGCTGCTTGATATTGGTTACGACTGTACGATGCTCAATGACAATATCGGCTATCAATTGTTTTTGAAATAATAAAGCAGGTATCAATCACTCTCTACTCTGTCAGTTTTTTAATCCATTAAAAGGCTGACAATAGCGAGCGGATGGTAGCAACAGTTAGTTTTTAACAGTTATTAATGAGTGTGAAGCAATGATGAAAAATATATTAATGATCCTAATACTACTGGTTTTGGTAGTTGTGGGTTATAAACTTTTTCAACCTGAGAGAGCACCGAGTAGCTCTATCACGGATTCATCCAACACACCTCCAGTAGGTGCTGCGCTAACCTCTGCTGATTCAGATGAAATACAACCTACTTATATAGATACAGGTTCAGAAGCAGAGTCATCCACAAATTAAAAGCCGACAATAAATTCACAACCAACAACGTCAAGCTTTTCATGTGATGGTAGACAACACTGCTCTCAGATGACTTCGTGCGAGGAGGCAACTTACTTTACACAACACTGTCCTAATACAAAAATGGACGGCAATCATGATGGCATACCTTGTGAACAACAATGGTGTAACTGATTTCTATAAACTATAAATATAATATATTCCCTATCCAGCACATCAATCACAAAAACTTATTTGCAAATATAAAGTATGCCCTAATCTCATTAAGATTAGCTTATTTTAAATAAATACAGACATCCATATAGAGTAGCTGTTATGCAGAATAATACAAATAGCAAAACCCAAGGCTTAGCCAAAATTCGCCTTGATAAGTGGCTTTGGGCAGCACGTTTTTATCGAACACGCACACTTGCCAAACAAGCCATCGAAGGTGGACGAGTTCACTACGCTGGTAGCCGTGTAAAAACCAGCAAAGAGATTGCGGTCGGAGATGAATTAACCATCCGCCAAGGCTCAGCCACTGCCATGACTGAAAAAACAGTCATCGTGGAAGCGCTAACCACTCAACGCGGTAATGCGAGCGCAGCTGAAGTATTGTATTCAGAAACTGACGAGAGCGAAAATCGCCGCGCCTATCATGCAGAGCAACGCAAGCTTGCCAATCTTGCTCGCCCTGATAACAAACCCAACAAAAAAGAGCGTCGTGACATTCAGCGCTTTAAAAGCAAGCAAGACTAAAATACCGCCATTATTACACTGAATCATAGACCATATCGCCATCAATATTGTGTCATATGACCATATTGTTCAGCCTACACTCTTGCCATTTACAGCATTAACCGTTACGCTGACAGCCGATTCAATCAATTGCATGCTGATAAAAGCCGCACTAATAATGCTGGTCTCTTATGGCATGTTTTTTTTGTTATACAAGGTCATATTATGCTGATGAAAACCTGTACGCCATCGTCTGTATTATTGGTTTGTTTAGGAAATATTTGCCGTTCACCAACTGCTGAAGAAGTGTTTCGTCAGCAAGCAGCGATTGCTGGATTATCAATAAAAGTGGACTCTGCAGGCACAGGGGATTGGCATATCGGTCATAAACCCGATGAACGAGCACAGCGTCATGCCAAAGCACATGGTTATAAAATCAATAAACTCATCGCACGCCAAATAAATAACGATGACTTCCGCAATTTTGATTTGATTTTGGCAATGGATGCGCAGAACTTAGCCGACTTGCAAGCGCTCAAAAACAATCTAGCAGATACTGAAAACAGTATGGCCAAGCTGGCATTATTCAGTGAAGAAGACCCAACGTATGGCGGTGATGATGTGCCTGACCCTTATAAGGGTGGGGCCGATGACTTTGAAGAAGTCATTGAACGTATAGAATCAAGCGCACAAGCTTGGATTGAAAGCTGGAAAGCTTGCTAGCGATAAAAGCTAGATTTACACGCATTTTGTGTCTCGCATCCTTTATAATGATTACTATGTAATTTTTTATCTATTTGCCATATGAGCTACGTTATGACCTCAGCTTCATGCCTTAATTCTAGTGCTCAACTTGCCACGACAACGGTTTCAGCAGCAAAATTATTGCCTAGCGAGTCCGTTGATCTGTCACACAGCAATACTATGGCACTGACCTGTATCGCTGACTATTTTGTGACGTTGACAGATGAGGCTCAACTTGACACCTTTATGGCAGACTATGCAAAAAACACAGAGCAACAAAAGCCATTGTTTGTGCTGTCTGGTGGTAGCAACGTATTACTGCCAACACAACTAAATGCAATCGTGTTACAGCCGAAAATGCGCGGCATAAGCTTGACCGCCCAGACGGATCGTTACGTCGATATTGAAGTGATGGCAGGCGAAAACTGGCATGATTTGGTTGTCCATACGGTCAGTCAAGGTTGGTACGGGTTAGAAAATCTTGCGCTAATACCTGGCCTCACTGGCGCTGCACCGATACAAAATATTGGCGCTTACGGTGTCCAGCTAGAAGACCACTTACAGTATGTCCGTGCTTACCACATCCCCACGCAGACGTGGCATCAGCTATCAATCGCAGACTGTGAGTTCGGCTATCGCGACAGTATCTTTAAACGGACTCCCAATACATGGCTAATCAGCCGTGTGGGGTTCAGATTACACACAGATATAAGCAAAGTGTTAGCCAGTTACGGTGATGTACAGACAGTCGCACAACGCTATGCTGAACAGCAAGACCGAAACAAGGCTACTCCTGCTGATGTGATGCACGCTATTATAGATATTCGCCAACAGAAACTTCCGGATCCCAAACATCTGGCTAACTGTGGCAGTTTTTTTCAGAATCCGATTATTCCCCAAGAGCAGTTCATTGTGTTACAAGCCTCTTATCCAGCTATCGTTGGTTATCCAATGCCTGATGATAAAATAAAAGTTGCAGCCGGTTGGCTCATTGAACAGGCAGGGTTAAAAGGTGGTGGTATTGCACCCATTGTCACCCATCAGCAGCAAGCACTGGTACTCACCAACCATGCCCCTTATCAGGCAACCCAAGAAGATGTCGCGATAGCACAGCGTTATATCACTGATGCGATCTATGAGAAATTTGCGATTCAGTTATCACGTGAGCCGGTTTGGGTAAATACTGACAGCTCGATTGGGCATGATGAGCATGTGGCCTAAAAAGTCACGGTCTAAGCGGCTGTTATCTAAGCGATTATGGCATTATTACTTGCGTTCAGCTGAACGTATGATAACGCTTTTTCGTATTATCAATATTACCTTTTTGCTTGGCTCCACAACTGTTATTTTAGTCCTCATTAGTTTATTCACCCCCTTATTCTCGCAATCGATTGTTTATCTATTTACGCTACTTCCCTTGCCAAAGATACCTTCTGGAGCGGTGAGCTCTCCACCGACGGCCTATGTAGTATTAGGCGGAGGACTGACCAACGACCAGAACAATCAAATTATTTTAAACAGCTATAGTCTCAATCGTGCTCGTACTGCTGCGGGCGCTTATCACGACCTGCCCTTACCTATTGTGCTCAGTGGTGCTGAAGCGCCTTGGCTCGGTCAATGGCTCATCGAGCATGATATTGATGGACTGATAAGCGAAAACGCCAGTATGAATACTTGCGAAAATGCACGCTTTACCGCAAAGCGTATACCACTACGTCACGTCTACCTCATCACTGATAGCTACCATATGGCACGCGCCCGTAGACAGTTTGCGCTAAATGGTATCAATACCACACCTCTCAGCGCTCCTCTGCCAGTTGGTCGAGACTGGGAAAAACCTGCACAGAATCTAACTCATTCACGGCGCGCCGTTTATGAAGTTGCCGCTTATTTGCGTGATGTAATACGTCCGCAGATGGATTGTCGTCATGCTAAAGACGTAACTTCACAGCAGCTATTAACGCCTAGAGGCAATGCGGCAAAGTCACCTACAGAATAGAACTGAATTAGCATTTGAACTGGATTTTATTTAATGATGAGCATAGCTAGCAGCTATTTCACTTTTATGTTCACAGGCAATCACCACATTAATAATAGGTGTATAATGCCACCAGAAATTGCTATCTAAGAGACTCTCCATGCTCAGTATATTTTTATTAATTCCGTTAAGTCTCATGTTATTTGTGGTTGCCATTTGGGCAGTACGTTATGCGGTAAAATCAAACCAATTTGAAGACTTAGACAATGCATCACAGCGCATTATATTAGATGATCGTCAAGAGCGCAGACAAACCATGCAAGCTCATGAGAATGCTACATCTACTAAGCAAGCAAATGGTAGTGCTGCAACTGATACAGCTGGTGATAAAAAAAACGCTACTGACACAGATTCCGTCAACCCTTCTAATATTGATAGCAATCCAAAAATATAGCTTCGAGAGATAGTCGGTTCGAGATCATTTAGAGGCAAATAAGACAAATTCAAGTGTTACATATAATAGACTGAACAAGCCTAGCACCTTGTCTAATCAATATAGAATTGACCATATCTTGACTATACGTGACTCACGATTATGTTTCGTCAATACCATCTATTTAAGTAGATTCAATCTTTCACTGTTTTTAGGAGAATCACCCCATGACCACAGCTTTGCTCGTTGCGGCATTACTAATGGGATTTTTTGGTTCACCACATTGTTTGGGTATGTGTGGTGGTCTTGTGACAGCGTTTGGCCTATCGATGAAAGATGCCAGTCCTGCTAAACGCCGCGCGCTTGTCGCCACATATCATCTAGGCCGTTTGAGCAGTTATGCATTATTGGGCTTAATCGCAGGATTGATTGGAACCACTGTACTAGCGCCATTAATGATGGGCAATAGTATGCCACGTATTTTATTAGGCTTAGTACTGGTGTTTGTTGGTATCACCATGCTTGGCGCACCATTTTTGAACAAACTTGAACGTTTTGGTATGCGTTTTTGGCAGTATCTAAGCCCGCTGCGTCAAAAAGTATTCCCGCTCAACACGTTTCCACGTGCACTAACTGCTGGCTTGCTTTGGGGTTTCTTGCCTTGTGGGTTGGTTTATGGTGCCTTACTTATTGCCGTAGTTGCTCATAATCCATTGAATGGTGCGGCACTCATGTTTGTCTTTGGCTTAGGGACAATACCGATGTTGGTCGCCACACACGAAACAGTTGGCTGGTTACGTGACAAAATTGGACGCTTTCGCCTAAGACAGCTAAATGGCGCTATCATGGTCATATCAGGTTTGGCCGTCGCGGTCGTGCCGATGGTCATGTCAAGTATGCATGGTGGGCATGATATGTCTAATATGCATGGCGATCATATGCAAATGAGTGACTCAGAAATGATGGACATGCCTATGGACGCAGACATGGGTCACAGCAATCACCATATGATGCCAGCGGATGACAGCACATCTCACCAAGGCATGGATCATAGTATGCATGATATGAGTGATGCGTCAATGGACATGAATCATAATGAGCACTCTGAAACGATGGAACATGCTCAATAGAGTCATCGACCACAGATATAGTCAGTGAATTACTAAACCGCTACGGCGTTATCCTCCTTAGATGTACTACTTGTACATCTAAGGAGGCTGCCTTGTACCCATTTTAGAGTTCTTTGACTATATTATTAAAATGTAACATTGCGTGCTATCAAAGCTTGACGTATAAAAAAGCCCTTAACATCAGTATGAATGTTAAGGGCTTTTATCATTTTATTCGCTGCACACTATAGTTAATTCAGTTTAAAAGAAAGTCAAGGCAACCGAGTGCAGATGTATATGTAATACTTCCAGCAAGGTTAACGCTGTCACTCTTTTATAGAGGATTGACTACATAGAAAAACTAGCAGCTTTAAAAGTACTACTCTTGCCATTGCTCAAGCGAAAACTTAGTATCCAAATGCTTTTCTAAGGCGGGTACATTAAACGCGTCATCTTCACTCACGAAGCTAATGCTGATACCGGTTTGCCCAGCACGTCCTGTACGACCGATACGATGCACGTAATCGTCTGGCTGATCAGGCAAGGTATAGTTAACCACATGACTGATATCGTCGACATGGATACCACGTCCTGCGACATCTGTTGCGACCAAGATAGAAGCATGGCCATCTTTAAAGCGCTGTAGATATTTTTCACGTTTTTGCTGAATAACATCACCTGACAGCATCACGATTTTGTGGTCTGCACGCAGCTTATGATATAAACGCTTAACTTGGTCTTTACGGTTGGCAAATACAATGACTTTGTCCACTGCAGGATCACTAATAATACGCTGCAAGGCTTCTAGTTTCTGATCTTCTGTCAATAAGTAAAAGTGCTGATCGACCAACTCACTGGTTTTGTGCTCAGGCTCAATTTCAACAAACTGCGGCTCATGCAACCAGCGATAAGCCAAATTCATGACATCTTGGTTAAAGGTGGCAGAGAATAGTAAGCTCTGACGGTCTGTATTGGCTGGCATCCGGCCTACCAGACGCTTAATATCAGGAATAAATCCCATATCCAACATGCGATCTGCTTCATCCAACACCAGTACTTCAACGCGATCTAAATAGACCATGCCTTTATTCGCAAGGTCAATCAAACGTCCAGGCGTCGCGACCAAAATATCGACATATTGACGCTCAAGCTCATGCTGCTGGGTTTCATAATTAGTACCACCCATGATACACACGCTATGTAGCGCCGTATATTTGGTCAAAGCGATACAATCATCAAATATTTGCTGGGCAAGCTCACGGGTGGGTGCCATTACAACTGCACGCGGCTCACCTAAATAGCGCTCTTCATCATTGGTAAAAGGACGCTTAAGCAATGCCTCCATGATCGTTAATAGGAAAGTTGCCGTCTTACCAGTACCTGTTTGAGCCTGTCCAATAGCGTCTTGATTTGCCAACGTATGTGGTAGTATTTGTGCTTGGATAGGCGTCAATGCAGTAAACCCTAAATCACTGACAGCACGTAATGTCGGTGCTGAAAGCGGCAAATCAGTAAATGTCGTAAAATTACTCAAAAAAATATCCTTTTTGTATTAATCACTTGTATGTTGTTCATCGTAAGCAAACGCATTATCAAACGTTATAATACTATATAGCGTCACCAATAATCATTGCCATATCAAATCTATAGATAGCGGATAGTCATGCAGACATAAAAAAGCCAAGCCCGATACTTACTCTGACCTAATATGCGGAGATTCACTCAACATAGGTAAGATAAGACGGGCTTGACTCAGTAGTATATCAGTAGTTTGTACAGACATTATAGCTAAACCGCTCTAATGACCGGATAGATTACTCGTCTACTTTTCTGACTTCTTCAGCTTGAAGGCCTTTTTCGCCTTCTACTACACTGAATTCAACCTTTGCGCCATCTGTTAAAGAGCGATAGCCATCACCTTGAATCGCGCGGAAATGGACAAAAATATCTTCTCCGCTATCACGTTGAATGAAACCAAAACCTTTTGAGTCATTAAACCACTTAACAGTACCTTGCTCACGAGCTGACATAATATTACTTCCTAAAAAAGTCCGCTTAGCCCCAAATTCCTTTGCAACATTGCATACAAACGGGATCTAAGATTATGAAATCAAAAAACTTAAGAGTCCTACACTAACCACTATTACTAAAATATAGCTTTTATGATAGACAATTATCTCTACAAACATTCTTTACGCTTATAGAGACAATAAGGGACTTTCATATTAGCCTTACTTTAGCTATAGCAACAAACTTGCAATAATTATTGCATAAAAAATATCATAGCACGGGTTTTTAGCAACATAAAGACTTTTAGCATGCTTTTTTACTTTCAGGTTGATTTTTCATGTAATTTTTTTATAACCACTACTAGCAAGCTGCTATCATAAACAAATAAGCACCATTGGGTGACATAATTCTCTTTTTCTACGACCCTTATGCCTTACAATAAAGAATAAACCACTCCCTTTACCTAATCGCTATAGAGACCAGTATGACGACCTCTTCACAATCTACCGCAGCATCAAAGCCTTCTAGTCAGAGCAACAGCAATACACTCACTCATAAGCTGCTGTTGGTTAACGGGGTCAATCTAAATTTATTGGGTAAGCGTGAACCTGATATTTATGGTCATGCGACGCTTGCTGATATCGAAAAACGTTTGATTGCGCGTGCTGCTCAGTATGATATCGAATTGATTTGCATACAATCAAACCATGAAGGTCAGTTAGTAGATGACATCCAACATCATGGATTGTTAGCAGATGCAACAGTGCAAGTAGATGCTATTATCATCAACCCTGCTGCATTTACGCATACTTCAGTTGCTCTACGTGATGCCCTATTGGCCACACAAAAGCCATTTATAGAAGTACACTTATCTAACGTTCATGCACGTGAGCCTTTTCGCCATCATTCTTATTTGAGCGATGTCGCAGTCGGTGTGATTTGTGGTTTGGGACAGATAGGATATCAAATGGCACTAGATTATTGGCTCAACAACCTCTACTCTATCAATCTTAGCGACTAACATTTATCGGTTTTTTGAAGTGGTGGTTTTAAGTGCTAATAATAATTGCTTATATGTACTAAAGATGGCTCAGTTAAACGGTAACATTTTGATTAAAATAATAGCATTATGGCTGAATAAACAACCCAATATACGGTGATATGAATGGCAAAATCGTCTGGAAAGCGCTTTATGAAACTCGCCGGCATGACTGCAAGTATTGCCGGAAAAGCAGCTAAAAACTCATTTAAGCACCTATCAAGCGATGAAGAGAAACGTCTGCAAGCACGCTCGGAGCTCATGCAAGATGTGGGCATTCAAATAGCCGAGACGCTTGGTGAAATGAAAGGCGCCGTCATGAAAGTGGGGCAAATCGCGTCACAATATAAAGACGTGTTCCCACCTGAGGTTGCCACAGCTCTAGAAAAGCTGCAAAAAGATGCGCCGCCTATGCCATACGCACAGATACAAGCTCAAATAGAACGTGAGCTCAAAGCGCCTGTGGGAGAATTATTCAACGAATTCGAAGAGACACCATTTGCCGCTGCCTCTATTGGACAAGTGCACAAGGCAGTATTGCCCTCTGGTCAAAGAGTCGTCGTCAAAGTTCAATATCCCGATGTGGATGAAAACTGTGATAGTGATCTTAAACAAGTACGCATGGCTTTGAAAATCGCTGGTGTGCTCAATATGAGTAAGCAACTACAAGAACAGTTGTTTCATGAGATTCGCCAAAGTTTGCATGATGAGTTGGACTATATCAAAGAAGCGCATAACTTACGCGTATTTGGTGCGTTTCATGCAGAGGACGAAGGTCTTATTATTCCGAAAGTTATTAGTAGCCACTCATCTAAACGGATTTTGACACTGACTGAAGAGATGGGAGAAACGCTAACCGTCGCAGCGAGTTGGGATAATGATATCAAACAAGAAATAGCCAAGCGCCTATTTCATTTTACTGCAGGCCAGCTGTTTGGATTGTACCGTATGCACTGTGATCCACATCCTGGCAACTTTGCCTTTCGCAAAGACGGCAGCGTTGTGGCTTATGATTTCGGCGGTATTCGCAGTTATAGTGACAACGAGGTTCAACTGTTTCGACGTTTCGCCAAACATGCGATCAAAAGTGATGTGACTGCCCTTGAGCAAGATTTGGTGGCATTAGATATTCGCCGTGATGATGATAAAAACATCCCTGGTGAATTCTATGAAAAATGGCTATCCATTGGCCTAAAGCCCTTCTCTATTGAACCTTATCAAACAGGTACTTTCGATTTTGGTAGTAGTCAAATACATCACGAAGCCATTGCACAAATGCGAACATCTTTGAAGTATTTCGGTCAGTTTCAGCCTTCTGCGACGACCATGATGCTCGACCGAACCGTATCAGGGCAATATTGGAATTTGGTCAATCTGGGCGTAGATATTGACTTATCACCGCTTATCAGTGAGTACATCGATATATAGCATGATACGAAGTGAAAACTCATATCAAAGCTGCTAGGCCATACTAAACGTGCAGCGCATGTCCACAGCGATCACAAAACTCTGCTGCGATGGCATGACCGAACTTACCACAGTTGGGACAAGTAACAGGATTGAGTTGAGGACGCATATTACGTGCTAGCTCAGAGGTGAAAATACCTGTGGGTACGGCAATGATCGAATAACCCGTAATCATGACCATACTCGCAATCGCTTGACCAAGCGGAGTCTTGGGTGACATATCACCATAGCCGACCGTCGTCATCGTAACGACCGCCCAGTAGATAGACAGTGGAATACTGGTAAAACCGTTCTCTGGCCCTTCTACCACGTAGATAATCGAGCCAAAAATCGTGACTAGTAATACGAGAGACAAGAAGAAAACCGTGATTTTTTGCTGACTGGTCTTGAGTGCCGAGGCCAAAAAACCCGCTTGTTGCATATAAGCTTTGAGCTTGAGTACGCGAAAGATACGTAAAATGCGCAAAACACGTATGACGAGTAGATACTGCACACCTACGAACATTAGGCTTAAGTAACTTGGTAATACGGACAACAAATCCACAACCCCAAAGAAACTAAAAACGTAACGTAAGCGATTGGGGGCTGAAAATAACCTTAAGGCATATTCCATCGTAAATAAAATGGTAAAAAACCATTCTGCGTAAAAGAATATGGTGCCATACTGCAGGCGCATATATAGCACGCTATCAAGCATCACCACAGCCACACTGGCCAAGATTGCAATCAATAATACAATATCAAAAAGCTTGCCTAAACGAGTGTCCGTGCCTTCAATAATGACATGGATACGGTTACGCAAGTGTGTAATGGCTTCGGCAGTGAGTTGCTTCATAGAGTCAGTAACTTCATAAAATCAATGGCTTGATAGCATCCAATGACTTAAAATGTGATGGATAAGGCCAAGTTAGTCAAAATACACAAAACTGGTTTATAATATTGCTCACTTATCACAGTGAATACAATCTATAAGTTGCCACAGTGTAGCAAAAAAGCACTCTCAACAACATACAAATCGTTAACGTGTCAGTAGCTCTATTACGTAAAAGAGATAGACTATCTATCTGATAAGACACGTGACTTGGTATGAAAGATGATTATTAAACACTTTTTTTAAGCACAATAAATAGTACGCAGAACTTAAGGATGTTATATGGCAGGCCATTCAAAGTGGGCAAATATCAAACACCGCAAAGCTCGTCAGGATGCGGTAAAAGGTAAAGTATTTACCAAGATTATCCGTGAAATTGTTTCTGCTGCCAAGCAAGGTGACCCCGACCCTGATAAAAACCCGCGCTTACGTGCCGTGATCGAAAAAGCACTATCAGTCAACATGACCCGCGACACGATTAACCGTGCGGTCGATCGTGGTACAGGCGGCGGCGATAATGAAAACATGGAAGATGTCAGCTATGAAGGCTACGGCGTGGGCGGTGTGGCCGTACTGGTCGAGACCATGACTGACAACCTAAATCGTACGGTCAGCGAAGTACGTCATGCTTTTACGAAGAACGATGGTAATCTTGGCACTACAGGTTCAGTGGCTTATCTGTTTACCAAACGCGGCGAAATCACCTTTAACGATGTAAGCTTAGAGGATGAAGTCATGCTGGCAGCACTAGATGCTGGCGCACTCGATATCGAAAATGATGGTGAAAGCTTACTTGTCATCACTGAATGGGAAAGCTTCGGTCAGGTTCAAGACGCGCTTAATGCAGCGGGTCTTGTTTCTGACAATGCGGAAGTAACCATGTCACCATCAACCATTGCCGAAATAAACAATGTTGAAGATGCCGAAAAAGTCATGAAGATGATTGATATGCTAGAAGATATCGATGATGTGCAAGAGGTTTATAGCAATGTGAACTTCTCTGCTGACGTAATGGCACAGCTTGAAGGATGATTAATATAGTCTCAAATGTGGCCTATGTTGCTGAACTTTGAGACCTAAATATTAGAAATAACCTTTAGTATTAATCATTTAAACTTTAGAGCCAGACAGTTTCTTACTGTCTGGTTTTTTGTTGTCACAAGCTGCCTTATGGATATTGTTTTTGTGAAAGTTGAGGAATATAATCGCACAAAAACAGTAATAGTTATTATTTGCAATAATGCGAATAATTAAGGACTCTCTATGAGTATTACGATCCTCCCTTCTCAACGCCCCACTACCGATACGTCTACTTTTTCTGATAACAAAACCACATCATCTCCTGTCTGTTCATTGCTGAATTTCGATAAGCGTCAACCTGCCATCATTGATGAGATTGTCGCCAATAGTCGGTTTGGTGAGATCGATGGTGCTATCAGTCAACGACTAAAAGATTTAGGGTTTTTACCTAATACTTTGATTCACATTGTAGCCAAAGGATTGTTTGGTAAGCCACCTTATGCAGTACAACTCAGCACAGGCGCGCAATTTAGCTTACGTGCCGATGAACTGATAAAAATACAATGCCGCGCTGTCACATAAAGGCAAATGATAAAAGGCACTAATTGTTGGATGCCCACGTGCTCTATCCAAACGCTTTTTTCATATAGTCGATTCCATTTAAAAGTAGTGCAAGGCAACCGAGTGTAGATGTATATTAAATACGTCAAGCGAGGTGAACGCAGTAACGCTTTTTTAGTGGAATGACGATACCAGCCCTTTTAACAGCGATTCCTAAGCTTATGTCCTCTTCAGCAACCCTTTCAGTACCAGCCAATCAAATAAAAACCAGCACTGCTCCTATCACACTGGCTTTGGTCGGCGCACCCAATTGCGGCAAAACAGCTACTTTCAATGTGCTTACAGGCTCTAAAGCTAAAGTGGCAAACTACTCTGGCGTCACAGTTGATAAACGCAGTGCTAGCCTACTTGGGCACTCTAATGTCAATATTTTAGATCTACCGGGCACTTATAGTTTAAAAACAGCCAGTCTCGATGAAGAAGTCACTCGTAAAGTACTGTTTGGGCAGATGCCTGGCGAATCTGTCCCTGATGGGATTATATTTGTGGCTGATGCAACCAATCTACGTATGTCATTACGTATGTTGCTAGAGCTAAAAAACTTAGGCTTACCCATCATCGTGGCGCTCAACCTAAGTGATGTGGCGCAGAGCCGTGGTTTGGTCGTCGATGAGTCGATACTATCAGATGAGCTAGGTGTTCCTTTCGTACAAACAGTCGCCATTAAACGTAAAGGTTGTGCGAAATTACTCACTTTAGCCGATGAACTGATTGATTATATTGGTGATAGCGAGCAGCCCATACATTTTTTTGAAACTGATACTGACACCCATACGATGTACCAACAGGCTGACGATATTCTCAGCCGAGCCGTGACGGCCGTACAGCGTTTGCCCAAATGGCATGAACGCTTAGACCAATTGACACTTCACCCCGTGATAGGTGTCGTCATCTTATTGATGATTTTGTTTGTTATATTTCAAGCAGTATATGCATGGGCCACACCGCTGATGGACAGCATTGAGTGGCTAGTAGGTAGCGTGGGAACTCTGTTATCACAGTGGTTACCAGATGGAATATTACAAAGCCTAATTGTCGATGGCATCGTGGCTGGTGTGGGCAGCGTCGTGGTATTTGTGCCACAAATTGCATTACTGTTTCTATTTTTATTAATACTTGAAGATTCAGGGTATCTGCCCCGAGCCGCTTTTTTGTTAGACAACCTATTGGCTAAGATAGGACTGTCTGGACGCTCGTTTATTCCCCTACTATCAGGTTTTGCTTGCGCCGTACCAGCAGTCATGTCGACCCGTACTATTCCTAGTCATACAGAACGATTGGTAGCGATTGCTGTTTTACCCATGCTAACCTGTTCGGCTCGCTTACCTATCTATGCGCTCATTATTGCCGCTGTGATACCCAATCATGCGGTGCTTGGCATATTTAATTTGCAGGGTATTACGTTATTTATACTATATGTGGCTGGCACGTTTTCAGCGGCGCTAATCTCTTGGCTGTTCAAACATTTTCATAACACAAAGTCAGAGTCTTCGGCTTTTCCTTTATTAATGGAGCTACCCACGTATCGTATGCCCAATGTTAGGCATATAGCGGGTGAGCTTTGGGACAAAGTAAGTGCGTTCCTAATGAAAGCCGGTACCGTTATTTTCACCTTATCTGTTGTACTATGGGTGTTGGTTACCTTTCCAGAAGCCCCTACTGGCACCGCTGGACCCGCTATTGATTACAGCTTTGCTGGTATGCTTGGCCATTTGATTGAGCCTATTTTTGCGCCTATTGGCTTTACCTGGCAGATGTGTATTTCTTTAATTCCAGGACTTGCAGCAAGAGAGGTCGTGGTGGCAGCTTTGGGTACAGTCTATGCCGTGGGCAGTGTCGGTGATGAAGCTATCAATCAAACGCTTATTCCAATCATTCATGCCCAGTGGAGACTTGCGACTGCATTTTCGTTTTTAGCATTTTACGTATATGCGCCTATGTGTTTGGCCACGCTGACGGTTATCCGCCGTGAGACAAAATCGCTAAAGCAGACGTTGGCCATCACTGGCTATTTGTTTGTATTGGCTTATGTCATGGCTTGGGTAGTCTATCGAATAACGGGCCAAATTTTTGGATTCTAAGGAGTTAATAATGAGTATATGGTTAGAATATTTTATCGTCTTTATAATCGTTGCCATCTCTATTTACTATGTATGGACAAAGGTCATATTTAAGAAGTCACAAGGCTGCTCTGGCTGTAATAAATGCGCCAAATAAAAAAGCACCAAACCTCATGACAGGTTTGGTGCTCAATCAATTCGTAAAAAGTAGATTTACGCTTATGGTTTACATTTGACTCCTTCAAGCGCTAATAGATATTCTTTTTTATCTAGCCCGCCTGTATAACCGCCAAGCTTACCATCACTAGCAATCACTCGATGACAAGGCACGATAATACTAAAAGGGTTTTTGCTATTGGCATTAGCAACGGCACGAAACCCTTTAGGACTATCAACACGCTTTGCCAATGTAGCATAGCTGATCGTTTCACCATGATTGATATCTTGTAGTGCATGCCATACTTGCTGCTGGAATTTAGTGCCCAAGCTCATATCTATCGGCAAATCAAAAGCCTGAAGCTCACCTTTAAAATACGCCGTTAATTGCGCGATGGCCTTTATCAATAACGCTTGAGAAGGTTCATCACTGCTTAGGCTATTATTATCTATAAAGGTAAAGTCTTGCTCTGTAAGTTTATAATGCTTTTTGAGTTTGGGAATAGATTTTGAGTGCTGCCAAGAGTTACCTGCCAGCAACCAATTGGCCTCAACGAGCATAGGGTGACCATGCTCATTGACACGGGCGATTAGCGTTAATCGATGTGATCCAAAGGCTGCTGTGGTAACTATCATGGCTTCTACTTCCCAATTGTCTTAAAAATAATTTGCTAGGGCATGTCTTCAATTCAATCGATAGTCATCTAAATGGGTTAAAAATGGCTATTTTATTCTTTATCATCAGTCTCAAATAATGCGGCAACAAACTGTTTTGGACTAAAGGCACGTAAATCATCAATCGACTCACCCACCCCAATATAGCGAATAGGCACGTCCGTTGTCTCAGCAATATTAAAGACTACGCCACCTTTTGCCGTACCATCTAATTTGGTAATGGTAATACCAGTCAATGGTACGATTTTATTGAATAGCTCTACTTGGTTAATCGCATTTTGCCCTGTACCAGCATCAAGTACAATCATGCCTTCATGCGGTGCACTTGGATCGGCTTTACGCATGACACGTACGACTTTCTCTAGTTCGGCCATCAAGTGAGTTTTGTTTTGCAGACGACCAGCAGTATCCGCGATTAACACATCGATGTTTTTTGCTTTGGCAGACTGCATGGCATCAAAGATGACAGACGCACTATCAGAACCATGACCTTGCGCCACTACTGGTATGTTATTACGCTCACCCCATATCTGTAACTGCTCTGTCGCAGCAGCACGGAACGTATCACCCGCTGCCAACATCACTGACTTGCCTTCACCTTGTAAGCGCTTAGCAAGCTTACCAATCGTTGTCGTTTTACCCACACCATTGACACCCACAACTAAGATGACAAATGGCTTTTTGGTGCTATCAATCACTAGAGGCGCAACTTTCGGGGTTAAAATATCGACCAGTTCACTTTGCAATGCTTTATATAATGAATGTGCATAAATCAAATCACCACGGGCAGTCTGCTCAGTCAGACTTTTGATAATACGATTGGTTGCATTTACCCCGATATCGGCAACGAGCAGTTGATCTTCAACTTCTTCTAATAGCTCATCATCAATCTCTTTGCCACCGATCAAGATACTGACCATACCTTCGGCTAGGTTTTTACGTGACTTACTCAGCCCCGTTTTCATACGATTAAACCAACTGCCTTTTTTATTACTTTCTTGAGTCTCTACTGACTCTGATGCTGTCTGAATCAGCGCTTGCGTATTATTATTTGCACTGTTAGTTGTATTGCTACTGACATTATTAGTTACGGCGCTAACAGCTGGTGTATCCCCTAATTGATCTTGTAATGGCATGATTGGCGCAGTAGATGTATTACCAGATGTCGCAGCTTCATCTTTATTAGCTTTGTCTGTATTAGCAGTATTACTATCAATTGGTGAGCCCAAAGCAATATTATCTGCTGCATTGGCAACGGCATTGATACTTGGCACTTCTTTATTTATCGTGCTGTCTTTTTGTGATACTGCAACATCGACAGTCTCATCGATAATGGGTACGGATTGTGCCGATAGACTGGGTAAAGTAATATCGTCGTCATCCAAGTCATCAAGATCTCCATCGAGGTTAATGACCACACGGCTATTATTATTTGGGTTATTCATAAGCTTGCCCTAAAAGTTATCACAATCAGTTATTTGTTTATTTTAAATGGATTTATCGGTCGTGATGTTTTGACCATCGACATGACAAATAATTTTGCCCTAGTTTAGCATAATTCAGGTTATGCTCAGCCCTTACCATCATAGACTATCGTCAAAATTTATAAGTTTAAGAGATCATATAACCGACCGAGAAAGTTTTGCTTAAGGTTTGGACACAAAAATCTGACTTTACACATGTTAAACTTCACCTACTCTACCAGTCTTACTTCCTTGTTCTAGCGTTTCATTCTATACCTAGAAACCACTTTGGTTATCACCTTTTAGGAGTTACCTATGTCATCACTATCTAACACTTATAAAAAACATGCACAGAAAATAATTAGTATCAGTACCGTAATGCTGATAGCGACCGCCACACTAGCAACAACAGGCTGTAACACCACACATGATATCAAGCCAACCGCTACTGTTATGGTTGGTGCACATACTTCTCTATAGCACTTTATCACGACAACTAAGGCCTATTAGACATTCACAAATTGTCAGTGCTTTTCTAACGTTAAATCGTCTGAAAAGTTCAATCGTCTAAACAATAGCCATTGTCTGTCTATACCATAGCTGAATAGTGAACCTGTCCTAATATATTGTTTGATTTATCAATCATCAGTTTACAAGCTATCATTTTATATGAGTAGAACACATCATGACATTGTCTTTACCACTACCTAAAACCGCTTTACGCATTGCTTGTTCCATCGCAATGATGACGACCCTTGCCGCTTGTCAAACCAATGCTATCGATCCGAAGCCATTGTCTACCGCTCAAACTCCAGTAACTCCGAGCATATTGAACCAAGATAGAGCAGGTCAAAACCAAACGACCAATGACAATCAGTCATCATCATTAAACATGGACATGTCCGGTCGACATGAGTATCAGTTAGAGAACGGTCTGAAAATAGTGATAAAAGAAGACCATCGTGCACCAGTGGTCATGTCTCAGATTTGGTATCGAGTAGGTTCAACTGATGAGCCAATCAATAAGGGTGGTATCTCTCACTTACTTGAGCATATGATGTTTAAAGGCACTACTGACGTGTCAAGTGATGATTATGAGCGCTTAATTGCGAAGTTTGGCGGCGTCAATAATGCCTTTACGAGCTACGACTATACGGGTTATTACGAGCTGTTCCCTGCCAACCGATTCCCCCTAGCGCTTGAGCTAGAAGCAGATCGCATGAAAAATCTACTGTTCAATGAAAAAGAGTTTGTCAAAGAGCACCAAGTTGTCATGGAAGAGCGCCGTCAACGTACCGATGACAATCCACTGGCAAAAGCATACGAGTCATTTCGTTTACTCGCACTGCCTGATAGTCCAAAAGGTGAGTCCGTCATCGGCCCCATGAGCGAGCTTGAATCAATAACGCTTCCAGAGTTAAAAGACTGGTATCAAAAATGGTACGCGCCAAACAATGCAACCTTAGTCATCGTCGGTGATGTCGACCCTCAAGACGTGTTGGCTCAGGCCAAACGATACTTCGGTGAGCTAACGCCGAGCACTTTACCGAAACGCCCTACTGTCAGCCAAAAAGGCTTCCGTGGCTATCAGAAAGTCGACTCCGAGCAAGCCGTACAAGTACCGGTTTTATTAATGGGCTATAACGTACCTAGCCTCGTCACAGCAGGTGAAAATAATGAAAAACAAGCGTATGCGCTCTCACTGGCTCAAGATGTATTAGATGGTGGCTTGTCTGCTCGCCTTGAGAGTCGACTGATACGTGAGCAAGGACTACTGACCACAGTAGGAACGTCTTATGATTTGCTCGATCGCGGCGATGGTCTGTTCCTAATTCAAGCAACTCCACGTGAAGGCGTGAGCTTAGAACAAGCACAGCAAGCCATTATGACTGAGATAGAGAAGCTAAAAACCGATCCAATTGCTGCCGACGAAATCAGTCGTGCCAAAACCAACACAGTGACAGGGCTTGTCTACGCACAAGACAGCATGGAAGGTCAGGCACGTATGATTGGCTCATTACAGTCCATTGGACTGGATGACAGACTGCTTGCCGAGCTACCAGCCAAACTTGATGGCATCTCGATCGCTGATATACAAACCGCCAGTAAAAAATATTTAGTAAAAGACAATTTAACGGTCATGCATGTCATCCCGCCTAAAGACCAAGCCAATACAAAGAAATAATGGTGTGGTGACTGTGCCAATCATAAAGACGTTACTATTAATAAGAAGAAAACCATGACTCAAAATAATGATTTGTTGCAGACAAGAAGAAAAACTCTAATTCATGCACGAATGCCAATACAACGATCAAACACCGCCTCTAAAAAGCTCTCTCAACTGAGCATGGGCATATTATTCGGTATGACGATATTAACGATACCTGCACAAGCGGACTCAGCGGCTACTGAAGAATACCGCGGCTCAGCGGCTGCCGTCGATACGAGCGCACCCATTGCAGCACTATCAAAACTGACCAGCCTAAAGGATGCCAAATCTTTAACCGTCAACGTACCGACGATTCAGCAGTTCAAAACCAAATCGGGTGTACCTGTACGCTTTGTACAAACAACAACATTACCAATTGTCGATGTCGATTTACGCTTTAATGCGGGTAGCGCACGTGATGGCAGTATCCAAAAAGACGGCTTTGGTATTGCTAATATGACAGCTACCATGCTGACTCAAGGCTCTAAAAGCTTGGATGAAAACAAATTCACACAAGCAGTTGAAACATTGGGTATCAATCTAGACAGCAGTGCCTATAAAGACATGTTTATCGTCTCATTGCGGAGCTTATCTGATGATAAACATCTACTGCCTGCCATCGATTTAATGACTCAGATGCTCAGCGAACCTGCTTTTGACGATGATATTTTAGCGCGCAACAAAGCACGATTATTGGTCGGTTTGCAGCAACAAAAACAAGATCCCAATAGCCTTGCCAGCATTGCTTTTGATCAGGCGCTATACGGGGAGCACCCCTATGCTCATCCATCCGCTGGTACGCTTGAAAGCGTCCCTAATATCGGCAAACAACAGCTGATAGATTTTAAAAACCGTTATTTAGTCGCGGCTAATGCTTCGCTTGCTATGACAGGAAATCTAACCCTAGCACAAGCAAAAAAACTGGCTGAAGATATCACTACCAAGCTACCAATAGGTCAAATGGCAACGGAGTTACCTGAGCCGAAATCACTAAGCCAAGCAAAGCACATTCATATTCCATTTCCGAGCACCCAAACTACCGTACTGATGGGCCAGTTAGGCAGCAAACGCGCTACCAATACAAAAGATCAGCAGCAGCAAACAAACTTTGCTGTCGGTAACGAAGTGATGGCTGGGGGAGATTTTAATGCACGGCTGATGACTGAAATTAGACAAAATCTTGGTTACACCTACGGCATATCAGGATCTATGAACCCAATGCTCGCAAAAGGCCCATATCAGATTGGGTTTTCAACCCGTAATGATAAAGCTCGTGCTGCCATTGATGCCAGTTTAGAGGTTATCAATGATACTTTAGATGAGGGTATTACCAGTAGCGAGATGCAGCTGACAACAGATGGCCTTAAGAATAGTTTTCCAATGGGATTTGCGAGTAATGCGGGGATTAATGGTTTACTTGGTATGATGAATTTCTATCAGTTACAAGACAATTATCTGACCAATTACGTCAATCGTATTGACCAAGTAAAGCTGTCGGAGGTCAATCAAACAATGCGTGACACGCTAAAGCCTGATGATTTTTTAATTGTTACTGTCGGTCAGGATGACCCTTGGAAAGATAAGAAGTCTAAAAAGTAATTGCTTAGCTCAAGAGCGATGCCAGAAATAGCATCGCTCTTCACGTTTATCTTTAGTGATAAAGACAGTTAAGGGCATATTTAATTGGCAATCGTTACGGCAACGTCATAAATAAAATTTTCAGGCTTATAGTCTGCCCCATTATAAGCCAGTCGAATCACGTGCTTGTCGTAAGAGCTTACTTGATAATCACCATTGGCAAAGTTGTGTAATGTAGGGACTATTAATAATGCTTCGATTTGACGGTTGTTAACTTTAACAGAAATATTTTGACCTTCTTGTGGATATAGAAAATAATCACAATAATCATTTACCATAACTTCTGCAGTACGCTCAACAACCTGACTACCCACATTCTCTTGTATCAGTTTTGGACAAACATCTGAACGTTGTGAAGCCAATCGAGCATAAGAGTTTCGAATATTGTCTTCAATCTCTTGCGCCTCTTGTAAGGTTTTATCAGCATTGTTAGCAGTCACCTCTGTCATTGGCATACTGTCTTCAAAAATAGAATCTGGACTGCAAGCACTGATAAATAAAATTGAGAAAATGGCTGAACCAAATAAAACAATGCGCTTGTTATTTAACTTCAAAAATTTTTTGGCGGGCTTACAGGTATTATTATTTTTTGCTGAGTACTGCTTTTTCATAAATTCTACTTATAATAAATTTCTTGCAAAAGTATGGAATTACCAAGATTGACAGGCAAGCTTTACAAGCTATCTAGCGACTCAATCAAGAGATCAAATAAGTGTTACTTTTAGTTATGCGAATATATTTTATCAACATATTCATTAATACCAAAGAAATTTATGACTCATGCGTTTATTTTTTACTTTTGAACTATCTCACAGCTGATATTCTACTCATTGATAAGTAATCCTAATAGCGACAAGGCGAGCCACTACTCGCATGGTTGAACCCCCACTTACGATAGCCATCAGTATCTAAATGAATAGCGCCTGTCGCATATAACCCTAAACCAAAATTATGCCCGCTTCCCTGATATTGCCAAAATTGACACAATCCATCCTGCATTGTACTACGCTGCCATGGGTTATATTCATATTCTGGCACCCAGATGTCCATAGCACTAGCATTCATGTGCTTGCTGCTGTCAGCACCGCCTGCACAATCATTGAGGCCGGGACTACGATATACCGAACGTATTTCACTACTTGCAGGCAAGATGCCCTGCTGCTTGAGCTCACTATACAGACGTAACGTCGGTACAATGTTTGCCCATAATTCTTGCGGAGGCAACTGATAAGGCTCATAGCCACATTTACTCCAGCTACGAGCAGTAGTCAATAACTGTGATAGTGGTGGTACGTTTTTTGCGCCCACTTGCGAGCTGAGATAGCGTTGATACTCTGCCACTTGTTTGGCACGGTAACTGTTATTATTCAGCCAGACATTAAAGTCAACACTGACAGCGTCATTGTCATCATTGTTTCCTGTCTCATGGCCATCATGATTGTGTTCTGTGCCATAAGTAGGCGGACGCCGGTTGATATTGACACGTTTGTTTTCTTCGATAGATAGACGGGCATCCAAATTAAAATCACGCTGTTTTTGAGCAATCAATCCCTGCATGCTATCGCCATTGGTAGCATTGTCGCCACTCAGCATCGTAACACCAGGGCTGTGAATTGAGTTATTTGTGGAAGGTTCAATGTAGACATTACTACCTTGACGTACTTGTATTCGACGTTCACTATTATCACTGGTAAGCGCAGCATGGGCAGAAATACTGCTGGCACACACAAGTAATGCAATCATAGGCTGCTGAATATGCCTATAGTTTCGGGCTGTTATATTGATCATCGCAAGAGACTACCGCTAAAAACGTTTTATCGATACTATCAAATTTTCAGCAAGCAGGCTAAACTATCGCTTCTAATCAGAGGTGTGATATTCGTAATTAACACTTATCCTCATAATTTTTATAATTATGTGACTTTATTGCTTAGGTGTTACTTTTTACGCAACATTGCACTAGGGCATGTCTTCATTTCAAAAATGGTGATAAAAATGAGATAAATTGCCGTCAAACAAGAAAAATAGCGCAGATGATATCGAGATATTAACCAGCTATTTGACGATGTTTGGCAAGATTTAGCCATTTTTAGCCATTTTTAGCCCATTTAGATGACTATCGGGTGAATTGAAGACACGCCCTAGTAAATAACACCCTGTTCTCTCTGAATCTATATCATTAGATAAAACTTTTCTTTTACACCAATTGCCAGACTCACTTTGCCTATGTCTTCTAATCCGCAATATCGTTTTTCACGTCAGAGCCATCACTTCGGCCAAGGTCATGCACCAACGCTATGGCAGCGTATTCATATCGACCCATGGCTAACCCTGCTTTTATTAACGGTTTGCTGCATTGGTTTGACGATTTTATACAGTGCTGCAGCCCAAGACGTTAATATGGTCATACGCCAGATGATCAGCTATGGTGTGGCGTTTACGGTTATGGTTATTATGGCGCAGATACCTCCTAGTATTTATCGTACCTTTACGCCCATATTTTATGTGCTTGGGCTCATACTGTTGGTGCTAGTTGATATCATCGGTGAAGTACGTATGGGTGCTCAGCGCTGGATTAACCTACCTGGGTTTGGTAGTGTTCAGCCATCAGAATTTATGAGGCTGGGCATGCCGATGATGTGTGCTTGGTTTCTGTCCAAACGTGAGCTGCCACCGTCCGCTTCTAGTATCGCTATCACGTTGGGATTAATCATAGTACCTGTGTTATTGATTGCCAAAGAGCCTGACCTTGGCACCTCGATATTGGTAGCAGCCAGCGGTATTTTTGTGTTGTTCTTAGCAGGGCTATCTTGGCGACTGATTTCAGCAGCAGCCATTCTAGCAGTACCTCTTATCGCCTTCGCTTGGAACTTTCTATTACACGACTATCAGCGAACACGCGTCATGACATTGCTAAATCCTGAAGCCGATGTTCAAGGGGCTGGTTGGAATATCATTCAATCCAAAACCGCTATTGGGTCTGGTGGCCTTACAGGAAAAGGCTACTTAGAAGGTACGCAGTCGCACCTGCACTTCTTACCAGAGGGTCATACGGATTTTATTATTGCCGCTTTTTCTGAAGAGTTTGGCTTGCTAGGTGTGTTGCTATTGATGTTTATTTACTCTTGTATCCTCATGCGCGCCTTGTACATTGCCTTTACCCACCCTGATGCCTATAGCAGATTGTTAGCAGGTGCTATTGCCATGTCCTTCTTTGTTTATGTATTCGTCAATGTCGGTATGGTTGGTGGTATTTTACCTGTGGTTGGTGTCCCTCTACCTTTTATCAGCTATGGTGGTACTGCTATCGTAACGCTAATGGCAGGCTTTGGGCTGCTAATGTCTATTCACACCCATAAATCAGGTTAACGCTGATTTGTCAAAAAACACTTAAAGATAACTGGGAGGAGTAAAATAGAATAGCACTCCTCCTATCAAATCTTTTAATCATTAAATTAACGGATTAAAGTAGTGGATTTAGACAGCAGTGAATTTAAAAACAACTGAGCATGAATATTAAACAATCAAATATTAAACCTAACTAATGATTTTTAGTATCTGACTATTTCAATAAAAAATATAATGGCCGTCAAAAAATCACTCATACACGCTATAAAAAACACTTATAAATAGTTGATATATATCACATAAACACCAATTTTATCTTTAATTCCTTTCTCGAGAAATATACCTCCATAAATAGTACTGATAGATTTTAATCCTTGTTTTTTACAAATAATTGCGTTAACCTCGTTCAAATGTACTTTGATACATAACCCGTACAGAGCTACTAAAAAAGTTTTCATTCAATTATATTCTAGTTGTAGCCTAGCCGTATAGTAAGCAGCTCGTAGATTTTGAGCTTTCAAATACACTACTTAATTAACGGTTTAGCCACAAAGTTATACGTAAAGTCATTTATTAGGTAATAGGTTTAGTACTTAACTTTCCTATTTAAGTAATGTGCTTTATGAATATCGTTGACTATCATTTGAGCGTGTCATAAGTACTTTCAGTTAAGTGACTGTAACCGACTTATGATGATGAAAAATTACCCTATATTAAAATCTATAAAAGTCCTATCTGGTATCAATCATTATATAAAAACTAGATTGATAATGCGGCTTCAGAGTGTATGACACAGTTAATTCGAACGGATACTGTGACACTTTATCTAACATGATTAGAGTTAGGTTTTAATGTACATGTTATAGAGGTATCTATGAATAAGCGTTTATCTGGTTTACTTACCGTATCAGCAGTATTGTTTGCTGGCTCTGCAGCCGTTACTAATGCCAATGCTGTAGACTCCAAAACCTCCCTTGCGATGATTTCACAAGATAACGCCTCCCATATCGATCGTGTGCTTGGTGAGCTTAGCCGTCAACATGATGGTGCATCAAGTTTGGTTAAGTCAGCACGTCAACCTACTTCTTTAGCACTTAGCAGTTCACTGTTGGCTAATGACTCAACCCAAGTAAGCAACGATGAAGATGTACTAGAGCGTCTGACAGCCGTTGCCTCTAATTCAGTCAGCAAATTTAAGCAGACTGGCCTAGCGTCTTGGTATGGTCGTAAGTTCCATGGCCGTAAAACAGCCAGTGGCGAAACCTTTGACATGAACGCATTGACGGCGGCACATCGCTCATTGCCATTGAACTGTTATGTTAAAGTTACCAATAAGACAAACGGTAAAAGCGTCGTGGTAAAAGTGAATGACCGTGGTCCATTCCATGGTAACCGTGTATTAGATCTATCTTATGGCGCTGCTAAACGCCTAGGTATTACGAACAAAGGGGTTGGTAACGTTTCTATTGAGCGTGTTTCAGGACCATAGTTCTGCCGCAATAGTTTTATCACAATCGTCCTGCCGCAACCTTTATCTATCTAATAGCTATATCAAACAATAAAAAGCGCCTAACCATGATGAGTTAGGCGCTTTTTTATTTAGCTTAAATTGACTATATCAGAATCAAAGACATAAGACCTTACAATTCAAATGCGCTCTCAATCGCATCATCAAGCCGCTCTACAGCAATGACATTAATACCTTTAAACTGAGGTGCATTCTTAGCAGGCGCATTGGCCTTTGGAATGATGGCATGCTTGAATCCATGCTTCATCGCTTCTTTGAGACGCTCTTGCCCATTAGGTACAGGGCGAATTTCACCAGAGAGTCCTACTTCACCAAAGACCGCTAATGACGATGGCAATGCCCGTTCCTTAATGCTTGAGGCACAGGCCAATAACACTGCTAAATCAGATCCTGTCTCTATGACTTTGACACCACCGACCACATTGACATAGACATCTTGCCCACTGGTATGAATACCACCATGACGGTGCATGACAGCTAACAACATAGACAGACGCTGAAAGTCCAACCCCAATGCCATCCGTCTAGGTGAACCTTGTGAATCATCAACTAAGGCCTGTACTTCTACCAATAGAGGTCTTGTGCCTTCGCGACTGACCATGACAACAGAACCAGCCACAGGTTTATCATAACGACTCAAAAATATCGCTGATGGATTGGCGACTTCTTTGAGACCCATGTCAGTCATACCAAAAATACCCAACTCATTCACTGCACCAAAACGGTTTTTAACGGCACGAATCATGCGAAACTTGGAGTCTGACTGACCTTCGAAGTACAACACTGTATCTACCATATGCTCGAGTACACGAGGTCCTGCTAGCGTGCCCTCTTTCGTCACATGACCCACTAAGAATAGTGCGGTGCCCGTTTGCTTAGCATAGCGGGTCAAAATCGCCGCAGACTCTCGAATCTGACTGACACCGCCCGGTGCAGAGTTGATCGCATCTGTATAAATCGTCTGAATAGAGTCAATAATAGCAATCGCAGGCTGCTCTTGTGTCAAAGCCGCACAAATTGTCTCCACATTGGTTTCAGCGAGTACGCGCAGCCTATCTGCAGGCAAATCCAAACGTTTGGCACGCATGGCTACTTGTGCAAGTGACTCTTCACCTGTCACATACAGTGCACTACCTGCCAGTGAATCAGCACGTGCCATATTAGTCGCCGTTTGCAACAGAATAGTCGACTTACCAATACCAGGGTCACCGCCTATCAGTACTACAGAACCAGCGACCAATCCACCACCTAGCACTCGATCAAACTCACCAATGCCCGTTGGTAGGCGCGTGTCTAACGTTACACTGACTGCATTAAGCGGCATAACCGCGCTATGGGTACCTGAATAATTACCCGCAGGTGCACCAGTACTACGAGAGACGGCACGACTGGCATTAGGTTTGGCTGTGTTTTTATTATGATGTGGCATGCTGACATTAGGCGCTTCGACCAAGCTATTCCATTCGCCACAATCGGTACACTGACCTGCCCACTTACCAAAATGCGCACCGCAATGCTGACAGACATAACTGCTCTTATTTTTTGCCATAATTTATGAGCCTTATTCAGGTGTTCAATCAAAAATAACTGGGAAAATATCGTGACACTTGTATGAGTGCTAGTCTAGTTTACATATAAGTATTAGTTTAAGAATGACTTAGAGACCAATCAGCTGTAATCATGACGGACTATGCGCGATAGAGGTGATGGCATCAAATATAGTCAAATCCATATAAATTCAACTATAGAATGATGTTCTAGAAATAAGAAAATTAGCGATAGCAGTAGCTGGCTGAAAAAAGTAATCAAACCTTTTGATTCTAGCAGCCAGCCTAAATATTAGCGTGATATATGCGAAAAGACGTTGGTTTATACCTGAAAGTCTTTACCTAAGTAGACGGATTTTACCAGCTCATTGTCTAAGACTTCAGCCGAAGTACCTTCCGCAATGATAGCACCTTCTGAAACGATATAAGCCTTTTCACAAATAGCCAATGTATCGCGTACATTATGATCCGTAATTAAAACGCCAATACCACGATTTTTTAGGGACAGAATGACGTCTTTAATATCACCTACAGAGATAGGATCAACGCCTGCAAAAGGCTCATCTAATAATATGAATTTTGGGTCAGCTGCTAATGCACGTGCAATCTCACAGCGACGACGCTCACCACCTGACACACTCATCCCCAAAGATTTTCGTACATGCTCTAGATGGAATTCACCGATTAATTTTTCAAGCTCTTGCTTTTGCTCACTTTTGCTTAACTCTTTGCGAGTTTGCAAAATAGCTAGGATATTATCTTCGATAGACAATTTACGGAAAATAGAAGCTTCTTGCGGTAAATAGCCAATACCTGCGCGAGCACGCTCATGCATTGCATATTTAGATAGGTCCATTTTTCCTAACGTCACACGGCCTTTATCCATGTTAACCAGACCCACCACCATATAAAAACTGGTCGTCTTACCTGCGCCGTTGGGTCCTAACAACCCAACGACTTGTCCTTGTTCAACAGAGAACGAGACATCTTTTACGACCCAACGTTTACCATAGCGCTTACCTAGATTTTGCATCGATAATCGCTCAGCAGGTACTGTATTATTACCCGTGGCTGAAGAGTCTATATTTTTACTATCACTCATAACTTACTCATACTGTTGAAAAATCTAAGCACTGGTGCAGACTGGTTTGTATATTGATACATAGACGATTTAACGTCTTAGCGTACGCCACTTTGGCTGCTGCCATTACTGGGTGGGAACACCAACTCTACTCGTTGATTACCACCAGCAGTTGCCTCAACATCACCTGCTTTTAGGCTATAGCGAATGACATTACCAGCAAAACTTGCACCATTTTGAACCAACTTGGCATTACCTGTTAGAGTAATGATGCCAGTGACTGCATTATAATCGATCTTGCTGGCTTGGCCTTTTGCTAAGCCTTTTTCTTGAGTCACTACCTGCTGCATAGTCGCTGGACGTCCGGTCGCTACGGCTGAGTTAATACTACGCTGCTGCGATAAATTGACAGTGATATTGTCCGCTGTCATCTTAAATGTACCTTGAGTGATACTGACATTGCCTGAGTAACTGGTCACGCCTGTACGCTCACTATACGTCGCTTTATCAGCCAACAGTTTTATTTCTTGATTGGAATCTGATGGTAGCGCATGGCTATAAAGTGGCAATGCTAGCAGCATGACCATTGGTAACTTGCGCAGTTGACGCAAGCTATGTGCTTTTGAATTTGAGCGCAAAGTAGGCAAAAATTTAGATTTCATAAAATCACTCGTTTTATAATGGGTAGTAGAATTTGCAAACTTTATGCTAGCTGCTGTCTTTTTATATAAGCAATAAGCACCGTTATCATTAGAACAATGCTTTATCTTGGCGTTCAGAAGGGGTAAAAGCAACAGCGACGTGGCCAAACTCATACTCACCTGTTTCAAGATTGGCAGTCATACTAGAGGCTTCAAACCGGTTCATCCCTTGCTCGACCTGAACAGGCTCGTCACTATATACTTTGCCTGACTTAGTATTACCTTTAAGGATACTACCTGTCACTTTTATTGGCTCAACCTCAGACGCGTCTTTATTGCCTTCGCTAACAAGTGAAAAGCCACCTGACAGACTAAGCTCACCTGTCTCTTGACTGATAGCAGCCGTACCCGCTTCAATACGATAGCGCTGTTCAGCGGACGGCTCCCAATTCATAGTAATACCTGACATTTCGTCCAGATTGGTCTCTGGATTATGCGTCAAGGACTCAGCCGTCAGCTCATACTCAGTCTCACCTTCATCGTTAGTCTGTACCGCCTTAATTTCTGTTGCCTCATAATCGACAT
Source organism: Psychrobacter sp. SCQQ22 (assembly GCF_015864605.1). NCBI lineage: Bacteria > Pseudomonadati > Pseudomonadota > Gammaproteobacteria > Moraxellales > Moraxellaceae > Psychrobacter > Psychrobacter sp. SCQQ22. The sequence goes on from NZ_JADYWZ010000005.1 coordinate 104,007, forward strand.
CAGTGGGCGCCATACTAACTGGTGGCGCAACATCACCCTGCTGCTGAAAAAACCAGCCTGCAATACCAGCAATAATTAATGCAATAATTACTAAAACACGAGTATTCACGACAAATCATCCTGAGTTTTTACTTCATCAAGTGTATAGTGCGCAATGAAGTCTTGATAGTGTCCATGACCTTTTAAGATGAGATCACATATTTCACGTACAGCGCCAGTGCCACCTGCACGAGTCGTGACCATATCGCTTCGATTGATTACTTCCGCATGTGCATTAGGGACTGTTGCAGAAAACCCGACTGTTTGCATCGCTTTAATATCTGGTAAATCATCACCCATATAAGCACAATCAGCGGCAGTAATATTAAGTGTTGGATCAAGGGTTGATAGCAGCTCATTTAGCGCAATGAGCTTATCATCACGTCCTTGTACCACATAGCCAACACCCATCTCGAGGGCACGTTTATCAACCATAGCACTGCTACGACCAGTAATAATAGCCGTTAAGATACCATAACGCGCTAAAGACTTAACACCAACGCCATCATGAACTGAAAATGCTTTGGTCTCGATACCATTGGCATCATAGATGATTTGACCATTTGATAAGATGCCGTCAACATCCATTACCAGTAATTTTACTTGTCCAGCTTTTTTGATTAAGTCCTGCATCATGTACCTCTTGCTTAAAGCCGTTTGTTAGATTTTATTATGATAAGCCGATATCACCAGTCTACTTACTTTACACCAGCTTGCAACAAGTCATGTACCGTAATAATCGCTTCCAAACGATCTTCGTCATCAATAATTAACAACTGACTGATACTGTTTTCATTCATCACGCTAAGTGCATCTGAGGCACGCATAGATTTACTAATACGGCGTGGATTACTGACCATCAATTCACCCATTGGCGTTTGTAGATCAATGCCTTTTTCTAGGCCACGGCGCAGATCGCCATCTGTAAACACACCAATGACTTTATCACTCTCATCAGTCACCACTGTCATACCCAAGCGCCCAGCAGACATCGTAAATAAAGCTTCTTGCAGTGGGGCTTGCTGATGAATAAGTGGCAAACTTTCAGACTGAGTATGCATCAAATCTTCAACTCGCGTTAGCAGCTGACGACCTAATGCACCGGCTGGATGCGACAATGCAAAATCTTCTGAGGTAAAATTGCGAGCATGTACCAAAGCAACTGCCAGTGCATCGCCAAGGGCCAACGTGGCCGTGGTGCTCGAGGTAGGTGCCAGATTAAGAGGACAAGCTTCCTGAAACTGACCAAGTGTTAAGACAATATCAGCGGCACGAGGTAGCATGCCACGCTTGTCACGGCTAATGCTAATCAATGGAATATTTAGACGCTTAACAACAGGCAGTAGCATCTTGATTTCATCAGACTCACCCGAGTTGGAGATAGCAAGTAGCACATCACCTTTTACCAACATACCCAAGTCACCATGCCCGGCTTCACCAGGATGCATAAAGAATGATGGTGTACCAGTAGAGGCAAATGTTGCCGCGATTTTACGGCCAATCAGTCCTGACTTACCCATACCGGTCACTACCACTCGACCCTGACAGGCCAAGATAGTATCGCAAGCTTGTGCGAATCTATCATCTATCTGTTCTGTCAACAATGTTAGCGCAGATATTTCGGTATTAATCGCCTCGATAGCTCTATTGATAAACTGCTTATGGGTCAAATTGGCTTGGGTGTTATCCATGAAAACGCTCTATTTTTATAATGAATCAATCAGGTATTTTACTATACTATGACTAATATTAATAACATTAGGCTACTAATAGCATTAGGTAGTTGATAACATCAGGCAAAACCTATCGATAGCCATCATGATCTACCTATTGAATCATTATTGTGTGTTTATTTATACAAAAAAAACCCACTATAGCAGCAGGTCTTAATCGAATAAGTCATATCTTAACGATGCATCGTCGAAGACGCATTCAAAGATTTAACCGTTGTTATCATTAGATCCATCATTTGGCTTATCTTCAAAGCCTGCATTGTCTGCTGGATTCTCAAAACCACGATCTTGACCAAATCCACCACGCTCAAATCCGCGTTCTTGACCTTGACCAAAGCTACCGCGTTCAAATCCGCGTTCTTGGCCCTGGCTAAATCCGCCACGATTAAAACCACTACGGTTAGAAGCAAAACCACGCTCTTCAAAACCACCCGTGCTAGCAGGGTTACTGCCACGCTCGAAACCGCCACCTTGATAGGCCGTTGGCGCTGCGCTTTGAGGTTGTTGGGTGCTAGTGCCAGTCGTCGTGCTACTACGAGGATTTCGAGCTGGCACTACGGTTGAGATGGCATGTTTGTATACCATTTGACTCACAGTATTCTTAAGCAAAACAACATATTGATCAAATGACTCAATTTGGCCTTGCAGTTTGATGCCGTTGACCAAAAAAATAGAAACAGGAATGCGATCTTTGCGCAGCGAATTCAAGAACGGATCTTGTAAAGTTTGTCCTTTTGACATGAAATCTCTCCTAAATATTATATAGTTATGTTTTGAGCGCCAATTATTTTAAGTGTTGATTTAATTATAATGGCTGAAGGTAGATACAATAATAAGCTATCTTTATAAAACGTATCTAAATAAACCCTAATTGTTGTCAAGTGATTCCACTTTATCGTGAATACATTATTATTGTAAATAATTAAGTAACTACTTGTATCATTGATGATTATTTTCAACAAGCATCAGTAACTAGCAATTAGGAAAGTAGTGTTAAAGCCGTTACTTTCATAGATTTAAATTATAGCAGTTATCTACGTTATAATTTGAAACTAATTGTCACTACTTTCTGATGGCTGTGTAGCGTCTGTTTCTATACCAAATTTTCAGTACATTACGCTTTACGCGCAACTTACCTTTGAGCTGATAATCTACTCATACGAGTAATTTTTAGTATAGATACTCTCTTGCCTGCACCATCGTTGTAAATGACTTTATAATCATACCCGTGTTTATAGAGGTATTCTCATCGTTAGATAAATCAGGCATCTTTACCACCTCTGTCGTAGCATGAGGCAATTGCATGACTTTACGCAACCAAGTGTACTGCCGTTTTGCCAGTTGTCTTGTAGCATATAATGCCTTATTTTGCATTTGTTGACAAGCAAGTGACTCGGTCTCTGCACTGGATATCAATGATTGCGCTGACAGCTCAGCGGTATTATTTGATGCTGCTTGTCCATCTACTGTTTCTGAATATCCTCCAAAAGCATCATAAAACTGCGCTTTGTCCAAGTGCGGTAACTCAAATATTGGATGATTAATATGTACCAAATACTCTAATACCTGTCGATAGCCAACACAGCGCATAGCAGGCAAATTAGGTGTTAATGTATATTGCTCAAGTAAACCAATCACTTCAGCTACCAGCCCTTCATCCCACATAATATCTAGACGCTGAGCAATACGCGCATGCAACCATGGACGATCCGGCATAATTGTCAATGCATGCCACTGCTGATTGGGATTATGTGCCAGTGCTTGTTTAGGCTGACGTTGCCAGTCACTAATTGGGATGTTTGTTTGCAGATAAACTTCAATCGCTCGGGTAATGCGCTGAGTATCAGTTGCATTAAGGCGCTCATGGCTAATTGGGTCAACTTGACCAAGGTAATCATATAACGCTTCAATACCTTCCTCTTGCCGCCATTGCTCTACGCGCGCGCGGACGCTATCATCACTATCAGGCACAGGTGACAATCCATCAAGTAGCGCCATGTAATACATCATGGTACCGCCCACTAATAATGGTATTATGCCATTCTTATGACAGTTATCAATCAAACTGGCGACATCTGCAACAAATTCCGCAACACTATAGCTCTGTGTCGGATCAATGATATCCACCAGATGATGCGGATAACGTGCCAGCTCACTAGCCGATGGCTTTGCTGTACCGATAGTCATATCACGGTATATCAGTGCTGAGTCCACTGAAATCAGCTCGTAGCGCCCTGTATCATATAGCTCATATGCCAATGCAGTTTTGCCACTCGCGGTTGGCGCCATCAAGCACACCACGCTATTATCTGCCAGCTTATGAGATAAACCATCAGACGAATGTCTCATAAAATTGCCTTTAATTATTATTTATAGGTAAGTAGTATTTATGTGTCAGTAAGGTGTACTGTCGAACCTAGCTTAGTATTTTTTCAGTGGTAGATAAAAGCATCAATGTTACTAGGTGACTGCTACTAATCGTCTTGATAGAGTTTTTAATTAACAACGCTTCAATATCTGTTATGAATAGCATCAAGTCTTGCGTAGACATCTGCTGGCTCATGGTAATAAGCTGCTGATTTATTTCTCTCGCACTAATGATAGGTTTATCGTGCTGCAATACCTTACTGCGCAGTATCTGTGATTCAAACAGTTGGTTCAACTTTGATTGCCAATCCGTTTCAGCAATCAGAAAGCACTGTCCTTGGTGGAAAAATAACAACCAAGGTAAGGTCTTATCATCAACACCTTTAGCAATATCATTGCCAAGTGCTAATTTATCTAAACCACTAATAACTTCTAAGCAAATTGGTAAAGTTCTCGTTCCTACCAGCACACCATTAGAGATATCAGTACGCTGACTGGTAAACTTATTACTACCTAATTCTGATTCTGCTGAATATTGAGATTGAGACATCGTCTGGATTGTCTGACTGGCTGGCAGCTCATATGATTGCTTAGCAGTATTTACCTGCCTACTGCGATTCTGAGATACAGCACTTTCGTAAGACTGATCGGTAGCGACTATATCTACCCTTTCATCACTTATCAGCGTGTTATCTTCTATTAATGGTTTGTCATACTTGGCAGGCTGTTCGTTGACTTCGATATTTTTCAGTTGGGACTGTACCGCATGGTTTAAATGCGCCATGATATTATTTAGCGGGCTAATCTTAATGCGCTGCTTCGATGGATGCACATTGATATTGAGCCACTGGGTTGGTAGGTCAAAATAAAGTGCGTAACCCATACCATTTAATTGCGCACTCTGAGCCAATTGACGCAGCTGATTATTAATTAAGGCTTCTTTGACCAGTCGACCATTCACATAGATTAGCTTTGGCAATGCCGATGCTACTTTGGTCTGCTGCTCATAATGTATAGGCCATAACCAACCACTGATACTTGCTTGACTGTCAAAGCTATTATTATTGGCGTAATCCATGGTCTGTTGCATCAGACTAGACAGATCAATCGTGATCTTTATGGCATTATCTATTAATGAAATACCCGTAGCTTGCTCAAGACGTGATAACGGCAGACGGCTGGCATTTTCGTTGCCATTCCTATTAACCTCTATCGTGCTATCATCTATATGCACACTATTTGAAGGCATTGAACCCACAGATAGTGACGTTGAAGACAATGTATTTGAAGACAGTGTATTTGAAGACAGTGTATTTGAAGACAGTGTATTTGAAGATAGAGACATGCGTTTTTTATTGTCATGAAACAGCGTCAGTGACACATCTGCTCGTGCCAAGGCAACTTCTCGCACGATAGTCTCAATATGCCCAAACTCGGTGGCAATAGATTTCAAGTTACCGCGACGGGCTGGCACATTGAAATACAAATCTTTGACAGTAATGGTCGTTCCGCGATTGTGTACGACAGGTACTAATTTTGGCGTATCAGCCAAGACACCAGCGACCTGTAACTGACGACCAACACCACTATCATCATGACTACTCGTTAGAGTCAAACGGGACACTGCAGCCGTTGCCGCTAGTGCCTCACCGCGAAACCCCAATGTCGTAATACCATGCAAATTAGCAACGTCAGCGACTTTACTGGTCGCATGGCGGGTAATGGCCATGACTATATCATCGGGATGGATACCAACGCCATTATCGACCACTTCAATCAAGCCCATACCGCCTTGAGTGATGCGAACCTCAATATTGGTCGCGCCTGCATCGATGGCATTTTCCAGCAGCTCTTTGACCACAGCTGCCGGACGCGTCACTACCTCACCCGCTGCTAATTGATTGATTAACAATGGCGACAGTTTTTTGATACGTGTATTAGCGTAATTATCAGACATGAATAAGCATCATATATTTTGGGCTACAGGCATTTTGTATAACATTAAATTTTGAGCATTGATAAATCTAAATCTAGTGCTTGTCCTGCTTTCGATAGTCCCAGCTCAACCAAACGAGACTCTTTACTATGATTATCACCATCACCTTGGGTCATATCAATAAACAAAGTCGGCGGTGGTAAATAGCCATCCGCACGGCTTGCCCATTCGATAATGACCAGAGCATTTGGCTCATCCAGATACTCATCAAACCCAATGAAAGACAGCTCTTCTGGATCTTGCAAACGATACAAATCTGCATGATAAACCGGCTTAATCGAGCCATCACTTTGCTGAATACTATAAGGCTCTACCAAGGTATACGTCGGGCTTTTTACTGCGCCTGTATGACCAAGCGCTTGCAGCCAATAACGAGTCAACGTGGTTTTACCTGCACCCAAGTCACCTGCCAGCCACACACTGCCTGTCAATGGCAAATCAGCTAACTGCTGCGCCAATGATTGAGTATCTTGCTCAGAGTTCAGTATCAATGTTTGAGAGTATGTGTCGTCTTTTATAGATTCATCAGTGTGCATCAGTCTGTACCTGCTCTGTCTGTACTTGCATGGTCACGGATGGATTGATAAAACTCTCACCGCGAATCAGTTTGGCATACAGTTCAGGGTCATGCCATTCTTTAGAAACTTGATCGCTGAATGCAAATTCTTCCAAAACCAGTTTACCCATTTGATCATTGGCCACATCATCAGCGAAACACTGTGCATAACCCGTTGCTGTTTCGTGCGCAATGACTGAGTAAACATTGACATCTGACTCGCCATTTTGCATTTGAGTCTGGCGCAAAATCTCTTGTGCCCAAAAGAAGATAACGCGTGAGAATTGCTCTGCTGACGGTGATACTGGCAAGCTTATCCAGCGCGCGCTGAACTTTTTGCAGGCATCAATATATTCAGGATCGTCTTTATTCCAAAAACAAATAGCATGATCGAAGCTGTCGATAATATCTTTGATCGAAGACTTTAACAGACCAAAATCATAGACCATCTGACCGTGATCTAAGCGCTTGGCTTCTAGAATCAGCTCAATCTGATAGCTGTGACCATGGATAGAATGCTTGCAACGTTCAGAACTACAATTACGAACGATATGAGCATTTTCAAATTTAAAAAGTTTACGAATACGCATAATAATTTGACCAAAACAGTAAGCACGATGGTGCTAAATGTTAATAAATAAGAGTTTGCCGCGTCTATTCATCGGCTTGTCGCTCATTATAGCAAATCGCCATGTATCCGTAAGTAAGCACTTATGAATACTCATATTTATTATACGAATTGACATGACGCAATTTTAGTTAATAGGAGCAATCCATTTAATCGTAGACGAATTGTGCGAATACTATCTATTACTAGTGCTTAAGCCTATACTCAACCCAGTAAACGGCTATGTTGGCCGTCATTATAACGGCACTGCCTCAAACCAGCTCACTTTGGCTTAGAGAATGGCATGTGTTATCTAAAAAGGAAACTACCATGAGCAAAGGTCAAGACAGTAAAAAGAATGTAAAAAAGAAACCACTTTTGACGGCAAAAGAAAAGAAAGCGGCAAAACAAGCTAAAAAAGAAGACAGTGGCAGTATCTTAGGTAAGCATTAATAGTAAGTGTCTCAATATGCCAATCAAACTTAACGGTTTGATTGGTATTTTTTTGAGTTAGCTACTAATTTTTAATTAGGGCGTGTCCTCATTTTAAAAATGGTGATAAAAATGAGATAAATCGCAGTCAAACAAGGAAAATAGCGCAGATAATATCGAGATATTAGTCAGCTATTTGACGCCATTTGACAAGATTTAGCCACTTTTAACCCATTTAGATAACTATCGATTGAATTGAGGACACGCCCTAGCCACTGCGCGGTGCGAACATAATAATCGCCATCCCCAATAGCGCGACAATAGAACCTACAACATCCCAAGTGGTTGGTCGTATACCATTCACTGTCCACAACCATAAAATCGCCATGACCACATATACCCCACCGTAAGCGGCATAGACTCTGCCTACAGCAGTCGGATGCAATGTCAGCAACCATACAAAAGCTGTCAAACTCAGTACAGCAGGTATCAGAAGCCAGATTGACTTACCTTCTCGCAGCCACAGATAAGGTAGGTAACAACCGATAATTTCTGCTAATGCGGTAAGTGCAAACAGCCCAATGGTTTTTAATTCTGTCAAAACTTACTACTCCTCACCCACTAGTCTTCAATCGTGATAAATCCAGTCAAATACTGTACGGCATTACCAGAAACCAGCACCCTATCCTCTACAATCACGCAATCGATTACCCCACCGCGACTGGAGGCTTGATAAGCGACCAATTCATTTTTTTCTAAACGCTCAGCCCACAATGGCGCTAAACCTGTATGCGCCGATCCTGTCACAGGGTCTTCATCGCCACCATTGGCAGGCCAAAAATATCTCGAAATAAAATCGTATTTTTTATAGTCGTCTGATTCAGATTGACATGTCACCACCACATCTAAAGGTGCTAGCTGCTTTAATTTTTCATTATCACGTTCTACATTTAGTACATCAGCTTCAGAATTATAAATCACAAAATACGCTTGCTCATTACGATAAACGTCAGCTGGAGCAACTGAAAGACCTGCCAACAACTCCTGAGGAATGTCGGTAATCTTTTCAGGCTTTCCGTTTGGGAAGTCCATTTGTATTTTACCAGTGTCTGTTTGCACAACGGTCAAAATACCAACGGCTTTGGCTGAGAGTTTAACGGATTTTACAGTAGGATTTTTCTTAAGTAACACAAAGGCAGATGCCAAGGTTGCATGCCCGCAAAAAGCAATCTCAGTAAATGGGGAGAACCAACGAATATGGTAGATATCTGCATCGTCCGTTTTATCTAAAACTAGAAATGCCGTTTCGGATAAGTTGTTTTCCATCGCGATAGATTGCATCAGCTCATCGGACAACCAATTTTCTGTAATAATAACTGCTGCGGAATTACCCTTAAAAACGCTATCAGTGAAAGCATCGATGACATTTATTTCTAGCTGCATTTTATATTCTCAATTTTATAATTGTTTAAAGATTAATCTTGATCCTCATCCTCTCCAGAGAAGTCAAAATACAGAATATTTGACCAAAGTCCAAGGCCGAGATCGTAGATAGCTTGTTCTGGGTTATTCGCGGACAATGCTTTTGGCAGTGTTGAGCGATGACCGAACAGTTTTGCCCAGAATCCAATGGGTTTAGGCTGCTCGCTCACTACTGGCGCAGGCGACAACAGTGACTGATACGCTGCTTCTATCTCAGGCTGCAGGTTCTGCACTTGATTGAGAAGTGCCAGATTTTGCGCTTCTACTGGCGTCTCACTCATCTCAAAAATCTCGCCACACTCCAAAATAAAATACTGATTTTGGTTCTCTGGCATTTTTAAAAACTCAAGCGCTTCTATGATTGGGGCCTGAGCAGCAGGTAATGTAATACCTGTTAGGAATGCTTCAAGATTTTGCACACCACTAGCATAATCCCCAATGAGAGCAATCTTTTCAGGATTATCCCAAATCACTGATAAACATGCTTGCGGATTGCCAGAGAGTAGAACTTTAAAAACAATTGGAATATCATAATTATATTCTGAGATGCCAGTTAGCACACGGCTGCTCTCATTTTGATTTGGTTCGGGGATAATGTTAGTCGAATACAGATAACTACGGTTCGCCATAATAATCACTCTAATTTATAATAATAAAATTAATCACCATACGTTATTTTGTTTACAATAGTATTTAACACAGTCGATTCAATAGCCAATGTTAGCGCCATTGTTGAATATACAACGTATCTTTATTCAAATGACATGGCAGTCAGAATCACCGTAAAATCTATCATAACAAACAAACCTCTTAGAGAGTGCTCTATCGAGGTAATACCGATACTTTACATAGGAAGTTAGCGTCATGATGCGCATTGGATTATTTTTATTGACCAACTTAGCAGTGATTGTGGTATTTAGCATTGTGTTTGGTATATTGTCGAGGTTTTTTGGGCTTGGCGGTGTGCACGGTGCAGGCGGGCTTAATTATGTTAGCCTTGCCATTATGTGTGGTATCTACGGTATGGTTGGCTCGATGGTATCGCTGTTTATATCAAAGTGGATGGCCAAAAGATCAACGGGTACGGTCGTCATAGAATCCCCGCGCAACGCTACTGAGCAATGGCTGGTCGATACGGTCGCCAAACAAGCCAAAGCAGTAAAAATCGGTATGCCTGAGGTCGGTATTTTTAATAATTCGCAACCAAATGCTTTTGCGACTGGCTGGAATAAAAACAAGGCACTGGTGGCAGTTTCATCTGGTCTGCTACAGAATATGAATAAAGATGAAGTCGAAGCCGTATTAGCGCATGAGATTGGTCATGTGGCCAATGGCGATATGATCACGCTTGCCCTCATCCAAGGTGTAGTGAATGCTTTTGTGATGTTCTTCGCACGTATTATCGGCAGTTTCGTTGACCGCACTGTGTTCAAAAACACCAGTAGTCGCCCAGGTATTGGTTATTTCATTACCAGTATCGTGATGGATATTCTGCTTGGGTTTTTAGCGTCTGCCATCGTAATGTGGTTTTCACGCTTACGTGAATTTCGTGCGGATCAAATGGGGGCAAAACTTGCCAGCCGTGAAAAAATGATCAGTGCGCTTGATGCGTTGCGCCCTTCTGCACAGCGTCCCGACCAAATGCCAGAGAGTATGAAAGCGTTTGCAATCTCGTCTGGGCAAACTCAAGGTTTTAGTATTGCAAATCTATTCCGCTCACACCCAACGTTGGATGATCGTATTGCAGCGTTGAGAGAATATAATCCTAGTGAAAGCTAATTATTAGACTTTTTCTGTGAACGATTAAAGGCATAGTTCTAGATTATGCCTTAATCTTAGTGTAATGCTTATCAAATTCTTTCTGAATATTGGGATTGAAAAGCTTCTTTATTCCACCTTCTGGATTTAAAGGATTTAAAACCCTCAAATACGCATACCGTTTATCCTCTTCTAATTCTCTACGAACTCTATGGTACTTAGCATTCATTTTGAAATCAGAATATCTTTTCGTTAATCGTGTACTTAAAGTATCATAATCCCAAGGATATTTATCAGCCATATCCTCTTCAGATAACATTATTGTCGTAGCAGTTGGATCATTGGTAAGCTGAACAGGTAATCCAGAAGTGCTTTTGACTTTTTGAAATTTCACTTCAATTCTCAGCGTAAGATTGTAATCACTTATCTCGCTATCGTCATACTGAGATTCTGAGTTTTTTATATAATCTAAAACTTTCTTTTCACTTGAATTCAATGCCACTCCAGGAGCATCATCAAAATTTCTAAAAAAAGATAAAGGCATCAAGTAAAAATTATATTGCGCTAAAATGTCACCGAACCACGTAGATACTAAATGAAGATAGTTTTGAAGTGAGGCGCTTCCTAATTCCTGAACCTTCATCGATAAAAGAAGGTCATTGTTAACAAAATGGATTGAATTATCTCTAATTTCAGTAAGTGCTATAAGATTGTCACTTACTGCTCTATCAATCTTTACACCATAATCTTCAGTGACAACCCTATATGCTTCGAATAGATTAATAGACATTTCGTTACCTGACCTATTTCGCTTGGGTCGAAGAACTTTAGATTTTTTCCCACTCGTTAATGTTCTAAACTCCATCATATACAGTGATGTCATTTTGTTACTAGCTAGATTAAGTACTTTAGCTTTTAATAGAAGCTCCCATGAATTAATACATAAAACAGAAAATGTCTCCTCACGATATTTAAAGTCAGGTTTATTATATATTTCTATGGCTGAAAGCATAGCTGCAACAGACTTCTCTAGCATTAATCTAGACCTAGATTTCATAGGCTAATCTATCCTTAGAGTATTAATAGTTAAAAAAATACATCGCAATCTTAGCATGTATTGAAAAAACAGAACATATATCGAGATAAAAATATAGCTACAATAATAGCAGCTATCCTGCCATAACCGCTAGGTTCCATAAAATAGAAATACAACTTCATTCCTTAGACCCAAACAGCGATATCAAACCATCTGCTATTATTCCTCGCCAAGAAAAGTAATCATGCCCTGCACCATACTCTTCATAACGAGCGTAATATCCTTTTGCCAATAACACATCACGCAGATGACGATTGGTTCCCAATATACCATTGCTACTACTTTCCCCACGAGCTGTTTCAAACACGCCAGCACTCATAAAGAAACGAACGGGTGCCTTATCCATTCTTATGACTTCAGACGCTACAAAATGCTTATCATCTGCTGCCTGATCTTCTGGCTTCCACCAAAAAGAACCAGACATAGAGATAACATTGCCAAATATATCAGGATGACGTAGTGCGATAGTCGTGGCAGCCAATCCGCCATAGCTCGACCCTGCAATGACCGTTCTATCCTTTGGTATCGCTACTGGCAACCGTTTATTTACTTGCGGCACCAGCTCATTGGCCAATACATCTGCAAATACAGGATTGGCAGGCAATTCACGCGCACGAGCATCACCATCAGGATTACTGATAAACACCGCCGTCACCGGTGGAATCTCACCTTCTTCGATTAAATTATCTAATATCGTTGGCAATCCAACCGTATCGATATATGACTCGGCATCAAAGATATACAACAACACCGCATCGTCTCTATTGTTCTGGCTGTCATCAATAGCAGGAGAATAGATAGTGATGTCTCGGGTATTATCTAATATGCTACTGGTGAATTTAAAAGTAGAAAGCTCACCTTTGGGGGTTTCTTTTTGCACATCTAACCAAGGATTTTTTGGTGCATCTTTCAATGTGACAGTTGATTTTGTCGCGTACTTATCAATTGCTGAATGAGGCCATGGATGATGATTATAAGGATCTGCCTGAGCCACAGCTTTTATGGCAATTCTACGGGCACGCCCAGACAATGGTAGTTGAGGCACATTGGGTGCTATTTGATAAGATAAATGCGTGTTGTTTGGCACAATAAAGCTTTTGTACCATGTATCAGAGTCCGCCAATCGTTGCAATGCATCATGATTATTGGACGGGCCACCCATTAGCTTGATATTACGATAGTCGCCTCGCGCCAAAAACGTCATCAAGGTGCCCGAAGGTGTCTCTTCGATAAGCGGCGTACCTAATGCTTCTACATTTGCCCAAAAACCATCACTACTTTGTCCTTTTTGCAGTGATTCACGTAATGCCGATACTTTTGGACTGAGTAGCGCATCAGAACTTTCTAAATGACTTTCTAAAGAACCTTCTAAATCCTGCTCCGCTAAACTGACACGTTGTTCAAGCACTATCTGATATTCACCTATGCCAGACAGTCGCCATATCTCTGCGCAGTTTTCGGCCACTGAATAGAATTTTTGCTTGCCAGTTTTATGGTCAATCAAACGGCGCGATAATTTTCCTGTGGCATCGATGATATCCATCGTCATCGTATTATCACCACTGTCAACATATCCGGTCAGATAGTCACCCTTGTCACAGGGGACATTGATATCTAATGACTTATGCTGTGGCTTAGACTGTGACTGAGTGTGTGGCTGTGGCTGTGGCTCGATATTATTCTCGCTGTTGGAATAACTTAGCTCACCTTTCACAGGACTTCCCACTTTTAACACCGCTGTCTCCAAACCAAATGCCGAAAATGATGTTGAATATAACAAACAAGTAAATCCTGCTATCGTCCATTTATTAGAGAAAAATCGTGTGTATGGCATTCATTGCTCCTTATTCTATTCACTGACAAACATCTAACCTCCACCGTTATAAGATGTTAGGGCGTGTCATCAATTCAAACGAGTGCCCTCTAAATGGGCTAAAAATAGCTAAATTTTGCCAAAAATCGTCAAATATCTGGTTAATATCCCGATATTATCTGCACTATTTTCCTCGTTTGACTGCAATTTATCTTATTTTGATCATCATTTTTAAAATGAGGACACATCCTAGCAAATGATACAAAGCTGAAATACTACCTTATTTTCATTATTAATGATATTGAAAATCATTATCATTTAAATATTTATAAACTGAATACCTAATAATGGCTTAACATTCTCGCAAACCTTTGAACCTAAAATTTTGTAAAAAAAAGCCCCTCTGACTCAATAATAGTCAGAGGGGCTTTCGAACAGATATTACGACTAACTAGATATCAAACTCAAGTGCTCTATCGCCATTCTCGTCTTTAATACGAGTTGGCAAACCAATCTTATTCAATAGATTGATAAGTGGCTTAGCATCAAGCTCTTCGATGTTGACCATCTTGCCTGCGTCCCATTCACCGGTAGCAACAAGCATAGCGGCCGCGACAGGTGGCACACCCGCAGTATAAGAAATACCTTGGCTGCCCATGGCTTCAAAGGCTTCTTTATGGTCAGAGACATTGTAGATAAACACTTCGCTATCCACGCCATCTATCTTGCCTTTAACCTTGTCACCGATACAAGTTTTGCCAGTATATTCCGCTGCTAAAGAACTTGGATCTGGTAGTACGGCTTTCACCACTTTTAGCGGGATAACTTCTTGCCCTTCAGCCGTCATAACAGGCTGCTCAGACAACAAACCTAAGCTTTGAAGCACAGTAAAGACATTGATATAGTGCTCACCAAAACCCATCCAAAAGCGAATGTTTGGCACATCTAAGTTGGCTGATAACGAGTGAATCTCATCATGTCCGCTTAGGTAGCTGTTTTGCATACCAACCACAGGCAAATCATCCGTACGCTTCACTTCAAACATTTTATTTGACTGCCACTTACGATCTTGCCAAGAGTAAACCGTACCTGTAAATTCACGGAAATTAATCTCAGGATCAAAGTTAGTAGCGAAATATTTGCCATGGCTACCAGCATTGATATCGATAATATCGATGTCTGTGACTGAGCCTGCATCCATCATGTCATAGCCAAGACGCGCATAAGCGTTGACCATACCAGGATCGAATCCTGCACCTAAGATAGCGGTGATTTGATTGTCCGCACAGCGCTGCTTACGCTTCCACTCATAGTTGTTATACCATGGCGGCGTCTCACAGATCTTACGAGGATCTTCGTGAATAGCCGTATCAATATAAGCAACTTCCGTTTCGATACAAGCTTCTAACACACTCATATTCAAAAAAGGTGAGCCAACGTTGATGACGATTTGGATGCCTGTGTCTTGTATCAGCTGTATCAGCGCAGGGATATCCATGGCATCGATTTGGTGCGTATGCAAAGTCGCTGGCTGCTTGAAGCTGTCTTTCTCTTGCACACTTTGAGCGATGGCATCACACTTATCTACCGTGCGTGAGGCAATATGAATATTGCCAAGCACGTCATTATGCATTGCACATTTATGCGCAACTACTTGAGCGACACCGCCTGCTCCAATGATGAGCACGTCTTTTTTGTTGGTTGTAGCTTGTTGGTTTGTGTTCAATGAACAATCCTCCTTTGTGTCCCTGTCGATACCATTGATAGCGGCTATGCAAAACAGAAACGAGTGAATGATATGCGTGAATTAAAAAGGAAGACCGAGGAAAACCCACGCACCCGTCGGGCAAATACCATTTTTTACCAATGGATATTTGCCCGAGGCGATTATAACAATTTTTTAATCTCTTTTTGGCAAAAATTCATGAATAAACATCAATCTTATTAACAATGTAAGCATAATACTAGCCAACACTCATTTCTGAATGTTAAGACAAGCTCGCCTTATATTCCTGATAATCAAACTCACGCTGCACATCAATCGAGCCATCAAGACGGCGAATGACGATAGCTGGCATGTTAACACCATTGAACCAGTTTTTCTTAACCATGGTATAACCTGCGGCATTGCCAAAAGTAATCTGATCGCCTATCTGTAAATTACTTGGCAAGTCATACTCACCAAAAATATCCCCTGCCAAACAAGAACGACCATAAATGAGCGTACTGTCTACCTCACTGTCGAGAATAGGTTCTGACGTCTCAACCACTGAATGACCGATAGGAGCGACATCCATTGCTGTATTATTAATAGCGGCAATAGGTGCTGACTCGCGGTAAATCAGTAGATCAAGCATATGCGCCTCGATAGACGAGTCAACCACGGCAAGATGCTTTTCATTGTGCATGGTGTCTAATACGGTCGTGACTAGCGAGCCAGCACCATGAATGCTCGCTTCACCCGGCTCCAGATAGACTTGCACGCCATATTGTTCGCTAAATACTTTTAACCTTTCAGCAAGCTTTTCCAGTGGATAATCAGGCGCAATAAAATGAATACCACCACCTAAGCTTATCCACTCTAATTGCGCAAGGATATCGCCAAATCTGTTTTCAATATCTGCCAGACTTTCACTAAATGCTTCAAAGCTATCATTTTCACAATTGTTATGAATCATAACGCCAGTAATGTCACCAAGTACCGCAGTGATTTTATCTTTGTTATGCTCACCCAAACGGCTAAAAGGACGAGCAGGATCAGCGATAATAAACGACGAATTACTGGTTTTTGGATTTAAACGCAGGCCGACAGGAATATCTTGCGCACGTGCCTGCTCGCCAAAAGCATTAAGCTGCGAGATAGAGTTAAAGATGATTTTATCCGCGTATTTTAATACTTCAGGGATTTCATCTGCACTATATGCCACGCTGTAGGCATGCGTTTCTTTTTTGTCTTTGCTACTCGCATCATCATTATTGCCAAAAGTCTCATAGCCCAGACGGACTTCATTCAGTGACGATGAGGTAGTACCATGTAAATACGGCTGCATAATATCGAACACGCCCCATGTGGCAAAGCATTTCAGTGCTAATAATGCCTTTGCACCAGACAGCTCGCACAGTCGTGCAATGATTTGCATATTGGCAAGGATGGCCGCTTCATCGAGTAAGTAGTACGGCGTTGGCACGTTGATAGACTGGCTGGTAGATTTGGTAAAAGTTGGATTGGTAGACGATGTATTCATGATGGTGCACCCGATAGCATTTGATAACAGTAGCGAATAATATTTTTCGCTATAGTAGACTAAATTTATCATGATTAGAATAGTTTATGGCACTTTCAACCGACTACTCCACCTCGTCCAGTCAAGCCAACTCGGCTCAATTGGATCCAAAAAATATTGATCTGGCCCATCTAGATCCTAATGCGCGGGCCGTATTGGACTTTTGGTTTGATACAAACAATGAGCAATATTGGTTTGCACAAAATGATAATTTTGATAGACAAATAAAAAATAAATTTGGCGATATCTGGCAAGCAGCCAAACAGGGTGAATGTGCGACTTGGCGACTTTCAGAGTCATCATTAGACAGTAATAGCTCAATCACGGCTTTGGCTGGACGCTTGGCAGAAATTATCGTATTGGATCAATTCTCACGTAACTTATGCCGCGGGCAAGTCGGCGCTTTTTCTCAAGATGGTATGGCAGTCGCTTTAGCACAAGAAGCCAGCCAGCAACCCTATTTTGATACGCTACCAATGGCATGGCGTAAGTTCATTATCATGCCGTTTATGCACTCTGAATCGGCAGTCATCCACGAGCGCTATCTGCCATTATTTGAACAATTGGATGATGCGTACACTTTAGATTTTGAGCATCGCCATAAGAATATCATTGAACAGTTTGGCCGTTATCCTCATCGCAATAACACGTTAGATCGTGAGTCAACTTACGAGGAAGAAGTATTTCTGCAGCAGCCGAACTCATCGTTCTAAGTATTTTTGACCATTTAAACTTTATAGTGGTTAAATTACAAGAGCAAAAAGCCACCTGCTTATAAATAAGTAGGTGGCTTTTTGCATTCCAACGATAATATATTTTATGCTTAGGCTATTTTATAGGGACAGTATGACGGTCAAATCTACTGCCCTTTTCAATACGCCTCCATTAGCTTTCTAGCGCCTTTCTGACAGGTGCAAAGCTACGTCTATGCTCAGATAATACACCATAGGTTTCAATCGCTTCCATATGTGCACGCGTTGGATAACCTTTGTGTTTGGCAATTCCGTATTCTGGGTACTGTGTATCAAGCGCATACATGGCTTCATCACGGCTTACTTTTGCTAATATACTGCCCGCGGCAATACTAGTATGACGAGCGTCGCCCTTCACCCATGCTTGGCAGTCGATATTAGCCTGTTCGTCCCCGCATTTAGTAAGCTTAGCAAAGTCCAACTCTGGACAACGATTACCATCGAACAACACCTCAACTTGTAACGGTTTAGCAGCATCTGCCTCGATTTCATGAGCCATGGCAAATTGTTGAGCAACCACTTCTATCAACGTTTCGGTACATAGGCGCATCCCTAGCATGGTCGCTTGCAAGATATTGACTTGATCAATCACTGCTGCAGGTATGTCAGCGATGACATAGCCGATTGCATATTGTTTCACCAACGGATAAAGAATGTCGCGTTTTTTTTCACTCAACTGCTTGGAGTCTGTCAATATAGACAGCGGCGTACCTGTGAGTGGCTGCTCCTCAATCAGTCCTGACCAAGCGGCAGGCAATATCGCAGCGGCAACATTGACGCTCCCGAGCAAAGGCCCACGCCCTGCTTCATCGATGCCAATCTGTAGCATTGGCTGTGTTAAATCTTGCTGTCTATCTACTGAATATTGAGTGAGAAGCTCAGAGACATTGAGTCGCCCGGACAAATGAATGGGGGCTGCCAATTGGATATATTGACCTTTAATATCAATGCTCTCGATACTCACTTTAATTGGTGTCATTGAGCTGTCGGTACTGTGTTGTTTACTCATAGCGATGCTGTGTCTTTTTATCAAAATAGTGAAAATGTAGCGTGCGTCAATCTGCGGTATTAGGCTTTATGGTCTTTTTGAATAAACCATTGCTCAACCACGCTATTGGCGGGGCTGTGATTGCTCTGCTGTTGCAACGATTGCTTAGTGGCTAAGAGATTATTTAGTTGCTCAGCATAGGCCCGCGGTTGCAGTAAGCGCATGAGCGTACGGCAAATATTATCCCCGCTTGCCTGCTCCTGAATCAGCTCAGGAACAATGGCCGTACCCGCCAAAATATTAGGCAGCGCCACATACGGCACTTTTACCAAGCGTTTGGCTATCTGATAGGTCAGCTTGTTTAATTGATAAACCACGACCATCGGCCGCTCTAGTAGCATTGCCTCTAGCGTTGCCGTACCAGACGCTAGCATAACGACGTCTGATGCGGCCATGGCTTGCTGACTAAACGTTGGCTGGCTGTCATCATATACCACGACTATCGCGGCTCGCAGCTGCTCTGAGCGTTGATCAATCACATCTTGGACGATATATTGATGATTCTGATCCACTGTTGGAATGATAAAACACAGCTTTGGATCTAGTAGTATGAGCCTTTGAATACCGTCTAGCATCAACGGTAAAATAGCGGTTATCTCTCCGCGTCTAGAACCTGGCATCACACAAATAAGTTGGCTGACGTCATCAAATCGCTCAATAAAGAACTGCTGCAAGCCATCATTGTGCCAAACCAGCTCACTGCGGCGCTGATTAATCGGTGTCTCTAGTAATGTCTGATCAATAGTGCGTAGTAGCGGATGACCAACACATATCGCTGGGTGATTATGACGCTCATAAACAGGTAGCTCAAAAGGAAATAAGCACAGCACCAGATTGGTCGCCGCTTTAATATTATGAATCCGTGACTCGCGCCATGCCCAAATAGACGGACTGACATACTGCACACAAAACACACCTTTTGGCTTTAGCTTTTTAGAGACTCTAAGGTTGAAATCAGGGGCATCAATACCGATGAACCAATCAATATTAGCAGCTTTGAATGCGCTCAACAGCTCACGGCGGGCTTTAAGTAAATCAGGCAGTTGGCCCATCACTTCCACCAATCCCATCACGGCCAAACGCGACAAAGGAAAAATACTTTGTAGCCCCTGCGCCTCCATCATGCTACCGCCCACACCTATCCAAACAATATCATCACGCAAGTTGTTCATTTGTTGCATAAAATCTGCACCCAAACTGTCACCTGATACTTCACCTGCGACGATACCTATCACTAATGGCGTCGATTTTAACTCAGGTGTCTGCTCTGTGAGTTCAGTATGTTTATCAGGCGTAGAAAAATCTGTCATGACAAGCTCTCGATATTAAAAAACACAATGTTATAAAGAATAAAAAATAATTATTATGAAATAATACTTGGGAAATCTACACTAAAATACGGTGATTAATGAGTATTCTCAGCACGCACTATTTTAGCGTCCTATCGTTTATGTTGTCATCATACGTGACGATGATATAAATAGCTAAGTTAGCTGATAAAAGTAGCGTGATATACCTATGAAAAATGACTCAAAATTTCGGTCAATTTTTCATTATGGATAAGAATATTAAGCAGAAATCTTATGTCTATTACACCCAATACAAGACTGATAATAAACAAGTATAACTAAGTTTTGTTTTTATCATTCCAGTTATGAGTCAATAAACTCGCCGACTACCCTTGTCAACAGCCCGTTTTGTCCGCATAATGATTATTCCTATAAATTAGCTAGACGATATAATCATGACGACACCAGCTACCCATAATGCAGATATTGATGACGTGAACATTGAACAATTCATCCCCCTAATCACTCCAAACGAGCTCAAAACTGAGCTGCCTTTGTCAGAGAAAGCGTATGACACGGTTTTGAAAGGCCGTAATACTATTCAAGACATTTTGGATGGCAAAGACAAACGCTTATTTGTGGTCATTGGCCCTTGCTCTATCCATGATATCAAAGCCGCCCACGAATATGCCGATCGCTTAGCCATATTGGCAAAAGAAATCGAAGACAGCGTTTTCGTTGTGATGCGTGTCTATTTTGAAAAGCCGCGTACCACTGTCGGCTGGAAGGGTATGATTAATGACCCTGATATGAACGACAGCTTCGATATCGAAAAAGGTCTACGTACGGCCCGTAAACTGCTGATTGATCTGAACGAAAAAGGTTTGCCTTGTGCGACTGAAGCATTGGATCCAAATACGCCGCAGTACATGCAAGATTTGATTAGCTGGTCAGCGATTGGCGCACGTACCACTGAGAGCCAAACTCACCGCGAGATGAGCTCTGGTCTATCGTGCCCAGTTGGCTTCAAGAATGGTACTGATGGCGGCATGACAGTCGCAGTCAACGCTATGCAAGCTGTAAAAGCGGGTCATAGTTTCTTAGGTCTATCATCAGATGGCAAAGTCTCTATCATCAAATCTAAAGGCAACCCTTACGCGCACGTGGTATTGCGTGGCGGTAATGGCAAGCCTAACTATGATCAAACGGCTGTCTCTGAAGTTGAAGATGCGCTGGCTGCAGGCAAAACCAGTAGCAAAATTATGATTGACTCAAGTCATGCCAACTCAGGTAAAGACCCATATCTACAGCCTATGGTCATCAAAAACGTCGCTGAACAAATTCAGAACGGCAACAAATCAATCATCGGTATGATGATTGAGAGTCACCTAAAAGGCGGCAATCAAAAACTGACTGCTGATTTGAGCCAGCTTGAATATGGCAAATCTATCACTGATGGTTGCTTAGATTGGGACAGTACCGTCGTTGCGCTACACAATCTACGTGACATGGTAAAAGACGTATTGCCTAACCGCTAATCGTCATTGGCTTATAGTTAATAACTATTGAGCCAAGCATAA
Organism: Psychrobacter sp. SCQQ22; assembly: GCF_015864605.1. NCBI lineage: Bacteria > Pseudomonadati > Pseudomonadota > Gammaproteobacteria > Moraxellales > Moraxellaceae > Psychrobacter > Psychrobacter sp. SCQQ22. The sequence goes on from NZ_JADYWZ010000005.1 coordinate 125,839, forward strand.
AAAAATCCCGTCCGACATAATAATGTTGGACGGGATTTTTTTATGCTTTCAATTCAGTCACAAGGTCATTTAACCTACTCGCTCGCTGCACCTAACACACTATTTAAACTCTCAAGCACATGCTTAGATGAGACTTGCTGCTGCAACTCAAGCAACTGATCATGCGCTATCTGGCGATGTGATTCAGCCAAAGTATTCCAACGTGCCAGCACTTGCAGCAAACGCGAGGCCAAGACAGGATTGGCATCATCTAGCTTTTTGATCACGCCTGTATAAAGGCTCAACCCTTCTGCTGTCCACAGCGCTGTTGGCTGTGACGTAAAGGCACTGATGACCGAGCGTACACGGTTGGGCGTATTCCAATCAAAATCAGTATGAGCAATCAACGACTCGATAGTATCAGCCGTGACAGTATCAGCGGACGCTTGCACACTAAACCATAAGTCGATAACCAAATCATTGCTGTTAAAGCGCTCATAAAAATCGGCTAAATAAGCATCAGCACTTGCCACTTGATGATTGACCATCACTTTTAGCGCACCGAAACGCTCGGTCATACAGCTGGCATTGTCATACTGCTGCTGCGCCCATACTGCTGCATCTTCAATTTTGGCCGTTAATGCCATGTCTAACACCACATTACGTAGCGCACGAGTACCACGTGCCTCAGGGCTGTCTTTATAAGACTGCATCGGTAGCTGTTTATAAAGCACTGCCCACTGATCTTTTAAGGTATCTGCTACCAATTGATACAAGCCTTCACGTTGCGCTTTCACCAATGCTGGATCGTAATCTTTGTGAATCGCAGACGCCAACTCTTGTGCTGATGGAATATCGAGCAAACGTGCTGCCAACATCGCATCTTCAGCTGCCAATTCAGGTAATGTCTGAGCCAGTGCGCTTAGATAGACTTGAGGACTGCTCTTCGATCCTTGACCTTGTAGCAGGATACGATTGACGAGCATCTGCGTTACTTGCCAGCGGTTAAAACCATTGGTTTCATGCTTAAGCAAGAATGCCAAGTCTTCATCTTGATAATCATAATTAAGCTGTACTGGCGCACTGAAATCACGCAGCAACGAGACTACTGGCTCACTAGACACGTTTTCAAAGGTAAATGATTGCGTTGCTTGATCGAGCAATAACATACGCTCGGCGATGATGTCGCCAGAGTCTTGATCAAACAGTGCCGTCGCTACCGGAATAGGTAATGGTTTTGGTGCAGAAAAACCACTGACATGGCGAGTTTGCTGACTAAGCGTAATGGTTAATGTCTGCGCAGCTCTATCATAGCTTTGATGGCCAGAGACCACTGGCGTGCCTGGCTGACGATACCAATCTATGAAGTTTTCAATCTTGCTATCAGTGATACTCAGCGCAGATAAGAAGTCTTCAACGGTCACAGCTTGCCCATCATAACGGCGAAAATACTCGTCAGTACCCTTGCGGAAATCATCAGGCCCTAACGTATTCGCAATCATACGGACAATTTCAGCGCCTTTCTCATAGACAGTCGTCGTATAAAAGTTATTGATCTCAACGAAACTCTCAGGACGTACAGGATGTGCAAGCGGCCCTGCATCTTCTGCAAACTGATGCGCGCGCAATGTAGCGACATCATCGATACGCTGTACAGCACGCGACTGCTGATCTGCTGAGAACGATTGGTCACGGTAAACAGTAAAACCTTCTTTTAGACACAGTTGGAACCAGTCACGACAGGTGATGCGATTGCCTGTCCAATTATGAAAATACTCATGGGCGATGATAGCTTTCACACTGAAGCTACGTGAGTCAGTCGTTGTCTCTGGGCTAGACAATACGCAGGCCGTATTAAAGATATTTAGACCTTTGTTTTCCATCGCGCCCATATTAAATTGGCTAACCGCAACGATCATATAACGATCTAAATCGTATGGTCGGCCATAATTGACCTCATCCCACTCCATGGCATCTTTTAGCGCTTGCATACCAACATCGCATTTATCGATATCGGCAGACTTGGCATACACTTCAAGCTTAACATCTCGACCTTCGCTCGTCGTATAAGAGTCTGTCAATACGTCTAAGTCAGCGACGACACAGGCAAACAGATAGCTTGGTTTGTTAGTCGGATCATGCCAGATTGCATAATGGCGGTCTGGCGCATTTACCAACTCACCAAACTCAACCAAATTACCATTGGCCAATAACGTTGGGTAGCGCTTATCTGCTTCTAGACGTGTGGTAAATATCGCTAGCACATCGGGACGATCTGGATAAAAGGTAATCTTGCGAAAGCCTTCAGGCTCACACTGGGTGACAAACATGGTATCGTCACCACTACCTGCCATATATAGACCTTCAAGGGCAGTATTGGTCTGCGGACAGATGCGAACTTGAATCTCTAAAACAACCTCATCAGGTGCATTCGATATTGTCAGCTTGTCATCGTCTTGCTGGTAATGCTCAGCAGTCAGTATCTCGCCATTCACACTAATAGAAATCAACTCTAACGCTTCACCAAATAATACGATATCTCCTGCCGTTTGACGTACCATTTTTAGCGTACTGTCTACCTGCGCAAACTCTTCAAACAACTTTATATTCAAATCAACCGTTTCGACATCAAAGCTTGGTTTTTTATAGTCCTTTAGGTTGATTTTACTCGGTGCTTGCGGTGGCACGTCTGGCATATCAGCATTGATGATTTGAGCATCAGTTTCAGCAGTAGACATATAAATTCCTATTATTTTTTATGATATAAATATACAAATGGTATTGGTACAAGAGCTTGTTAGACTTATAACTAAATTGACCTGAACGGCCAAATTTCAAGTGCAGGTCTAAAGATTATAGCATTCAGAAGAAATGCAGATGTATATGTGGTACTTCAAGCTAGGTTAAGACAACTTGTGTTAATCAACCATTGGATAATGATGCTTAAAATGATTTAATAGATTCACTACTGATCACTATTTAATTAACGGCCTATTATATGACAAAGCATACTGCCCGTCGTTCAGACATTACTTTACCATTACTTATAGATTACGTTGATGCCCTACTACCATCGTTAGTAACGCAAGAAGACACACCGGAAATGATTGAACAGCTCAACGATATCACTGAGTTATTATGGGTGGTACAAGACAAAAATGCACGCATGGCATTAAAGACAGAACTAAAAGAATATCTCAGTAATAAAGACAGCAATAATGAAATGGAACAGGTTGAAGCGCTACAGATAGTAACGTTATCAGAGCTTACACAGCAGCAACTGCCTGAACGGTATGAGCTCGCCTGTTTTTGGTTACCTGCATTGTCATCCGAGCTACTACAGCAATATATTCCACTACTGATGCGCTATCGTGATCTGTATGCTGCGCATCTGCTCATCGCACTTGAGAGCAGCATAAGCTTGCAAGCTTATGGCTTTACACCATTTGATATTTTGAATGAGCAACCTTCAGATATTAGCTTAATGGACCAAAAAAATTCGCCCGTAGCAACAACAGCCACTCTCTGGCAGTTTAATTTATATGACTATAAACAGCTACCAAATTGGCTCAATGCTGATTACTGGGCTAACCCTGAAAACTGGGGTAAGCATCGGTGGTAGTAAGCCTCATATCTATATGTAAATTCTAGAATTATTTACAGTAAAACTAATTACATAAAGTAACATTTAGTATATTATAGATAGCAATTGCCCAAGTTTTATCCTAAGCAGTTTAAAAAAACAATTTAATTAAAATTTTAGGAGCTCAGCATGTCAACTAACTTTTCTAAGATCGCCGTTCTAACTGTATTAGCAAGCGCAATCGCCATTACTACAGGTTGTGCTACCAAACGCACAAACTCTGAAGTTGTGGTTGCCCCACTAGGTATCCCAGGTGGTCAAGCTGGATATAATGGATCTGTTTCTATGAATAACTCTAGCGCAGTTATTGCTGGTGCTGAAAACCTACAAGCCGTTGTATATTTCGGCTATGATAGCAGCGAAATCACCGCACAATCAGCCAGTGTTTTGAATCAACATGCAAGCCTACTTAGCTCAAACCCATCAGCGGGTGTCGTTATCGCTGGTCACACTGATGAGCGCGGTAGCCGTGAATACAACATCGCATTGGGTGAGCGCCGTGCTCAAGCAGCGCGTAACTATCTTGCGGCCCAAGGTGTGTCTACAAATAACATCCGTGTCATCAGCTATGGCGAAGAACGCGCTGCTGCTGCTGGTAACACTGAAGCTGATTATGCACAAAACCGTCGTGCTGAGCTGTCTTACTAAAAGTCGTACAACCAATCAGAATCAGACAAGCTTAACTTGATTCATAAAAGCCCAGTAATATTGATATTGCTGGGCTTTTTACGTATTACTGGGGCGTGTCTTCAATTCACTCGATAGTCATCTAAATGGGCTAAAAATGGCTAAATCTTGCCAAACATCGTCAAATAGCTGGCTAATATCCCGATATTGTCTGCGCTATTTTTCTTATTTGACGGCAATTTATCTCATTTTTATCACCATTTTTGAAATGAAGACACGCCCTAAACAAAAAACAAACTCATACCAATCGATATAACTCATGATGCCAACCTTACGCCTGACGCATATTCAATTTACTCAGCTACAGCCTATGACGTGGTGTGCCACCGCACAGGTGAGTGAGTATCCACGCCTCAAACATCAAGATTTATGGGGCAAGTCGTTGGGGAGACCCATTGATCACGCTACATGTATAGGTACTGATGAATGGTACAAACGTAGTTGGCAATACCGCATACCACCAGATGATTTATCAGTGCGTGATATCGCTCGTGCCCAACGTCAGCGACAGCGTCAAGGCGTGCGTCTGTTGTTACAGCAGTTTCTGGATAAGCTAGCGCTCAGCGATACGTTAGATGAATCCGCATTCCCGTATCGCCTTGTCAAAAGTGGACATTACGTATGCTTCAGTCATACAGGTGGCAAAAGCAAGGCAGTCAATAAACTGTTAAGCAGTATCGTCACCGTGGTGATTAGTCCTCATCGCCCTATAGGTGTGGACGTAGAGGTCAATAATGTTGCATGGCATGTGGCAAAGCGATTTTACTCAGACAATGAGATTTCAATCTTGCAATCATTACCCGTGATTCAACGTGACACGATCGCCAAGTTGCTATGGCAGATAAAAGAAAGTTTTATTAAAATCCATCAATACAAACTGGCTCAAGGTCTAGGAATAGATTATTCCTATCTTATTGATGACTTAATAGATGCCAGTAGAGAGCCGTCAGCTTTAACCGTCATAACTGACCATAAGTCACCTTATCAAATTGCCGTTTTATCTATACAACAGACGGTCGTTATTTTTTAGATAAGTGATAATTATATTAATTTAGATGGCGATTACTGTTTTAAACAACGACTGCTACTTTATTTTAGACAAAAAAACGACCCTAAAAAGGGTCGTTTTTTTGTGCTTACTTTTCTTCTAATGACAGTATTTAAACTGTGATTAGATTAGAAACGGTAAGTTGCACCAACTTTAACAATTGGTAACCACTCTAACCAATCTTTATCTTCAAGCTCTTGCTCAGCTTTTTTAGCAACATCGCCTGCAGTAGTTGTTTGAGTATCACCATTTGAATCTGTATAGCTAACTACACTGTCTGCATTCACAGCTCGAACAGTTGCGTCAGTTTTACCCATGTAAGCTGCGCCGATTTCACCAAATAGACCGAAGTTATTTGTGATGTTAGGACGGAAACCGATAGTACCATAAGGCGCTAGCTTGTTACGGTGCTCGATAGTACCTTCAAGAGTACCAGTTTGAGCAGCATTGTATTGCTGGCCGTCAACTTTAAAGAAACCACCATCTGCATTAGCAGTTACATCAATATCGTTGTCAGGTACGATGATACCAGCACCAACTGTGAACCAGTTACCAGTAGGACGTAATTGTACGCCTAGGTAAGGGTTGCTGAAGTCTGCGTCAACATCATAGTTAACATCGCCAGCATCGAAATCACCGCCGAATAGGTCAGCGACATCGCCACCTGCCCAACCAGCTTGCAATTCAGTATTCTCATTTAGTGACCAACCGATGTTAGCACCATAACCTAAAGTACCAGCTTCAGCACTTACAGATGCTGGATTAATAGCGGTGTTGAATAGCGTTTTAGTGCCACCAACGACAGCGCCAGTAGTATTACGGACAGCACCAGCAGTTTTACCGATAACACCAGTGTTAGTAGGTTCTGCTTCATAGGCGACAGCAACTGGCTCAGCTTCATAAGCAACAGCAGTTGGCTCTGCTTCATATACCATTGCATCAGCTTCATCAACAACGATAACTGGTTCAGCAGCGAAAGCAGCAGTTGATGCCATGACAGCAGCAGAGATAGCCGTTAGTTTAATAAATTTCATCAATATTCTCCTAAAGAATGGGATAACTCGCCCGTAAAAAAATGATAATTCAGATTTTGATATCTATCATTTTTGTTGAGGAGATTAAAACAATTTTGGCTTTAAAAGTCATCCCTATAGATGCGCTTTTTATTTGCCATTATGTAAAGATTGCATAGGTATTGTAATAATTACTACACCAATCCGTAAAACTTCGAGTTTCTGTTACACAACACTCTTACAGCTACTGAATAGCGCAAACATTGATATTGGACAGCTTAATGTTTATGTAAGGGTATTACAAAATATGTCATTATAGTGAACGACCTTTCCATTAAACTCAGTGGCGGTTATATAGCTTATTACTACAGTTTATTGTACTTTGTGAGTTGTTGTAGCCACTGTTGCTTTAAATAAGTTTTTAGACACATGCGTTTATCATACAATTGTTTCTATATAGTATGAGCAGATAGCGTGCCTAAGACTTGTCTAAGCTTGATATTGTGCTAAATTAGAAGTAGTTAAGAATGTGTGATAAATCTACGTATTCACTGCTACCTATCTGATTGATTAAAACATTGTGATATTTCCTACTGTACTATTTTTATTATTGAGCCATCCATATGCCTAAAGTATCGTCGATTACCCGTGTGTTAGAGATTATCGAAGCCGTGTCTTATGCTTCTAAGCCTCTCTCTCCACTTGAGCTGTCACAGGAACTAGACATTCCTAAACCAACCATGCATAGATTGATCCAAAATTTGGTTGATGAGGGTTTTGTGACCGTCGATATTGGAGGTGGCATCATTCCTGGAAAACGAGTACGCAACTTAAGTGTTGAGCTGTGGCAGCAGCGCCAGTTCTTTAATGAACGACAAATGGTTTTGCATAAATTAGTAGAGGAGGTAAAAGAAACTTGCGGGATCGCAATTCCCTATTATATGGACATGCTCTATACCAACCGTGCACAAACCGCTCTACCGCTACAGATTTATCTGCCCGTAGGTGCCAAATCACCAATGTGGTGTACCGCTACTGGTAAGCTGTATTTGAGTCAGTTATCTGCTACCAGTCGCAACAAGATACTGCAAAGTCTGCCGCTAGATAAGTTCACGAAAAACACCATCACCGATATCGATGCGTTAAACAAAGAGCTAGATCATATTGCTGAAATGGGTGTGGGTATCGACAACGAAGAGTTTATCTCTGAAATGGTAGCTGTGTCTGTGCCTATACTGGATAAAAAGTCGCGCTATCTGGCCTCACTATATATTCATGCACCAACCGTACGCCTATCTTTGGATGAGCTGCTGACACATGTGCCACGACTACAAGCAGCGGCACAAGATATTCAATCGCTGGTATATGAGCTACAAAGCTAAAGCTGTGACCGTTAAATGACTATAATTAAATGGCTATAATCGAATGACTATAAAAAGGCCTGCACTAAGAGATTAGCGCAGGCCTTTTTATATGGTTGAACACATCTCTTATAATGTATAGCCGTTTAGTAGTTCTTTGACTGTATTAAACATACTATTTTGGAGCTAATACCATCCACAAAAATTAGAGAAGCAAGGAAAACGAGTGCAAGTACGACGCATTGTAGACTAAACAAGCTTGACACCGCTAATCGTACTTTTGGGGATTGGTGCTAAGAGAGTACCGAACTGTCATGACGCGCCATGATACTAGAAAAATCTCTATCGCCATTTTCGACTGTATGCGCTTCATATAACTCTGCAGCCTTAGCACCCATCGGCGTATCAACGTTTGTATTCTGAGCGGTTTGTAAAGCCAGATTGAGGTCTTTTTGCATCAGCTTACTCATAAAGCCACCTTGATAACCGTTGCTCGATGGTACGTTCTCCATGACTTGCGGGTAAGGATTGTACACTTCTAATGTCCAGTTACGACCTGAGCTTTGTAGCATAATATCTGATAGCACCTTGGGATCTAAACCATTTTTGACGCCCAAATTAATCGCCTCTGCCGTCCCTGCCATCAAGATACCTAATAGCATGTTATTACAGATTTTAGCCACTTGTCCGGCACCATGCTCGCCAGCATGAAAGATGTTTTTGCCCATGACCGCTAGTATTGGCTCCGCTTTTGCAAACGCGTCAGTACTGCCACCCACGATGAAAGTCAGACTGCCTGCGATAGCGCCGCCCGTACCACCAGAGACTGGCGCATCTAAGAAGTCTATACCCAGCTTGCTTGCTGCCTCTGCCACGGTCCTTGCATCAGCAGCAGCGATGGTACTGCTGTCAATCACCAATGTGCCCTGTGGTAACTCTGCCAGTAGACCATTGGTGCCATCTTCACCTAAATAGACAGAGTGAACATGCTTGCCAGCAGGCAGCATGCTGATGACGACTTGTGCATTGCTTGCAGCAGCTTTAGGACTGTCTGCCACACTGGCACCTGCTTGCTGTAGACGCTGGGTCGCATCCTCAGACAAATCATAGACAGACAATCCATAACCTGCTTTTAACAAGTTCTCCGCCATTGGCGCGCCCATATTACCCAGCCCGATAAAAGCAATGTTTGGCTTCGCACTGCCATTATCCGTAGTATTTACATCCTTTGTATTCATCTCATCATTCCTTGATGGTTATATAGTCAGCATGGCGCACGCTTGTGTTTTGTGTACGTCATGCCATTATGTCGTTCAGTGTGGTATGTCTAGTTCAAATACCAATCAAATGGATAATTCAAATGGTTAGCGCACAAACTGGTTGCCTGCTGCTTCAGTACCCAACCAACCGTCTAAAGGGTGCTCACCTGTCGCATAAGGATTTACAAAATGCTGTTGGATATATGCCTGCCCTTCTGCATTGAGACAATCAGCTAATGAACGCGACCACTGCGGATTTCTATCTTTATCAATCAACAGCGCGCGTACGCCTTCTTTAAAGTCAGGATTGGCTGCACAATGTACCGCCACATTGGTTTCTAGATATAAAACTTGCTCTAGCGACAGGTCAGCAACTTTGTGATAAAGCGCATAGGTCAAAGCGACGGTAACGGGACAACCATGTCGATAAGTGGCGACTGCTCGCTGCGTCCAACTGTCTGCTGCAAAGTCTGAATGTAAGGTTGCTAATGACTCATCATTTTGCAATATGGCATCGATATCGTCCAAGCCGCCACTATTCATCAACTGCTGGATAGGTTGCCAATATTTTGCTAAATTGCTAGCAGGCAATTCGGCGACTGATTGCGCGGCGAGTGCACGGCTAACGATACTATACGCACTATTGTTATCGCATTTGTCCATACTATTAACGGCTGGTTGCCAATCACTCTGTTTTAAACTTTGTATAACAGCATCATAGTCACTACTAGCGACGGCATACTCTGCTAGATTGGCCAATAGCGCATCATTACCATTACACATCGCACCTGTTAGCCCTAAGAACAAACCTGTTTTGGCAGGCATATTCTGCAAAAACCAACTACCAGAGGCATCAGGGAATAGTCCGATAGTCACTTCTGGCATCGCAAAGCGGGTACGCTCAGTGACCAGACGATGGCTACAACCTGCCATCAATCCCATACCGCCGCCCATGATGATACCGTCACCCCAAAGAATTATTGGCTTGGCATAAAAATGCATCTGACGATAGAGGCTGTATTCATGACTGAAGAACTCTGTTGCATAAGGATTCGGTAACGGTGCACTGGTCGACATACTGTCATACAGTTTACGAATATCACCACCCGCACAAAAAGCCTTATCGCCTGCGCCTTTCAACACCAAAGCGACTATCTGTGCATCACTTGCCCATGCATCTAACTGCTGTGCTAATAGTTTGCACATATCAACACTCAGCGCATTGAGAGATTTGGGGGTATTAAGTGTCATGACGCCAATCAAATGACCACAATCTGTCGATTCAGTGTTGAACAATACTGGCGCTTCTTGCTCTGTGACTTTTTGATTATTATCTGTTGTTGTAACTGATGTCATGGCGGCTGTCATAAAAAGTACCTGCAAAAATTAAAATGAATAAAGTGACTGTTAGCACATCCTACCTGCAGTCTATTTATTTTGCCAATTCGGTTTGCGCTTCTCTAAAAACGCTTGCACGCCTTCGCGCTGATCGTTGGTATCGAACAACTTCACAAACGCTTCGCGCTCATGGATAAGGTTTTGTGCAGGTGGAGTATTTCTCGCAGCTTGGATAAGCGCTTTAGAATAACTGACGGCAACAGGAGACTGTTTAGCAACTTTTTTCGCTAATGCTTGTGCCACTTTTAACCCTTCTCCTTTGGCAGCAACTTCTTCGACCAGACCAATACGCAACGCTGTCTCTGCATCAACGCGCTCACCGCATAAAATCATACGCTTTGCCCAACCTTCGCCAACGAGCCAAGGTAAATTCTGTGTACCACCCGCGCATGGCAGTAATCCCACACCAGTCTCTGGCAATGCCATCTGTGCATGCGCTTCTGCGATACGAATATCACAGGCCAACGCACACTCAAGTCCGCCACCCATCGCATAGCCGTTGATGACAGCAATACTGACACCACGATACGCTGATAGCGCTTCAAATGCTTCGCCAAAAGCAATTGCCATGCTGATGGCTCGACCTTTATCACCATCTGAAAAATTGTTTAAATCAGCACCCGCTGAAAAGAACTTCTCGCCGTCACCATGAATAATCAAAGCATAAATATCATCATTGGCATTCAAGTCAGTCACTAGCTGTTTGAGTGCTGGCAGACTGTCCATCGTCCACGTATGAGCTGGTGGGTTATTCAATGTCACCGTAGCAGTATGACCGTCAATCGATAACTGAAGATTGGTATAATCCGTCATAAATAATCCTTTATTTTATCTGAATTGGGTATGTTTGATCGGTTAGCCATTAGGGCGTGTCATCAATTAGATGGAGAAAATACCCTAATACAATTAACGTAATTGATCCAACGCATCGTCCTGTAATAGCTGACGCGAGACGATCACTCGCATAATCTCGTTGGTGCCTTCCAAAATCTGATGCACACGCAAATCTCGTACATGGCGCTCAAGTGGATACTCATTTAGATAGCCATAACCACCGTGTAGCTGTAAGGCTTCATTCGCAACATCGAAACACAGATCAGTGGAGAGACGCTTTGCCATTGCGCAGTAGGTAGACGCTTGAACATCATTGTTATCCACTTTGCTCGCTGCTAGATAAAGCATTTGTCGCGCGCTAATGGTCTGGGTCAACATATCAGCAAGTTTAAACTGTACAGATTGTAAGTTAGCAATCTGGCTACCGAATTGGCTACGCTCTTGCACGTAATTGGTCGCGGTCTCTAGTGCTGACTGCGCCGTACCAACCGCACAGATACCAATGTTGATACGCCCACCATCTAAACCCTTCATCGCAATACGAAAGCCTTGGCCCTTCTCGCCTATCAAGTTCTCTACTGGAACTTTCACATCCTTAAAACTAATCGTGCGTGTTGGCTGCGCTTTCCAGCCCATTTTATGCTCGTTTTTACCATATTCGATACCAGCACTATTCGCATCTACCACAAAAGCCGAAACGCCCTTTGCGCCTGCGCCGCCTGTACGTGCCATGACGACTAAGACATCGGTAGACCCTGCGCCTGAAATGAATGTTTTCTCTCCAGTTAGTACATAATGCTCGCCTTGCTTATCCGCTTTGGTACGCAGAGAAGCTGCATCAGAGCCAGCATTGGGTTCAGTTAAGCAATAACTACCCAACCACTCTCCGCTCACCATGTTGGGTAGATACTTTTTGCACAAAGTATCACTGCCATACTCACCGATCATCCAAGCAGTCATGTTATGAATACTCATATAAGCCGCAACGGCAGTATCACCCCATGCAAGCTCTTCAAACACCATCGCAGAGTCTAAGCGTGGTAATCCCAAACCATCATATTCTGGATTGGTATACAATCCTAAAAATCCGAGCTCGCCTGATTTTTTGATGACATCGACTGGAAAATGCGAGGTGCGATCCCATTCTGCTGCGTGTGGTTTTAGCTCTTTTTGGGCAAACTGCCGAGCGGTTTGGCGAAAGGCAATTTGGTCTTCGGTCAATGAAAAATCCATGAGATCATCCTTGTGCGTGCATCGCAAATATGGTGTAGAGAACTTTATAAATCGTCAGTCTAATATTGTTCATATAGTATTGGCTATACAGTATAGCAGCAGCATAACGACAATCATAAAATCAGGCTTGGCTGAAATATGCCCTAAACAGAATTGTCGCTATACCGCAAACATGTCGAACGAACGATTAAATTGAAATGGTGGTATTGACGCCGCGGCTAGCCTCATCATCAAACCAACGCGCAGTAACGGTTTTGGTTTGAGTATAGAACTGCACGGCTTGCTTGCCATAAGGACCAAGATCACCAAGCTTACTAGCACGTGAACCTGAGAATGAGAACATTGGTAGTGGCACAGGAATCGGTAAGTTAATGCCAATCTGACCGACTTGAATGTCTTGTTGGAATTTATGTGCGGCGGCACCTGACTGAGTAAAAATCGCCGTGCCATTACCATGTGGATTGGCATTGAGCATCTCAATCGCTTCATCAAGGTCGGCTGCACGCATGATACACAATACTGGCCCAAAGATTTCTTGTTGGTAAATCTGCATGTCGCTTGTGACATTATCAAAGATAGTCGGGCCGACGAAGTTGCCTTTCTCATATCCTTCAACGGTAATGCCTCGACCATCTAAAATCAAACTGGCACCCTCTTCTACTCCAGTACCAATCAAGTGCTCGACACGGGCTTTTGCGGCAGGAGAAATCAGCGGACCTAGGTCTTTATTATGCTTACCTGCTGATACGACCAACTTTTCTGCTTTGGCCTTAATGTCATCAATCCACTCACCTGCAGTACCGACCAATACCACCACTGACAGCGCCATACAACGCTGACCGGCAGCACCAAATGCTGCGCCTGCTAACTGATTAAGCGTCTGTTCTTTATTAGCATCCGGTAAGATAACACCGTGATTTTTTGCACCCATCATGCACTGGGCACGCTTACCAGATTGACTGGCACGCTCATAGACGTGTTTGCCAACAGCGGTAGAACCGACGAAAGAAACGGCTTTGATATCAGGGTGATCACAAATAGCATCGACGGTAGCTTTTCCGCCATGTACAACGTTTAGCACGCCTTCAGGTACGCCAGCTTCAATTGCTAACTCAACCAAACGCATAGTGACCATCGGGTCCTGCTCAGACGGCTTAAGAATAAAAGTGTTGCCTGTGGCAATCGCCATTGGGAACATCCATAGTGGAATCATCGCCGGGAAGTTGAACGGTGTGATACCTGCACACACGCCTAGCGGCTGCCAGATACTATAGGTATCAACGCCTGATGCGACGTTTTCAACGAAGTCACCAATCTGCAAGTTTGCAATACCTGCTGCATGCTCGACCACTTCTAGACCACGGAATACGTCACCGCGAGCATCTGCAATCGTTTTGCCTTGTTCAGCGGTCAAAATCCCTGCCAGCTCGTCCATATGCTCGCGTATCAATGCTTGATACTTTAAGAAGATACGGGCACGTGTGGTGATAGGTGTTTTGCGCCACGTTTGAAAGGCGGTCTGGGCAGCGGCAACTGCTTGGTTGATTTCATCGTCAGTCGTTTGTGGAACTTTTGCGATGACTTCTTGTGTGGCGGGATCGGTAATATCAATCCATTCGCTAGTATTAGAATCGACGAATTGACCATTGATGAGCTGCTGAACGTGGTGCATAAGATATCCTTATCTTTTTTGCAAAACTACCATATAGCGGTATAGTTAATCCTCTATAAATCAGATACGGTGTCAGCCTCGCTTAGTCTACTATTTGTAGTACTTTCACTCGGCTTCCTTGTATCCAAATTATATTGAACAAACTATATTTTGTATTGATAAAAAATTAAGAATTCATCAATAACTACCAAACATGGATAATTTTAAAATGATTTATTATGTATCGTTATTGACTATAACAATAAATCAATTTTAGGGTCAAGCGCTTTATTAAACTTTTATGTTAGGTTGTATTCAACAGTAAATATTATGGAAAATTTAAAACTAAAAAAGCCCATGATGATTCATGAGCTCTTGTACGATATTGAATGGCATTATTGATCAGCAATCAATAAATTTGTATTCCGCATTAATCAATAATCTTTCATAGACTGCTTAATTGCATCAATCGCAGGTGGATTATCGAGTGTCGACATATCCCCTGTTTCCTTCCCTTCTGCCAACGCACGAATGGCACGGCGTAATATTTTACCCGATCGAGTCTTTGGCAACGCTTGCGGGAAATAAATGGCCGCCGGTCTTGCAATACCGCCAAGGGACTTGACCACGGCACCGATGATTTGCTGCTCAATACGGAACCGATTTTCAGTCGTTGCCACTTGCTCATGATCTCTCAGCACACAAAATGCAATAGGCAATTCCCCTTTCAACTGATCTTGAATACCTACAACCGCACACTCTGCCATCTCTGGATGCATGCTAATCGCCTCTTCAATCTCTTGCGTACCAATGCGATGACCAGCGACGTTAATCACATCGTCTGTGCGTCCTAAGATATAGAAATACCCATCCTCATCAGTCACTGCATAGTCGGACGTTGAGTACTGCTGACCATCAAACAAACCAAAATAGCTACTGACAAATCGCTCATCGTTGCGCCATACCGTGGTCAGACAACCCGGTGGCAGAGGCGCCTTGATTGCAAGTAAGCCTTTTTCGCCAGCAGCACAGGGCTTACCTGTTTCTTCATTGATAACTTGTGCATCATAGCCATACATTGGATAACCAGGCGAGCCTTGCTTATGCGGTTTATGATTGAACTTTGGCGTATTACTTAGAATAGGCCAACCAGATTCTGTCTGCCAATAATGATCTAAAATAGGAACACCCAGATGCTTAGTTAACCAGTTGGCTGTTGATTCATCGAGTGGTTCACCTGCTAAAAAGAACGATTTAACGCTTGAGACATCGTAGCGTGTCATCCAAGCTTCATCTTGTTTTTTGAGCATGCGCACACCCGTCGGTGCGGTGAACAAAATATTGACCTTGTTTGCCTCGACAATCCGCCACCAGATACCTGGATTTGGGCGATGTGGTAATCCTTCATACATAACACTGGTCATGCCAGCTAATAGTGGCGCATAGATCGTATAAGAGTGTCCAACGGCCCAGCCAATATCAGATATCGCCCAAAACGTCTCTCCTGCCTTACCGTCATAAATATAATCCATCGATGTCGTCAGTGCTACGGCATGTCCGCCTGTATCGCGTTGCACGCCTTTTGGCGTACCCGTCGTTCCAGAAGTATAGAGAAGATACGATGGCGTATTGGACTCAAGCCAAACAGGCTCAACAATCGCATTGGCTTCACAACTGACACGGCGCTCGGTTGCATAGTCCACATCGATATCCTGTGGTACAAATGGCAATACGCCTCGGTTGACGACCAGCACATGCTCAGGCTTCACGTTAGCTTGTTCGACCCCTTGATTGACGAGGCTTTTATAGTTAATGACCTTACCACCGCGCAAACCTGCATCCACCGTAATGACCATTTTTGCTTCGGCATCATCCATACGGATCGCCAAGTTATGTGCAGCAAACCCACCAAACACGACCGAATGCACCGCACCGATACGAGCACAGGCCAACATGGCGTAAGCCGCTTCCAGAATCATCGGCATATAAATAATGACGCGATCGCCCTTGCCGATACCATGACGTTGCAATACATCCGCAAAATAATTGACTTCTTTATACAAGTCATTGTACGTCAAACGGCGCTTGGTATAGTCTGTATAAAACTCGACGTTGTTGCCTAGGTCTTTAAACGAATCAACGACGGCGGGGAATGTTTCGATCAGTTCTTGGTTAATCTCTGATGACAACCAAATGAATGCGTCTTGCTCTGCACGCTCTTCGAGGTGGCGATCCACACAGTTATAACAAAGATTGGTCTCACCGCCAACGAACCACTTAGCGAAAGGCAAATTACTGTCATCGAGGATTTGCTCAGGCTCTTTATGCCAGTAGATACGCTTGGCTTGCTCAGCCCAAAACTGCTCGCGATTATTAATGGAGTCGTGATAGATATCAGCAAAATTCTGAGTGGTATCGGATGGCGCTTGAGAGTTTTGAATAGAAACGTGATTGCTGCTTTGATTAGTACTTTTATTGGTGGCTTGCTCGCTCATAATGGCTGTCCTTAGCGTAAACGATGAGTAATAAGATACTACTTTATAATATAATACCATTCACAAAAATTAGAGTCGCAAGAAAAACGAGTGCAAGTACTACCTGTCGTAGACTAAACAAGTTTGACACCGCTAATCCTACTTTTTGGAAATTGCTATAAGCTCTTATTGTATATTCTCATAATACAATACTGGCTATCCTTGCCAAAACTAAAAAACCGATACATTACGTATCGGTTTAAAATGTAGCAGAGCTAATGATAAAGGTCAACTACATAAAATTATACTTCGGTCTGATCAGCATACATCTTACGCATGACTTTTTTATCATGTTTGCCAACGGAGGTTTTTGGCAGATCATCCACAAACTTAAACTGACTGGGCACGCCATACTTAGGAATCATACCTCGCTCTACCGCTTTTTCAGCAATGGCTTTGATATCATCCACATTCGTATCTTGCGCATCAGGTTTTAGAACTATCAAGGCCAATGGACGCTCACCCCACTGTTTATCACGAACACCAATGACTGATACATCCGCCACGGCTGGATGCAGTGATAAAATGGTCTCAATCTCCAATGATGATATCCACTCACCACCTGATTTGATCACATCTTTTAGACGGTCGGTAATACCAATGCAACCATCAGGACGTATGTAAGCGATATCTTGGGTATGCATGTAGCCATTTTCCCATAGCTCCTTACCCGCATCCTCATTTTTCAAGTAGCTTTGGGTCAGCCAAGGCGCTCGCAATACTAACTCGCCTGTATTTTCTTTACCGGTACCAACCGATTTATTGTCTGTGCCCCAAACTTGGGCCTCGACCATGAGTACAGGCTTGCCAGTCATACAACGACGCGCGATATCTTCATCATCAGACATCTCAGACTCATTGAGACTAAATTCGGTCAAGCTAATAAGCGGCGCGGTCTCTGACATGCCATAACCAGTATAAACTTCGATACCTTGGCTCATGGCTACTTTTGCCAAGCCTTCTGTCAATCGTGAACCACCAATGATCATTTTTAGGCCGTTAAAGCTCGCACCACGATCCTGTGCTTCTTTGAGCACCATTTGTAAAATCGTTGGTACGCAATGAGTGATACTGACTTTTTCATTAATAATCAAATCGAGCAAGCTGTCAGGGGCGTAACGTCCTGGATAAACTTGTTTCAAGCCCACCATCGTCGCGGTAAATGGAAAGCCCCACGCATGAACATGGAACATCGGCGTCATAGGCATATAGACATCACCATAGCTAACACCCTGCTTATCAGGGAGCATGCCTAAGGTCGCGGCTTCCGCTAAGCTGTGCAATACCAATTGACGGTGGCTAAAGAATACGCCCTTTGGATCGCCTGTTGTCCCTGACGTATAAAAAGTCGTCGCAATGGTATTTTCATCAAAGTCAGAAAACTCAAACTCACTATTAGCAGCTTCCAATAATGCTTCGTACTCACCTTTTACACGATTTTGGCTACCACCAAAAACGCCTTCATACGACACCCCATCATCATCAAGCCAAATGATGTGTTCAATGCTAGAGTTCTCAAACTGATAATCTTTGACCAATGGCGCAAACTCAGAGTTCAGCATCAGTACTTTAGGCTTGGCATGATTGATGGTATAGAGGATTTTATCTGGTGACAGGCGAATATTAACGGTTTGCAAAATATACTCTGACATCGGTACCGCAAAGTACGACTCCAGATAGCGATGACTGTCCCAATCCATCACTGCCACCACATCACCAGCATTAAGCTCTAGATCAGCTAAAACGTTGGCCAAGCGATTGATACGGCTAAACAGCTCTTTATAAGTGAAGCGTTTTTTATCTGCATAGACAATTTCTTGATCTAGCGATACCGTCTTAGCACGGTTTAATAGTTGCTTTACCAATAGTGGATAATCGTAAGCGGACGGCGCACTATTATAAATATTTGACATAAAATTGACTTCCTTGTTGATCAGAGATAAAGCGTTAACGACTCGCATTCTAAAAGTATTTTAATAAATTATATTTTTATGAGCAGCCATTACTGTTGCTCCATTTTTACTAATAGTATTTAAAAAACGCCATCATCGATAGTAAGAAAAAACCCATACTATGTAAAGTATACACGCATAAACACTATGACACTGAGCGTTCGTTTATTCTGGTTTCACGCCTTATCACGTTATGTTAGCGAGCCTATAGATTAGTAGCCCTTAGATTGGTAGACTTTAGATTAACATCACTTAATTATTAGCCTTTATATTAAGCGGCACGTGATTTGGTCTTTACCATACCAAAACTGGCAACGAGCAATGCTAAAACCTGTACAAACACTAGCAACCATACCGTTAGCGACCACTGCCCACGCGCATAGACGATGCCGCACAGCCATGCCCCTAAAGTCCCACCCGTATAATAGCCCAGATAATATAAACCCGATGCGAGTGAGCGGCCTTTCTTCACATTGACCGCGATATAGCTAATGGTCGCCGCTTGGGTAACGAACACACCTGAGGACATGATAGCAAGTCCTACCACCACACCCCATAATGGCGTCACGAGTGTCAACAACACGCCTATCATAGAGATAAAAATAGCAACTCGAACGGTACGTGCTGACCCAAATCGACGTAACAGGTTGGTCGATAACGGTGTAATAACGACCCCTATCAGATAGACCGCAAAAATATTGGCCAGTGCACCCGTACTCAGCTCATAAGGCGTATTGGCCAGATGTAGGTTAATAAAGGTAAAACAGCCCACTAGCGAGAATAACACACACGCCCCAAGCAGACAGGCTGTCACGACATAACGGTTGGTCAAATGCTCTCCAAGCGTCTGTATCGCTGCTCGAAAGTTAGGATTGGCCACAAATTGCTGTGATGATGGTAGCATTTTTCCGACCCACATCGCGCCGACCAGCGTCATCCCTGCCATCACATAATACCCTGCACGCCAGCCAACGATCTCATGCAAATGCCCGAGCAAAAACCGACCAAGGAACCCGCCTAATACACAGCCTGACACATAGAATGACATCAGATCCGTCACTGCTCGCCCTTCAAACTCCTCACCGATATAAGCAATCGTCACGACCGTAATACCTGGCACTGACAATCCTTGCATGAATCGCCATAACCCTAGCCAACCAATACTCGGACTCTGTGCGATTAACGCCGTTGGTATCGCCAAAAACAACAGCGCCCCAACGATAAAGGGCTTACGCCCCACTGCATCAGAGAGCATACCCAAAAATGGCGACATAATAGCAATCGCCATTATCGTCGCGCCAACGATCATACCTGCTTGTACTTCGGTCGCTGAAAAGTCCACCATTAATACAGGTAGCACGGCTTGAATAGAGTACACCTGCAAAAAAGCAAACATACCAATCAAGCCAATCGTGAGCTTTAGCACCCACGATGGTGAACTGGTTTGAGGAGATAACAATGGGGCATTATTTTGAGTCTGACTGACAGTATTATTCACAAGGATGCTAACTATATTAGGCGTCATGTGGCTGACGTGAGTGATAGAATTAAAATAGAGTCAATTCATTATAAACAGGTTACAGCGTCAACTTCGCTTGAGGGATGACATCTACCTCTGCGCTTGGTTGCTTTGTACCACAATTAAATTGAATTAACCCTATAAACGTCAGCAATGATAATTGCTTTAGGTTTGTAACGACAAGCACATTATGGTATCACAGCCAATCATACGTGCTGATATCAAAATCTAATACAAACAAAAAACGCCATTAATAACAACGTTAGGACATGTCCTCAATTCAAACGACATTCATCTAACTGGGCTAAAAATGTCTAAATTTTGCCAAACATCGTCAAATAGTTAGTCAATATCTCGATATTATCTACACTATTTTCTCGTTTGACGGCAATTTATCTCATTTTTATCTCCATTTTTGAAATCAGGACACACCCTAATCAAAGTTTCACCTTTGTAACAGACTTTGAGTGAGCAAATTGCCATAATCATAAAGCGCTATATAAAGTAGCTGTATAAAATAGCTATATAAAAATAATCTTATAAATTTAAAAATTAATCATTTAAGGAAGCAATTGATGAGCGATAAAATTCATAATTTAGGATCGGGTTTTTGGAACATACGCGGATCATTTCGCATTGGTGGTGTACTAAATATCGGTACGCAATGCTCACTAATAAAGCTAGCATCAGGACGCTTTATCTTCTTGGACAGTTATGCCTTAACAGGTGACGTTCGAGACGAAGTGATGGCATTGACCAATAATGGGGAAAATGTCGAGGCTGTACTGAACGTACATCCATTCCACACGGTACATTGTGCACAGATGGCAAAAGACTTCCCAAAAGCAACCTTTTACGGCAGTAGCCGACATCATAAAAAAATATCAGAAGTACAATGGGCAGATGATTTGGTCGAGAGTGATGCGGTCGCTGAACGCTATCCTGAGCTTAAGTTCTCTATGTCAGAAGGCGTCTACTATATCTCGCCTAATGAGATGATTCATGCCGGTTCATTATTGGCCTATCATCCTGCCAGCAAAAGCTTGCACGTCGATGATACCTTTATGAGTCCGCCAACAAAGTTACTAGAGGCGATATTGCCTGAGCTGATACTACATCCTACGACCAAAAAAGCATTGAAAAACGAACCCAGTGCTGGCAAGGAATATTGTGACTGGGCTACCAATCTCGCCCATGAATGGCGTGACACTCAGAACTTTTGCGCGGCGCATTCATATTTGGTCCAGTTTAAAGAAGGCCAGTTTGAAAAAGCACTACTAAAAGCGATTAACAAAGCCCGTCCTAAGTTAGAAAATGCTTAGCTTCTCACAGTTAAAAGTTGAAAAACAGGCTAGATAGGTCATCATTCCAATCGAAAACTACCCAAATGAACTAGAACGAATTTATTCCTCAAAGAAGAAGCTGCCATTTTGGTGGCTTTTTTTAGGATATTACTTCTGACTTAAAGTCACTATTTGCTAAGTAGACATAAATTTGTTATAAAATCCTACTTTCAGATAACACATAATAATCTTAATACAAGAAAATCAACTGTAGGCTTTATATAATTGCGGCATACGATTTTTACGCCGTATCTATTTGATTTTTAAGGTACTATAACTTTATTCAGGCCTATAATATGAATTGTCATTATTTAGCGTTTGCTACCGTAGCAGTAAGCACCCTCGGTTTTTCTGCCTGCACCTCTCAACATCAAGCTTCAAAAGAACAGCTGACTGACACTAGTGCGGCCGTAATGGTATCGCAAGATAGTCATAGTGTTCATCATCCTAAGTGGTCATACGAAGGTAGTACAGGTACTGAATATTGGGGTGACATCGAAGGTGCTAGTACCTGTAAAACTGGGAAACAGCAGTCGCCTATCAATATTACAAAAGTGACTGCCAGTAGCACAGCCACACCCGTCATGGATTATGCTAAATCTACTGACATTCGAATTCATGACAATGGCCATACTGTTGTTTATACACCGACGACCGAAAATAACGCTATTATATTAGACAATGAACGCTATCTATTGAAGCAGTTTCATTACCATACGCCAAGCGAACATCAATTCGGTAGTCAAAACTATCCAGGCGAGATTCATTTTGTTCACGCTAATAGCGAAGGCAATCTTACGGTAGTAGGTGTCATGCTGAAAATTGGTGAGGCCAATAACATGCTGCGCGTGTTGCTAAACGGGACTGAAATCACCACCCAAAATGATGACGAATTTACGGCTAATGATGTTGATTTATCCACCTTAGCACCTGTCATGGCTACTTTCTATCATTATAGCGGCTCGCTAACAACACCGCCTTGTTCAGAAAGAGTCCAATGGTATGTCAGTAAGCAACCTTTAACGTTGACTAGCGATCAGTTTGAGATTATGTCTGATTTATACGAAGGTAATAACCGCCCTATTCAGCCACAAGGCTCGCGTAAGGTAGAACAGCTTAGCAACTAAACTAACCATCATTAATATAATTAAATCAATATAAAAAATATACCGTTAGGGCCTGTCATCATTACCTCTAAATAGGCTAATTGATGATACACCCTAGATAATTATCCACACCATTCCCAAAACCATTATCGAAACAACAAATCTTTCAGCTCGTCTTCATTATTAATAATATCTGCCAATGTATAGCGCTCAAGGACGGTAATAAAAGCCCTTAATGCTTCAGAGAATACACTCTTAAGTTGGCATACTGGCGTAATCACGCAGCCTATCGGTTTATCTGTCTTTTCTTCGATGAAGGTAACTGGCAAATCTTTTGATTGAGAGCCTTCACCTTTACTCACTGGTACGGCAAAGCACTCTACCAAATCAAAATCAGGCTCTATTTGTTTAATCAATATACCCAAATTAATCTCTTTAGGTGCACGTGCCAGTCGTATGCCTCCATTTTTGCCACGCACACTTTCTATATATCCTAACTGACCCAGCTGATGAATAACTTTGGTCAAATGGCTTTTGGAAATGTCATAGCTATTGGAAATGTCACTGATATTAGCGAGCGTGTGCGGCTCCGGTTTGACCGCCAGATAAATCAATGAGCGCAGTGCATAATCACTATAATTGGTCAATCGCATTTACGAACACTCCCATTCTAATTCTCATTATTAATCATTTAACCATTAGCTGCTTAACCACTATCTACTTAACCAAACAGGCCATCCGGTCTAGGGCGTGCCAGCATCGGTAAGTAGCTGATGCAAAATAACACAAAGCAAGCAATCCATGCACCTTGAGCAATCATAATCCATAATAAGTAATGGCTCATATCTACCAAAGGCAATAGCACGCGACTGACAAACACCAAAACCATCAAACCATACATCAAAGTTGTCGTTTTGGGTGGATTATGAATACTTCGGCCAGTATGCCCAAGCGATACCCGTGTCATCATCGCTACCGTCATCATGCCAATACCCGAAATCGCGAGCCCATGTACCGCCAAACTATGAGAGTAACCCAACCACGGTTGAAATGCGTACAGCATAAAGCTCAAACACATGCCTAAAAACGCAATATACAACGACCAAAGCAGCGGCTTTTGCCAAATACCACGATGATACCAACCTACTAGACGAATGATGTTAACGATTGCCACACCGAGCGCCGTTATAGTCAGTAAATATGGATGAGGATAAAACAGATCAACGATAAAAAAGGCTAAAAATAATAATAAGCTTGCGATATCTTGTACTTTACTATTATACAAGGTGACGGTTTCTGCAACGCCTTTAGCGTTAGTCGTACTAAGACCTCGTTCAATAAAGAATGGTACCACGCGGCGACCAATGGTTAATACTAAGCCAATGATTAAATAAAATCCCAGATACATGCCTGTCTTCATGATGCTCATGTCTGCATTGATAATGCCCCAATAGCACAGTCCATTACCTAACATTAATAATGCCAATTTTGCTAAGATGCCCATCTGCTTATATTGCTTTACTTGCCATACTGCTCGGAAAATAACGAAGGCCATTGAGGCAATAAACAAAAAATCAAACACTGCGGCGGCGTATAGCAACAATGTGCTATTGCCCGCCACCACTATGCCCACGCCAAAAGCGATCCAGCTAAACCGTGCTAACAACCAACAGACAAAGATACCTAGCAATTTGTAGCCGTGCGGCATCATCACCCCTGTCCACGTCTTGACCGCCGTTAATAGAAACCCTGCGACCACTGCCAATGCATAACCATAAATCATCTCATGGCCGTGCCAATACAAGGGGTTTAATACCTGCGCGTCTATATCTGTATGCCCAGTGAACACAAAGGCCCATAACACCATCGTGACTACCGCGAATAATGCAGCAGCACTGAAAAACAAACGGAAGCTCAAATTAAGAATTGGGTGTGGCGAGCTTGGCGGCTTACTGGGTAGGTTAATAGATTGCATAGTGATCTTCTTAGAAAGTATTAATAAAACTGACCTTAAAGATTCATTTTATATGAATGTTATGTGTTACGCAACGTACTTAGCCAGCTATAGTCGGTGAACGACTAAACCGCTACGGCGTTACCCTCCTTAGATGCACTACTTGTACAATCTGCAGTCGGCTGACTTGTACCCATTTTAGAGCTCTTTGACTATATTGTATTGAAAAATAGTTTTGAGAAATAAAAAAGCCACCCATGTGGTCGCTTCTTATTTTTGGAATACTTAGGACATGCTGAGCGAGAAAGGCTATGAAAAAATGACTTAAATTCATCAGTAAATTTAAGGTGAGCTCAGTACATAATCATCAGTATTATCACCTTGCCATTTATGAATAAAGCTACCACTCGGATCATATTGCTGAGTTTGTTTGGCCAAATTAAACTGTCGGCAGCCTCTTGGATCAGCACCCACGCCTGCCAGATACTGCCAATTACCCCAGTTGCTAGCAACATCATAATCGATAAGGTACTGCTCGAAATGAGTCGCCCCATAACGCCAATCTAAACCCAACTCATGGATGAAACAGCTAGCAACTATTTGTCTGCCACGATTGGACATATAGCCCGTTTGCTTTAGCTGATTCATGCAGGCATTGACGATAGGATATGGCGTAGTACCCTCTTTCCACTGCTCCAGACGCCCTTTATCAAAGCCTGTCGTTGGTGACTGTTGGGCAATACCCTTGTACCAAAACAGCTTCTGCTGATGGGTCATGGCATACCAATAAAAATACTCACGCCACAGTAGCTCAAACCATATCCAGTAAGTGGATTCATTAGCCACCACTTCACGCTCATAATGACGCAAGCGGTTCAGCAGCACGTTGACCGAGAGTGTACCATTTGCGAGCCAAGCCGAGAATTTAGTAGAGTATGTCCAGTCATCCAGCGCATTGCGCGTGGTTTTATACGTACTAGGCGCATCAGAATTGAAATAATCGTTCAAATGGCTGATAGCATTGGTTTCTCCACCTTTAAACTCAGAAGGCAGTTGCACATCAAGATGACGTTTGTTGAAGAATAACGAATGGCTATCTGTTGTACCCTTTATTAAATTGTCTGGCATGGGTGGTAGAGATTCTGGCGCTGGACTAATAACTACGTCTGTTTTGGCATTTAATAAATCATGCTCTGATTCGACTTGTTTACGAAACTGCGTGAAGCTTTTAGGTAACGCTTCCATCGGCAAAGACGCAAACAACGTATTGGTTACTTGCTCATGCCAGCGCACCTGTGGATACTTACGTTGCAAGAAACTATAGGCTTGGTTTTGATTATAATCTGCCGTTTGACTGACACATATATCAGTGACCTGCTGCTGATCGATAAGCTGACACAGCTGCGTAAAGGTATCCAATGCGGTCGATGATGTATGCGGCGTTAGATGCAACAATCTATTGCCAAGACGTTGTAGCGATTCATCCAAATCAGACAGACTCTCAGATAAGAACTGCTGACGAGCATCTCCTATTCGATCGAAGTCGTAAGCTTGATCTTTATTTGTCTGACCAATGATATCCACTAAAGCATCCGCATAAACAAGTAACAGCTGCCTATGGTTGTCTTGGGCCAGCATTGCTGCTTTTGCCAATGTTGCATTATCATCTATACGCAAATCATTATAAAATAGTACCAACACTGCTTCTTTATCCGTTGGCTTCTTTGTTAAACTATCTAATTGCGGATCTGACATGTTTTCGACTCCCTAATTGTACTCATACACTTATTAGCTCAGTCCAAACTATAATATTTTAGAATATGATATACGGTACAAGGTATGTTAAATATCTCACTTAAATGTTTGTTATAGTCAAATTCATATAAGTCCGCTATATCGTTGACCTCGCCAGCTATATTAACGTATCAATATCACTGTAGATTGATGATACCTATCTGCGTTATTCTAACTATAAGCCTGACTGCCTACATGATTTATTCCTAGGAGAATAATATGACTGAAGAAAACGCACCAGAAGAAAAACGTAAGCTCATCAACAAGTTTTTGATGAGACTAACGAAAGATCAACCACAGATGTATTACGCCACGACATCCGAAATCTCTCGCAGCATACATACCATGATAAAAGAGCATACCAATCGCCTATCAGTAGAAGAGCAAGCACTTGTCAGGCGTATCACGATTGAAGAGATTGAAGCCCTACTTGGTTTTCATCATAAACAGAAAATTTAAATAAACGCGTGGTGTTTCGAGAATATAAACATTGATACCTACTAATTTTAGACAGTACACCCATAAAAAAGACCGCTATATAAGCGGTCTTTTTTATGGTTCAAATATCAGTTTACAACATTTAAAAGTTAAGCTCTTAGAATGGATATTCGCGTGGCTGATGCTGTACAGAGATCCAATGCAATCTGGTGAACTCTTCTAGTACCCACTCGCCATTGAAGCGGCCAATACCTGAGTTTTTCTCACCACCAAACGGCGCATTACTGTCATCATTCACTGAGATATCATTGATATGCGTCATGCCAGCTTTGATACCACGGGCAAAACGTAAGCCTTTGGCTAAATCTTGCGTGAATACGGCACTTGATAGACCATACATAGAGTCATTGGCAATAGACAACGCATCGTCTTCATCTTTGGCACGAATAATACCGACTAATGGGCCAAACACTTCGTTACGTGACAAATCCATCTCACGTGTGACATCAGTGAATATATGTGGCGGTACTACTTGACCCTTTATCTCACCACTTAAGATCATTTTTGCGCCTTCTTCTTGCGCTTTAGCAATTTTGTCTTTTAACGACTTAACTTGTTTTTCATTGATAATTGGACCAACTGCTGTTTCCATTTTGTCAGGGTCGCCAACTTGCAAGGTTTTGACATGCTCAAGGAAACGCGTCACGAAGTCATCATATAGTGCGTCTTCGACAATAATGCGGTTGATCGCAATACAGATCTGACCTTGGTGCAGGAACTTACCAAAGGCAGCCGCTTTTACTGCTTGATCGATATCAGCATCTTTTAATACGACAAATGGGCTATTACCACCCAATTCAAGGGCAACTTTTTTGATATAATCGCCACCGTTGGCCAGTTCGCCAATGTGCTTACCAACTGAGGTTGACCCAGTAAATGATACTAGGCTTGGCGTTTTGTGTTCAACAATCGCATCACCTATCTCGCTACCTGAACCCACGACTACGTTGAGCAGACCTTTTGGCAGACCTGCTTCTTCAAATACTTTTGCAAGTAGCAAACCACCTGTCACAGGCGTGTCACTAGCAGGTTTTAGCACCACTGCATTACCAAGTGCTAAGGCTGGTGCGATAGAACGCTGGGTCAAATGCAATGGGAAGTTCCACGGGCTGATGACTGCAACAACACCAATTGGCTCACGGTAAATGAAGTTTTCTTTATCAGGGGTATTAGATGGACGAATCTCACCGTGCACACGATTAGGGAAAGTCGCAGCTTCAAGGGTAATCGCACGCGTTGCCCCAAACTCAACCATGGCTTTGATACGGGTACTGCCCGACTCTTTGATTAGCCAATCAACGATTTCTTCTTGACGCTGGTCTAATATATTAACAGCGTTGTACAGTACAGCAGCACGTGCCGCTGGTGTTTGCTTGGCCCACTCTTGCTGCGCCTGACTAGCAGCTTCATAGGCTTCATTGAGCTGCTCTTCCGTCGCTTGTTGAATTTTTACGAGCTCATCGCCGTTGTATGGGTTTGTATTGGTATTGACGCTATCGTCTTTACCTTTTTGCCATTCACCTGCGATATATTGCAAATGAAAGTCACTGTAAGCACTGGTGTTGGTATTATTCGCTGACATAATGATCCTTATTTTTACTTAGTTATGTTTAAAATTTGGTTTTAAAGACAGTTTTAAAATTATTATCGAAATATTGCATGAGAAACTTACTTATAAAAGCTTATTTATAAAAAATCGCTTATAAATGGCCTCTTGTAAACAGCATCTTGCAAGAAGTGCCTCTAAACTCATTGTTAAGCGATATATCAGTCTAACGATTTGACTGATAAACGTCCTAATGACTAGTGAGCCTAAAACGTACCTTGATAGACGACTGGTCTAATGCTACCATAGCTATTAATAAAACAAGACTACTTTGCCCGTAAATATTGTTGATGAAACGTAACGCACATAAATAAATATTATTAGAATACGTCCTCAATATGACGCTTAAATGAATATTAACCACTCTATTACTATGAAGTTCCAAGGAGAACATCACCTCTATGTCTACTATTACAAATGCACCACCCGTACCTATTGCTACATCAGATACTAGAGCTCACTTGCTCGAAACTGGCTATCAACTCATCGCCAAAAAAGGCTTTACTGCCGTTGGTCTTAAGCAAATATTAGACACAGCGGGTGTACCTAAAGGCTCTTTTTACCATTACTTTGCGTCCAAAGAAGCGTTTGGTGAAGCGATTATTCATCATTACTTCAGCCTATATAAAACACGCCTAGACGTCATCGGCACGCAAAACGTTAGTGCACAGCAAAAGCTATATAACTACTTTCAAAATTGGTACGACACTCAGCAAAACGGCTGCGATCATGAAAAATGCTTGGTAGTTAAGCTCAGTGCTGAAGTAGCGGATATGTCAGAGCCTATGCGCATCGCGTTAAATGCAGGCTACCAACAAACTGTCAACTGGCTTGGTGATCAAATCAAAGCTGGCTGGATAGATGGCTCTGTACCACAGCCTGATAACATTGCTGCTGAGAGTATAGCGAAGCGTTGGTACTTTGCATGGCTTGGTGCTAGCTTAATTGCCAAAATCAGCCAGACCAATACCCCACTCGCAGAAGTTTGGCAGATGACGACGTCACAACTCGGACGCTAGACGCGTATTCTCCATTCGTAAATGACTATTCCTACATTAAAACCCTACGTTAGATAAATCATTGGTGTCTTAAAAAGCACACCAATGATAATCGCCAGCAATGAATCATTCTTAGTCTCTTGTAATTCTAGTCTCTTGACTGGTTTCTTGAATACCTCAAGCTATCAAGGGTCTAAGAACGATTCACATTCTAATACACAATCCTCATAACTCTTAAACTCCTACTTAACAATCAAGTTATGAGAGACTTTTGTAAAAAACACTAGACGACTGGTCTAATTGATGTACAATGCACGCAAATGTAAGAAACGAACTTGCCAATAAATAAATTTGCAGCTCGCACACCCAATCAATATTTAACAAAGTTTAGGAATATTATGAACAACTTCCAATATTACAACCCAGTACGTATCGTTTTCGGTGAAGGTCAAATCGAGCAATTATCAGATCTAGTCCCTACTGATGCCCGCGTCCTTATCACCTATGGTGGTGGCTCAGCGCAACGTAATGGTACATTGGACGAAGTAAAAAACGCCTTGTCAGCGAGCGGTAACCGTACCGTATTCGAATTCGGTGGCATCGAAGCCAACCCAGAATTCACCACGCTATTAAAAGCAGCAGACATGGTGAATGAGCACAACATCGACTTCTTACTAGCAGTTGGCGGTGGTTCAGTGATTGATGGCAGCAAATTTGTTGCATTGGTATCATCACTGACTGAAGAAGATGGCACTGTGTCACGTGAACAAGCGTGGGATGCATTGACTAGCTATTGTAGAGACATCGATTCTGCGGTTGATTTGGGTGCGGTACTAACCATTCCAGCAACTGGTTCTGAGATGAACTCGGGCGGCGTTATTAACTATAGTGAACGTCAAGCAAAACTACCGTTTGGTAATGCACTTGCCTTCCCTAAATTCTCAATTCTAGACCCAATCAAAACACTTACATTGCCTGAACGTCAAGTAATGAATGGTGTGGCTGATGCATTCGTTCATGTGATGGAACAGTATCTAACCTATCCTGTGAATGCTAAAGTCCAAGACGCTTTTGCTGAAAGCCTGCTCAAAATCCTTATCGATGAAGGCTTGGTTGTTAAGCAAGATCCAGAGAACCTAGAAACCCGTAAAAACATTATGTGGACGGCGACAATGGCATTGAATGGTCTGATCGGTACTGGTGTACCACAAGACTGGACAACTCATATGGTTGGTCATGAGCTGACATCTCTACACGCGATCGATCATGCACGTACCTTAACTATCTTATTGCCATCAGTGATGCGTGAGCTAAAAGAAAGCAAAAAAGAAAAATTGCTTCAGTATGCATGTAACGTATGGAACATTACCGATACTGACCTAGATGACGACGCCATCATTGAAACTGCCATTGTCTATACTGAAAACTTCTTCCGCGAACTTGGCTTGCCTGTTAGCCTAGAAGATGCCGATTTGACTGAAGCAGCGATTGATCCAATCATCAAGCAGCTTGAAGTGCATGGTATGGTCAAACTTGGCGAGCATGGTACAAACGACTTAGAAGTATCACGTCGCATCCTACAACGTGCTATTACTAGCAAAGCGTCTTAATAAGTAACATCGCCGTAATAAGAAATACATATAGTTATGCTATTTATAGTAGCTACTCAGCAATGGGTAGTTACTACATTCAACATCAGATTCAATATCAGATTAGACATCACATCAAAGATAAAAATCTTTAAACAAAGAATTTTGTACAAGAAAAACCTTTCATCGAAAGGTGCAAAGAGTGTAAATATAGACACTTAAAATCAATAATTAAAAAGGATAATAATATGAGCTTTGATAATACTCAAAACCAACAACAAAATCGTCAAATCAAACTGGCAAGCCGTCCTCATGGCACACCAACCAGCGACAACTTTGAGCTTGCTACTAGCGATATCCCTACCCCTAACGACAAGCAAATGCTCCTACGTACCGTTTACCTATCACTTGACCCTTACATGCGTGGCCGCATGAGTGATGCAAAGAGCTACACCGATCCACTACAAATTGGTGACGTCATGACGGGCGGCACAGTGGCACAAGTGGTCGAATCTAATGTCGATGGCTTTGCTGAAGGTGACTTGGTTGTATCAGGTTCTGGCTGGCAGGACTATAGCGTCAGCGATGGCGAGGGTGTCCTAAAACTAGATAAAGATATGCCTCATCCTTCTTATGGTCTTGGTGTACTTGGTATGCCTGGATTTACTGGCTACATGGGCTTAACTGATATCGGTAAACCACAAAAAGGTGAAACTTTAGTAGTAGCCGCAGCAACTGGTCCTGTCGGTGCAACAGTTGGACAAGTGGGTAAAAAGCTTGGTGTACGCGCAGTTGGCGTGGCAGGTGGTGCTAAGAAATGTGCTTATGCTGTCAATGAGTTGGGTTTTGATGTTTGTATCGATCATCATGCCGAAGACTTCGCCGAACAGTTAAGCAACGCTTGTCCAGATGGTATCGACATCTATTACGAAAACGTTGGCGGTAAAGTGTTCGATGCGGTATTACCTCTCTTAAACGCGCATGCCCGTATCCCAGTATGTGGTCTAGTATCACAATATAACGCCACTGACTTACCTGACGGCAAAGACCGTTTAGGTATGCTAATGGGTCAAGTATTGGCCAACCGTCTAACGGTCAAAGGTTTCATTATCTTTGAAGAGTATGGCGACCATTACCCTGAATTCTTAAAAACCATGGGTCAATGGGTTGAGTCAGGCGATATCAAAACCAAAGAGCACCAAGCAGATGGCTTAGCACAAGCACCGCAAGCGTTCTTTGACATGCTAGAAGGCAAAAACTTTGGTAAAACAGTCGTTAAGGTTGCTGACGTTAAATAGTTTATGGTGACTCATAATCGCTATAACTACTTAACAACATAAATACTGACTTTAACAACTGACTATTAAGTCTCAAACATAGATACTGTTAGCAGTCATCATTTACTACTACAATTTTAAGATGGTTGCTACTTATCTGATAACAGAATTTTTTCTCTATCCACACTAATTTTTAAAACTAATGAATAATAAATAAGGATAACTATGAATATTTTAATGGTACTAACGTCACATGACCGTCTCGGCGATACTGGTAAAAAAACAGGTTTTTGGTTAGAAGAATTTGCAGCACCTTACTATGCATTTATTGATGCAGGTGTGAATGTCACGCTAGCCTCTCCTGCTGGCGGTCAGCCACCACTCGATCCTAGTAGTGATAATGAAGACACGCAAACCAAAGACACATTACGTTTCAAAGACGACACTGATGCTCAAGAGCATCTTGCTACTACTAAAAAGCTCGCTGACATGAAAGCAGAAGACTTTGATTCAGTATTCTATCCTGGTGGTCATGGCCCATTGTGGGATTTGGCAGTGGATGAAAACTCTATCAATCTGATTGAGACTTTCGTTAAGCAAGACAAGCCTGTTGCTTTTGTTTGTCATTCTCCAGCAGCGCTCAAAAATGTGAAAATTGATGGCGAATACTTGGTTAAAGGCAAAAAAGTGACTGGCTTTACCAACTCAGAAGAAGACGCCGTTGGTCTTACCGATGTCGTGCCATTCTTAGTAGAAGATGCAATGATCGCTAATGGTGGTCATTATGAGAAAGCAGCTGATTGGGCATCATTTGTGGTAGAAGATGGTCTATTAATCACAGGTCAAAACCCAGCCTCTTCAGAAGAAGCGGCTAAACGCTTACTCGCTAAGCTTAAAGGTTAATACTATGATTCGTTTGCATCATCTTAACCAATCACGTTCGTTGCGTATTTTATGGCTTCTAGAAGAACTAGGCGAACCTTATGAGATCGTGAGTCATCAACGTGATGCTAAGACGCATTTGGCGCCTGATAGCTTAAAAGCGGTACACCCTCTTGGTAAGTCACCGGTCATCGAAATGGATGGTCAAACATACTCAGAGTCTGGTGCCATTACTGAGCTATTGATCGAACGCTTTGCACCAGATCGCTTGCGTCCTGCACCCGACAGTACTGACTATGGTCATTACTTGCAGTGGATTGACTTTGCTGAAAGCTCGCTCATGTTGCCACTTATGCTTGAATTGTTTACCAAAAAAGCAGGCATCGAGGATAACGAGTTTTTGAACGGTTATATCGAGATAGAAAAGACCAGATTGTTTAAGTATCTAGATACGTCGGTCGAAGGTAAGTCGTTCATCGTGGGTGACCAACTCAGTGGTGCAGACTTTATGCTATCGTTCGACTTAATCATTCTTGCTCAACGTCAGAAACTAGAAGATTATCCGCATATTAAGCAATATGCAGAGCAGTTGGCGAGCCTTGATAGTTATCAACGTGCCATGCGCCTTGAAGCTGAACATGACGAATCAAAACAAGCCTAAACGCACGCCATAGTAAACGTTTTATAAAAAGCATGATAAAATAGCTCAAGTCTATCTTGGGCTATTTTTGTTGTTTGTTCCTATAGTCGATTCAATTTAAAAGTAGTACAAGGCAACCGAGTGTAGATGTAATACTTCAAGCGAAGTTAACGCTGTCATACTTTGGTAGTGGAATGACTATACCTATAAAACATATTCTATTGTACGACTATACCGTTGACAGGCTTTATTAATTTAAGCTTAATACAATCAACCGTCCACCTTCAAAGACAGTCATTCATCCATGAGTACTGAGTATCAATTCAAGCCCCACGAACAGCCAATGATGGTGGGCTCTCCAGCCAATCCTGATCATCCTGCACGCCGCAAGGTTTTTTACCTGATTATTGGTATTATTATTGGGGTGACTGCCAGTTTTCAAAATGGTTTGCTGGTCGCGAACCTGACTCAAATTCAAGGTGACCTTAGCCTAACGCCTATGGAAGGCGGATGGATATCGGTTGCCTACAATATGACCAATGCTTGTATCACCGTATTGTTATACAAGATTCGTCAGCAATTTGGCATGGCATTATTCAGTAAAATCACCCTGTTTTTTTTGCTACTAGCAACCAGCATGCAATGGTTTGTAAGCAGTGGCTTGATGACGGCTGCTGATGGTATGTGGCTTGACCCGTATTACTTAGAGATTATAGCGCGTGGTTTAAGCGGTATGGTGGCCAGCGGTATGACCATCTTAGGATTGTTCTATTGTTTGCAAGGTATGCCAACCGTCAAGCGTACTAGCGGTCTAATTTTGGGGTTTGGCTTGGTGCAGTTTGGTATTCCATTGTCACGAATCATCTCGCCCTACCTCACCATCGACGGTCAACTTGAAAGCTTATTTCTATTTCAATTTGGTTTGGCACTGATTTGCTTTGGGCTGATTAATATATTAGAGCTACCACCAGGCAATACAGAAAAAGTATTTGAAAAACTGGATTTTTTAAGCTTTGGATTTTTTGCAAGCGGTCTGGCTGCATTGTCTGTCGTTTTAGTACAAGGTAGGATTTTATGGTGGACGACACCTTGGCTTATCTATCCACTTATTATTGCTATCGTCGGGATTAGCATCGCGCTATGGATTGAAACCCATCGCAAAAACCCAATGCTACAAGTGCGCTGGATGCGTAGCCGCAATATTATTGCCTTTATGATTACCGGCGCTGTCATGCGAATTTTGCTATCTGAGCAAAATGTCGGTGCGGCAGGATTACTTGCCAACTTAGGCTATGGTGGCGATCAGCTGATTACTTTTTATGCTGTCATATTAGCCGCCAGTGTATTGGCTTTGGTCATTAGTATTTTTAGTACCAATCCAATAGATTTACGCCGACCCGTTATTTTTGCGGTGGCGTTGATTGCCTTAGGTTCTTGGATGGATACTAGCGTGTCTATTAATTCAGCACCTTATATGTTTTATATCAGCCAGTTTTTGATTGCATTTGCCGCCGTGTATTTTATGGGGCCTTTAGTTTTTGAAGGGTTTTTGCGTGCTATTGCTAGCGGTCCTGCCTATATTATTAGTTTTTCCGTTATCTTTGGCATTTCACAAACGGTAGGCGGATTGGCGGGTGCAGCCGCTATTCAAGCATTTACCACGGTTCGTACGCAGGTTTATTATGCAGATATGGTCAGCTCACTCAATTTTGGTGATCCTGAGCTGGTGGGACAGATAGCCGCTGCACGCAGTACTATATCTACACAAATGACGGACGCCACTCAAACCAATACGGCTGCCGTGCTGCAAGTTCTACAAGGTATTCAGCGCCAAGCCACTGTTTCTGCTTATGGTGATTTGTTTTTCATCATGGCCCTTCTATCGACTGGTGCTACCGTTATTTTACTGCTCAATTATTTTTACTATCGTTATCATAAACGTAACCCATTGGCTAAAGAGCTAGCCGTTATCGCCAAAATGCGTGAACCAAAATAAGATATTTTTAACATCGCTAAAATTGAAGTAGCCTTTTCTTATATAAGTATCAAATTATCTATCATATTAATCCAAACACTTAGGAGCGCGTCATGAGCCAAGAAAAATCCAATGACCCTGACCAAAAAACTCAGACGCCAGCCGACAGCCTGTCTTCTAACAACCTATCTTCTAATGACTTATCTTCTAATACTGGTGAGACAGCAAGTGCTCAAGACAACGAGACCCAAGTTGCAGAAAAAGTAATGGAGAGTGGCGCTGATAATGAAACACCCATGCCACCAACCGAGCCTATTCCTTCTGCTTCAGGATGGAACCCTAAGAAAAAAACGTTTTTTAATATAGGGGTTTTTATTGTCCTCATCATAATTGGTGTATTTCTGATTCTTTATGCTTGGAAACTGCCGCCTTTTACCCCAACGGTACAGCAAACCAATAATGCCTTTGTAAAAGGTCAAACAACCATTATCAGCTCACAAGTATCTGGCTACGTGACCGATGTTGCCGTAGAGGATTTTGCTAATGTGAAAGCAGGTGACCTACTGGTAAAGATAGACGATCGCACTTTTCAGCAGCAGCTTGAACAAGCACAGGCCAATATCGAAGTGGCGTTAACCAATCGATCCAGTAATGCGCAAGACACTCAGTCTAGCCAAGCTCAGATAGAAGCGCGTGAAGCCGATTTATACAGCGCGAAAGTCAGTGTTGATAGTGCACGCGAAGATGTCAAACGCTATCAAGGACTGGATGCTATTGGTGCAGTCTCAAAAGCGGAGGTAGCACATACCAAAGCAGAACTTGCCCAAGCGCAGGCAGGCGTACAACAGGCTGAAGCCAACCTACAAGCTGCACAGCAAGCTAGCAAAAAAACCAGCGGTAGCCGCTCATCACTTGATGCCAATATCCAAAATACTGAAGCCGGTGCCAAGCAAGCCAAAATCAATTTGGACAATACTATTATCACAGCTCCCGAGTCAGGTCAATTAAGCCAAGTCAGTGTAAAATCAGGACAATACGTTAGTGCTGGTACACAGCTCATGTATATCGTACCGAAGGGCGTGTGGATTATTGCCAACTTCAAAGAAACACAAATCGCGAATATGACAATAGGCGAACCTGCGACCATCCATGTGGATGCACTGGGTGGTGCTAAGTTTCATGGACGTATCAATAATATCTCGCCAGCAACGGGCAGTGAGTTTAGTTCATCAGCAGCAAACCCGACTACTGGCAACTATATTAAAATTGCTCAGCGGATTCCGGTACGTATCGATTTAGATGAAAACCAACCGGAACTGGCCAAACTGCGACCTGGTATGTCAGTTTCTGTCGATGTGGATACTGAAGCAAAGTAAATTCTCACATTTACTATTCGACACTTGCTATAAGTGCGAAAAAGCCCCGCTAGTAAGTTGTTTATAACAACTGCTAGCGGGGCTTTTTATTATCGCCACATCAGTTATGGCAATAAGCGTTTGGTATTCCAACTATCGCCATTTTCTTGAGTATATACAATGCGGTCATGCATACGGTTAGCACGGCCTTGCCAAAACTCAATCTCATTGACCGTAATCTCATAGCCACCCCAAAAGACTGGCGTTGGCACTTGAGTGTCTTCTGGATAATCTGCTTGTAGTTGCTCAAAACTTTGTTCCATTACTTTACGATCAGCAACTTCACCACTCTGTGGCTGGCTAACCCATGCACCCACCTGACTATCGTGTGGACGCTTTTGGAAATAAGCTGCAGATTTTTGAGCATCTATCTTAGCAATGCTGCCACTGATACGGATTTGACGCTCAAGCTCATGCCAAAAAAACAGCACTTCAGCATTAGGATTCTCGGCAATATCTTGTCCTTTAGCGCTTTCGTAATTGGTATAAAAGACAATACCAGTATCTGTAACTTCACGCATGAGCACGATACGTACGCTAGGCTTATTATCAGCACCGCAAGTAGCCAAACTCATCGCATACGGCTCTTGCACTTTCTGCTCTATCGCTTCATTCATCCAAGTATTTAACAACTCAAATGGTGATGTAGGTACTGACTGTTGATCAAGCGCGCCCTTTTCATATGACAGACGTTGATCGGTAAAATCCATACTCATGGTCATTCCTTATTTTAATATTGTTGCCTTATTATATGAACTGATCTTAACCCAATACGGCTTTGATATGATCAGCCAAGTCATTTGCGAGCACATCACATTCTATTTCATCATCTGATTCGACCATCACTCGAATCATAGGCTCAGTTCCTGACTGACGAATCAGTAGACGGCCTCTACCTTCTAAAGTAGCCTGCGCTTTCTCAAAAGCGGTAACCAATTCCTCATGCTCAAACGGATCTTGCATTTGTGACAGACGCACGTTGACCAGTTTTTGTGGCAACACTTCAAACCCCTCGACGAGATCACTGAGCGCGCGCCCACGTGCTTGCATCACAGCCAGTACTTGTAAGCCTGCAATGATAGCATCGCCAGTACGGCTCTTATCTAAGCATAAAATGTGGCCAGATGGCTCACCACCCAATATCCAACCATTCGCTTCAAGCTCATGCATCACGTAGCGATCGCCTACTTTGGCACGCGTAAATGCAATGCCATCTGCTTTTAGTGCTAGCTCTAAGCCCATGTTACTCATGAGTGTACCAACCACGCCTTTAGCCTTGGACTGACCTTG
Organism: Psychrobacter sp. SCQQ22; assembly: GCF_015864605.1. Classification (NCBI taxonomy): domain Bacteria; kingdom Pseudomonadati; phylum Pseudomonadota; class Gammaproteobacteria; order Moraxellales; family Moraxellaceae; genus Psychrobacter; species Psychrobacter sp. SCQQ22. The sequence goes on from NZ_JADYWZ010000005.1 coordinate 164,317, forward strand.
GGTAGCAAGCACATATAAGATGCCATCACCGTCGACCAGATTACCAGCCTCATCGACCATCACAATACGATCACCATCACCGTCTAATGCGATACCAACATCTGCCTCGTGCTCAACTACTGCTTTTTGTAAGCCCTCAGGATGAGTAGAACCACAATCAGCATTGATGTTGAGTCCGTCTGGTGTATTGTTGATGGCAATCACGTTAGCGCCCAATTCACGCATAACTCTTGGTGCCACACTGTAGCCTGCACCATTGGCACAATCTACGACAACTGTCAGATGGCTCAAATCATACTGATAAGGAAAGCTGCCTTTACAGAATTCGATATAGCGACCTTTGGCATCGTTGATTCGATTATTTTTACCCAACTGTGCTGGATCAAGAATAGGCATGACCAAATCATTGTTATTATCACTAACATTGCCACCGATACTCATAATAATTTTTAGCTTATCGTTAATAGCATTTTGCATCTCATCAGTCAGCTTTTTGCCATCCCCTGAAAACAGTTTGATACCGTTATCATAATAAGGATTGTGTGATGCAGAAATCACTACGCCCGCATCAGCGTTAAAACTACGAGTTAAATGAGCAATGGCAGGCGTTGGTAATGGGCCAAGCATATGAACATCGACACCAGCGGCGTTAAATCCTGCTTGCAACGCCCCTTCGATAACGTAGCCTGAAAGACGAGTATCTTTACCGATGACCACACTAGGTCTACGCGCAGGATTGTCATTGTTCTCTATCAATACCTGACCAGTGACATAGCCTAACTTCAAAATAAAATCAGGCGTAATCGGCAACTCACCAAACTTTCCACGGATACCATCAGTGCCAAAGTAGCTCATTATATATGCTCTCCAAGTCTAAAAATTAAAGGCCCAACGTGTACGCAGGCGATAATACTATTATAATAATCTGTTTATGTATGTTACAAAAAAAAACAGCCAACAATAACAAGGTATTGTTGGCCGTTTTTATCTCAAAGTCAAGGTAGCTCTGCAAACCAGCTTTCGCTAACGTAACACAAAGTTGTCAAAAACTACCTAACTTACTCGATAGTTTGGTGCTTCTTTAGTGATTTGAACATCATGAACATGCGACTCTTTCATACCTGCCGACGTCACTTTAATGAACTGTGGATTGGTACGCATATCTTCGATGGTTGCAGAGCCCGTATAACCCATTGATGAGCGTAAACCGCCAACCAACTGATTGACGATACCAGCGACTGGGCCTTTATAAGGAACACGGCCTTCGATACCTTCTGGTACCAGTTTTTCCACACCATCTTTAGCATCTTGGAAGTAACGGTCTGACGAGCCGTTTGAGCCTGACATCGCACCAAGACTACCCATACCGCGGTAAGCTTTGTAGTAACGACCTTGGAACAATTCAACTTCACCTGGCGCTTCTTCTGTACCCGCCATCAACGAGCCTACCATGATGCACGAGGCACCAGCGGCGATGGCTTTGGCCATATCACCTGAATAGCGAATACCACCATCAGCAATCAATGGAATGCTGTCTTTTAATGCACTAGCGACGTTATCAATCGCTGAGATTTGTGGCACACCAATACCTGCAATGATACGCGTGGTACAGATAGAACCAGGGCCAATACCTACTTTCACGGCATCGGCGCCTGCGTCACGTAACGCAAGTGCTGCATCGCCTGTTGCAATATTGCCACCGATGACTTGTACATTTGGATAGTGCTTTTTGATCCAAGCAACTTTATCAATCACGCCTTTTGAGTGACCATGTGCGGTATCAACAACGATAATATCGACGTCTGCTGCAACCAATGCTTCAACACGCGCTTGAGTATCTGCACCAGTACCAACAGCAGCGCCAACACGAAGACGGCCTTGCTCATCTTTACAAGCATTTGGATTGTTTTCAGCTTTTGCAAAATCATTAACGGTGATAAGACCTTTTAGGCGGAAATCATCATCAATAACGATCACTTTTTCGATACGGTGTTCATGTAGCAAACGTTTGATATTTTCGTTGCTCTCACCTTCATGTACCGTGACTAGCTGACCTTTTGGTGTCATGATTTGGCTAACTGGTAATGACAGATTGGTTTCAAAACGCCAGTCACGATGCGTGACAATACCAACAACTTTATCCGTACCTTTCTCTACGACAGGTACACCTGAGATATTATTGTCTTGAGTCAAGCGTAGTAATTCACCGATGGTCATCTCTGGATGCACAGTGATAGGATCAACGACTGTACCCGCTTCAAACTTTTTGACGCGGCGTACTTGTGTGGCTTGCTTGGCGATATCCATGCTCTTGTGCAAGATACCCATGCCACCAAGCTGTGCCATAGTGATGGCCATTTCAGACTCAGTGACCGTATCCATAGCCGCAGAGATCAGCGGTAGATTTAGCGTAATGTTTTTGGTCAAACGGGTAGAAAGATCGGCAGTTTTTGGCAAGACTTCAGAATAGGCTGGCAACAATAAAACGTCATCAAAGGTTAAGGCTTCATCGACAATTCGCAACATACAGACCCCTAGTGGTGGTTATTTTGATGGGTGGGATTTTAGCAATAAACCAGCGAAACAAAACGCTCGAAAACTGCAAGTGATTGACGGATCATAAGTTTGCACAAATATAGTGCAGTCTTACGCTTAACCACTTATTTATCCCTTAAAAATAACGCCATATTATAACAAATAATGAGACGAATCGCATGCTATATTTGTCAGTTTGTTTTACACAAGTAAGTCTATGTCGATGACGGTCATGCTTTGCATGGTTAGTGGCTCTATTTTGATACCAATAACTTTCTTTTACGGCTTATAGCTCTCTTTTGTAACTATAATTGATTTAGTTCAAAAGAGAATCAAGGAAACCCAGTGAAGATATATATGTGATACTTCAAACAAGGTTAACGTGGTCACTCTTTTACAGAGGATTGACTAGATTGGCTGTCTGTTAAAGTAAAACGCTCTGTCGGTAGATACTTATTTTGCTGCTTATACAAGTAACCTAGCATCTGCTCACGTATCTCACAGGCTAACGTCCATGCTTCTATAGGACCTACCGCTGAAACAGCACCGCGCAGTTGAATGGTGTTTTCTGTCACCTCCACGACAAATATTTCAGGCTCCGTTTTGTTATCCCAAAGCTTGTTGTCTTTGACCATCGAGATAAACTGCTGACGAATAGCGTCAATATCTGCACCATAATCAATATATAAGAAAACAGGACAGGTCTGATGTACTTCTGTATGTGACCAGTTCTCCACCCTATCAGTGATCAATTCACGCATTGGCACAATTAATCGACGCTCATCCCATGTTTTTAGTACCGCATAAGTGTAACGCAAGTCTTCAACGGTGCTAAAATTGCCATCCATTATCACACTATCGCCAATCCGTACTGGCTGAGTTACTGCCACTTGTACCCCTGCGATAATATTACCCAATATTGGCTGGGCGGCGATACCAATGACCACACCTGCGATGCCTGCTGAAGTCAATAAGGTCTTACCAAGGCCTTCCATATTGGCAAACTCACTAAGTCCTATCCAAAAGCTCCCCAAAATCATAACAAAGATAAAGACACGGCGGAATATCGAGACATAAGTACGGCGGCGACGCTCCTTATCGAAATGCTCTTCAGCCAAATTCTCAATCTGCATGTCTTGATAACGGTTGGCAAAGAAGTTAATAATGCGAATACCTAACCACATGGTACTGAATACCAGTCCAATCCAAATAAGGGGACGAGTGGATGAGGCAACTGCATCTAGGTAAGGAAAACCGCCAGAAACTAAGGTGAAAACGAGTGAAAAACTGATCGTAAAGGTCAAAGGTACCGTCAGTTTATTAACCAAATCTGCTACGCCATTGGTGCTACCAACATACATGCTGTACTTTTCATCATCGATATAATGATTGATGATTTTTTCAGTGCCTTTACTGAGTAGCCAGCCCACACTCATGGTTAATAAGAAAAACAGTATGAGCGCTGAAAACTCCCATAGCGCAATCCCGAATGTCTTTATTTTTAACCAAATAGGCAAATAACGTTCAAACTCAGCGGGATGATATTGCTCATAGAGATTATCAATATTGCCAACCGTCTGCGCAGAAAACACCCAAATAGGCGCTCCCTCACCTACTCGCACTCGCTGCAAATAGATAGGAACACGGCGCTCTCGATAATCAATGTATCCAAGCTGAAGAGAGCGTCTAGCAATGCCCATGACACTGCTAGTATTACCAAGTGGTGGCTCAATCAGACCGTCGGGACGATCTGGCATGTCGTCGAACACGTACAGCTCTTTTTCAGATAATAGAAAGTCCAGTCGCTTTGTCAGATCAAGCGCACGGCCACGTTGGCTTTTCTCATCAATCAAGTTCATATTTAACGCATAAGCGGCCAAATCGTACTGCTGCTTCATTACTGCTGATTGAAAAAACTCTAAGGCTGCAAGCGGCGTTTCTAAATTGGGTGGCTCAGACAATGGTGGCAGTCCGACATTCAGCTTATCGAGTATGTAGTAGCTCTCACTATACTCTCCTGTCAGTGCTGAGTCCCCTTGTAGCCTGCCTGCCTGTTCGACCGCACTACGCTCAGTAGGGTCAAATATTTCTTCTACTACACCAGAGAGACCAACACTATCCTCTCTCATATCATTGACTTTTTGAGAAGCATATTCAGCGAGATTGTCAGGTGTGCTTGATGACTGGGCGCTATCTTGCTCACTTGCGCCTTGTTCGCTTGCAGCCTGCGCATTGTCATTAATTGCTGCACTAACAGGTAGGCAAACAGCGCTAATCACAAGAATAAAAAAAGCGAGTAGCAATGACCGCAGGTTATAAACCTTCACGTCAGACGCGGCATTATTACGCTTATTGACATCCATACTGACATCAGTATTAGCAAACACATCAGTGGCTATACTATGGCTACTAGCAGCTCGATTTTTGAGGGTATTCATAGATTAACGGCCAGTAATTTATGTGAGAGTCGCATACAAAGGCTGTCCTTCATGAAGATGATTCTTATATTTTGTTAAGTCTACAAAAAAAGCCAGCTTAAAGCTGACTTAATTTATGACTATCTGTATGGGTATTCTGTAACACAATTACTTTAAGCGCGGCGCCATGTCGTACCAGCACGGCTGTCTTCGAGCTCAATACCAGCTTCTTTTAATTGTTCACGTATCTCATCAGCACGGGCAAAGTTTTTGTTGGCTTTAGACTCTGCACGTTCAATGATTAAACCATCGATAGCCGCATCCGTTAAACCATCATCTGCCTGTTCACCAATCACAGCTTGCAAGAATTGCTGTACTGGCTGCTGTAGAATATTGAGCACTTGCGCCAATGCCTTTAATTGCTGAGCTGACTGCCATGCGGTGTCTAACTCTTCAGCTTTAATGGCTTTGGTGATGTCACGTGCCAGCCCAAACAAGACACTGATTGCGGTTGAGCTATTAAAATCATCATTCATCGCTTTGATAAAATCTTGCCCAGCTTCACTACTGTAGGCTTCAGTAGTCAACGCTTCATCAATTATGAGCGTCTCACCCTTTAACTGTTCTGCCAATTTTAGAACGTTATAGAGCCTGCTTAGGCTATTATGTGCTTCGTCTAATGCACTGTCCGAGAAATTGACTTGGCTGCGATAATGACTTGATAATAAGAAAAACCGCACTGTTTCAGGTAGGTACTTTGCCATTACATCGCGAATGGTAAAAAAATTACCCAACGATTTAGACATTTTTTCGCCATCGACGTTAATAAATCCAACGTGCATCCAGTTGCGTGCATACTCGCAGCCAGTTGCAGCTTCAGACTGAGCAATTTCGTTTTCGTGATGCGGGAACTGTAAGTCGTGACCACCGCCATGAATATCAAAGGTGCTACCTAGGCATTTAGTCGACATCGCAGAGCATTCAATATGCCAGCCTGGTCGTCCTTGTCCCCATGGTGACGCCCACTGCGGCTCATTAGGCTTTGCGGATTTCCATAGTACAAAATCAAACGGATTGCGCTTGTCATTTTCGACATCGACGCGTGAGCCCGCCTGCATATCATCGAGGTTGCGCTTGGATAATTTGCCATAATCGGCAAAGCTATCGACAGCGTAGTAAACATCACCATTGTCGCCAGCGTACGCATAGTCGCCTGTGACCAGCATTCCAATCATTTGCTGCATCTCATCAATATGATCCGTCGCACGCGGTTCAGCGTCTGGCATCTGGCATCCAAGCGCCCTCGCATCTTCATGCATGGCTTCGATAAAACGCTGCGTCAGCGTACCAATCTCTTCGCCATTTTCGCTAGCACGCGCGATAATTTTGTCATCGATATCCGTAATATTACGCACATAGTTAACGTTATAGCCCAATTGTGCCAGCCAGCGTACCGCCATATCAAATCCGACCATCACTCGCGCATGACCAATGTGACAATAATCATAAACGGTCATACCGCACACATACATGCCTACTTGCCCTGCTTTGAGTGGTACGAACTGGCGTTTTCCGCCAGTCAATGAGTCATAAATCGCAAGCTGAGACATCGCATCGGCAAGTGGTGTGGTCATAGTAAAAAAGCCTTTTAATATAAATAAAATTGATTAAATAAAAAGTAAAAACATTGCCTGCGTTTGATTAACAGGCAATATAAACCACTGTCGTCATAAATATAACGACCGTGATATAAAACTTAACCCATTATCTTAGCGAAAACAGTCATAAAATACTACAATGAGCGCGCAACTAACACTATTCCATCACAAAAATGATTAAGGATTTAGATATGGGCAATCGCTTGAGTAAAATATACACACGTACTGGAGATGACGGCAGCACAGGTATGGCAGATGGTAGCCGTCTCAGTAAAGCTGATGACATATTCAACGTCATGGGTGATATTGACGAGCTTAACTCACACATTGGTCTGGTGCGCGCCCAGTTACAACGCAATAAAGGCCAATCTATCGCAAAGGAATTTTCTGAAGGCTTAATCATTATTCAGCACTTACTATTCAATATCGGTGGTGAACTGGCTATGCCAGAATATGAAGGGGTCAATGCCACTCATATTGAATGGTTAGAGCAACAGATTGATGCCATGAATACCACCTTGCCACCGCTAAAAGATTTTATCTTACCGACAGGTTCCGTATTGGTTAGCCAATTACATGTCGCGCGTAGTGTGTGTCGCCGTGCTGAGCGTCAAGCAGTGCTATTACAACAGCAGCGTCCAGAAGCCATTCGCCGCACCGCAGTAAGCTTTATCAATCGCTTGTCTGACTGGTTGTTTGTCGCTGCTCGTTTTTGTACCGACCCCAAGCAAGTCTCTGAAGTACTATGGGACAGTCAGGTATTAAAAGATTTTGCTGAGAAAAAATAGCGGTACGTGATTATTAAAATATAAAGAAAAGCCCGCAACCTTAACGCTGCGGGCTTTTCTTGTGCTTATCATCTAATCATTTATTTAGGCTAGCTAACTGATTAGTAAGTAGCAGTGCTGTCTTCGATGATTATCATATCAATAGATTCATCTTTAGGTACTTCTTTTGGTTTTGCTGGCGTTTTAGGCTCAGACGTAGCCGTTTGATTGTTCGCTGCTGGACTGCTCTGACTTTCTGCTGGCTTATTGATGGTTGGCGGCGTCGCAGGTTCAGCAGGACGAGTCGGCTCAACCGGCGTTACTGCTCTAGGCTCACGAATTTGTGCTGGCTGACTGTTGTTTTCCTGAGTAGCAGCGCGTTGGCTTTCCACTGCTGACTGGAACACAGAGCCTGCCATTACATCAGCAACGATGGTCATTAATGCTGGTTGTCCGGCGATACGTGTACGTACCTGGCCACCTTGAGTGCCTACGACATAAGTGAAAGCGTCATCAACGAGCATGTTGTTATTAATACGAATGTTGTTTTGTGCTAAACGTGACTGCAAGCTTGGCTGATTATTGGCCGCTTGTACTTGACTAGCCTGATACAAATCTGCACTTGGTAGCGTCATGCTAACGCTTGCCTGACAAGTCGTCATACCATTTGCATTGGCTTGTTGCAATACCGCTGCGTTCTGTACATCAATCACAATACCGCTCATTTTATCCGTGATAGCACCGCTAGCAAGATTGATCTGAGCATCGTTTGCGTAGTTGGCAGCCAGCGTTTGCGCTTGCTGATTGAGCGTATTCTTTAGAGCCGATTTGAGACGATCTTGTACCATTGGATCATCACAGCTAACGGCAGTGGCTGACGTGTTTTCAGTAGCGGTCGAATCCTGTTCTGTGAGCTCTGCTGCCTCAGTGCTGTCTTCTTTCTCTGAGCGATCACAGCCTGCAAGCGCCAAACTACATACGATACCGATTCCAGCGACTTTCTGCCACTTGCTTAAACTCTTATTTGCTACGCTCATATTGATTCTGCTCCCAATTTACTAATTCGTACCGCCACTGAAGGACAGTGATTGATGTTCAAACCGCAACTCTAGCTGCCATAGGTCTGAAAACCAGATTATTATACGGTGTTTGGATGAAATGGTCATTAGTGTAGCCCATGGATATACAAATAACGCCCCACATAATGGGTAAAACCTACACTTGGTTGCAAAAACATAACAAATACATGCCTATGAACTCCATGTAAGTGCTTTTTTAAATTATTACCGCTGGCAAACAAAAGAGAAAAAACTATCAACTGTCTGTTTTACAAATTTTATTAGACGCTGCTTATATGAGGCTATATGATTGCTCATAAAAACAGCAGATCATATAAATAATGATAAATATAAAGAACACTCGCTTACTCGGTCATCGAGGCGCTCGTGGCGAAGCATTAGAAAACACCTTTATGGGATTTCAGCATGCTCAACGTCTAAATGCTCATGGTTTAACAGGAGTGGAGTTTGATGTACAACTGAGCGCTGATGGTCATTTAGTAGTGTTTCATGATGATGACTTGGCACGGATGTGTCGTCAGCAGTCACGCATTGATCAGTTAAGTATGGTAGAAATTCAACGCCAACGACAGTTTGAACATCAAATCATCCCATTAGCCAGTATGGCGCCTTTGCTGAGTAGCTTTACGCACATTGAGCTTGAGATTAAGACACATAGCCGCACCGATTACCCCAAATTAATGAGAGCGTTGACACATAATTTAATTGATAGCCCATTTGCCAATCTTCCTATTGCACTAACCAGTTTTGATATGGAATTGCATGCTCGACTGCAACGCAGCAAGCTATTAATGCATATACCGCGCGGCCTGTTAATTGATACGCCTCAAGCGCTGACAACCGCAACCAATACTGCGCTACAACTTGGCTGTGGCCAGTTAGGTATTTACTATCCTCTAATTAACCAATCTGTCATTGAACGTAGCCACCGTTACGGCCTACCCGTAAGCGCTTGGACGGTCAATGACACGGATATGATTGAACAGCTGATAAAATGGCAAACCGATGTCATTATTACTGATTTTCCAAGCCATTTATTACTAAACTCATAAATCTATTTCTTATTTCGTTCATTCAAAAAACCTACATATTTTTAGTGTTGCTTACACTTCTCCTTAATGCCTGATAAGTCACAGGTTATTTCTACCAATACATTCTATAATCCATACAAGTTGTTGTTATTTAGCAATATTTTTATAGTGTATAAGTGTTCACTTTGTTAGATTTTTAAGGTACTATAGAGACTTAAATTAATACCGTTAGGGATATTATATGATTGCAAAAAAAGCACTTGGCTTACCGCTGAAAGGCTTACGTTTCGCTATCAGATCTGGTGATACTCTTGTGAAAGCTGCCAGCACTCAAGTCACACGTTTTAAAACGCGTTTTGATGAGAGTAACTTGCTTAATGAGCAGCCAGTTGCAAAGCGCAACTACGCTGACACTGCCGTTCAAATTGATGCTCCTGAAGATAGCAGCATTGATATGCGTGAGTTTGAGTTTACAAAAGCGCCAATCAATTGGATTCCAGCGTCTATATTAGTAGCCACGCCTATTGCTGCTGCTATCATTACGCCATGGTATCTGTTGACTCATGAAGTTAGCGCGCCAGTTTGGGGTGTATTTGGTGCCTTTATGGTATGGACAGGTATCAGTATTACTGCTGGTTATCATCGCCTGCTATCGCATCGTGCTTATAAAGCACACCCGATTGTCAAAAACTTTTTATTGCTAGGTTCCACCTTTGCCGTACAAGGTTCAGCGTTTGATTGGGTTTCTGGTCACCGTACGCATCATCGTCATGTCGATGATCGCTTAGAAGATCCGTACTCAGCAAAGCGTGGCTTTTTCTTCAGTCACATGGGCTGGATGCTACGCAATTATCCTAGTGGTAAATTTGACTATAAAAATATCCCTGACCTAACCAAAGATAGAACGCTGCAAATTCAGCATAAATATTACGGTTTATGGGTTGCGGCATTGAACATCGGTGCAGTCGCCGCGATCGGTTGGTTATTGGGTGATGTTTGGGGTACTTTGGTCATCGTAGGCTTACTACGTCTGGTGCTGACGCACCACTTTACCTTCTTCATCAACTCGTTATGTCATATGTTTGGTAGCCGTCCTTATACTGATACCAATACTGCTCGTGATAACTTCTTCTTAGCTATCTTTACGTGGGGTGAGGGTTATCATAACTACCATCACTTCTTCCAATACGATTATCGTAATGGCGTAAAATGGTGGCAGTATGATCCAACTAAATGGTTGATTGCTGGCCTATCAAAGCTAGGCTTAACCAGTGAGCTACGTACTGTTGATGACACCACTATCAAGCATGCCGAAGTACAAATGCAGTTCAAGGCCGCCCAACAGCAGATTGATACGGTAGCCAGTACTGGCCTTGATCTTCCTCATGCGATGAAGAGCTTCCAAGATCGTATTAAGTTTGAATACGATGCATTTATACAAACTGTCGAAGAATGGCAAGCACTGAAAGCTCAAACAATTGAGTTGAAAAAGACAGAATATGCTGATCGATTGCATGAAGTTGATGATAAGCTAAAGCATGACTATGCCAAGATTGAGCAAAAAATACTTGAGCATAATAGCAATCTAAAAACGGCGTTTCGCTCTATTGGTATGAGTAAAAAAGCAGCTTAATTACCTATAATATAGCGCTGATTTATTTTGATAATTGCAAAGCTTCTCCTTCCCTCTATCCGTCATGGATAGGGGGATTTTTTTCTTTAGTATTACAAGAGATGGACAGAGCGACACGATGTCATATGACGGCTATGTTATAGTAATCCCTTTACTCTGATATTCAAATGGGAACGGCTCATATGCGTTATCAAAATACCTATGTCAACCTAGACACACGCCTCTATCATGAGCAATCGCCAACGGCATTAGATAATCCACGTGCGGGTCATTTCAATACACAAGTTGCACAGCAATTGGGCTGGTCAGAAGATGATGGCTTGATGACTCGTTGGGTTGAGATACTCGGTGGTCAATACGTACCAGCTGAGTTTCAACCGTTGGCTATGGCTTATGCTGGTCACCAGTTTGGACAGTGGGCAGGACAATTGGGTGATGGTCGTGGCCTATTGATGGCGCAAGTAATCGATAGTAATAATCAACCGCAAGACTTACATCTAAAAGGCGCTGGTCTCACGCCTTACTCACGGATGGGCGATGGACGCGCTGTACTGCGCAGTACTATTCGTGAATATTTATGTGGTCATGCGCTTACGCAATTGGGTATTTCCTCCTCTAACGCTTTAGGATTTGTGGTCTCCGATACCAGAGTACGTCGTGAGCGCATAGAAGCTGGTGCGGCGTTGATGCGCGTGGCTGATAGTCATATTCGACTCGGTCATATCGAATGGATCACCAGTTTTGCCCCTGATTTACTCGCTGAATTCACCGACTATATGATCGACACTTATTATCCAGAGTGCCGCGATAGCGAAAAACCTATATTGGCATTTTTGACCGCCGTGGTTGAGCGTACCGCACGGATGATTGCTGACTGGCAATTGATTGGCTTTGCTCATGGTGTTATGAATACAGACAACTTATCTATTACAGGTAGCACCTTAGACTTTGGGCCTTTTGGCTTCATGGAACGATTCAACCCTGCTTGGATCAACAACCACTCTGACCACACAGGTCGATACGCTTATCAAAACCAGCCTGCTATCGGTCATTGGAATCTCAATGCTTGGTTACCACACTTTATGCGTCTAGAGGGTGTCACTCGGGAGGCATTAGCCGATTGTTTGGCGCCTTATGAGGCGACCTTTATGCAGCATTATCAGCAAGGATTGTGCTGTAAACTTGGGTTACCGCACGAGTCCGATAGTCTGAGATTGGCTTTTGAGTGGTTAACGTTATTAGAAGATAACTTGCTCGATTATACCAATAGCTTCCGCGCGCTACTGGGATTAGTCGCACCAAGCGCTCATCCATATGAGCAGCAGCTACTGGTGACCATGACTGCTGAGCTTAACGATGAGGCAACACAAGTATGGCAAGCGTGGTCGACACGTTATGTGGCTCAAATACAGCAACTGCCACTTGAGCAAGTCATCAACGAGATGACCGGTAATAATCCTGTTTATATATTGCGTAATAGTATGGCGCAGCGTGCCATCACAGCGGCAGAGCAAGGTCAGTTTGAAGAAGTCAATCGAGTGTTTAAGTTATTGGCGAACCCCTACCATGTACAAGATATCGCCACCGATTTGGATATTGCACCCCCTCTTCCTCATACGCCACAAGAGCCGATTAGTTGCTCATCTTAATCTAGGGCATGTCCTCAATTCAAACGATAGCCATCTAACTGGGCTAAAAACGGCTAAATTTTGCCAAACATTGTCAAATAGCTGGTTAATATCTCGATATTAACCAGCTATTTGACAATGTTTGGCGGCAATTCATCTCATTTTTATTTCCACTTTTAAAGTGAGGACATACCCGAGTCTATCATTCTGTAATATTTTGAAACATTATGGGGTTAAGGTTGGTATTTGGCTCTGTTTTTTGGCATCATCAATGAGATAAATAATGAATATCATTTTATTATATTGTTCCGACAATTCACGGCTGTTGACTAGGCGTGAATTGTCAATAGTGCTAGAATGATGGTTTTACTAAATTACATTTTTAAGCTTGTCTTTAATCGTTGGTTACTATGTCTGTAATCATTAGTTTTTAATGTCAATGTACCCTTAGATTATGATCATTCCATGATTTTTTGAGGGTAAAACGTTATTTTTTATCTCCATTTACTTTATTCCAATTTATTCCAACCATGGCAATTATTATGAATGACGATACCCATTTGAATACGGATCACCTTACGACAGAAAAAGAGCAGTTTGAACAAGCTGCCTTGCATTACCATGAGTTCCCGCGCCCGGGTAAAATCTCAGTCACGCCTATTAAGCAGCTGGCTAACCAGCGCGATTTAGCGCTTGCCTACTCACCTGGTGTAGCGGTTCCTTGTCTTGAAATTGAAAGAGACCCGACGCTAGCAGCTAAATATACGGCTCGTAGCAACTTGGTAGGCGTCATCACTAACGGTACTGCGGTACTGGGTCTAGGTAATATTGGTCCATTGGCATCAAAACCTGTCATGGAAGGTAAAGGCGTTTTATTCAAAAAATTCGCAGGTATCGATGTTTTTGATCTCGAAATTGCACAAAACGATCCAGATAAATTCATCGAAGCAGTCGCCTCTCTTGAGCCTACTTTTGGTGGTATTAACTTAGAAGACATCAAAGCACCAGAATGTTTCAAAATTGAGCGTGAATTGCGTAAGCGCATGAACATCCCTGTATTCCATGATGATCAACATGGTACGTCAATCATCGTTGCTGCAGCGATGCTCAACGCGTTGTTGATTACTGGCAAAAAAATCGAAGAAATTAAAGTGGTTTGTTCGGGTGCCGGTGCTGCTGCTATTTCTTGTTTAGACATCATTTGCGCACTTGGTGTGAATAAAAACAATATCTTTGTTTCAGATTCACGCGGTATCATCACCACCATTCGTGAAAATCTTGATGAAACCAAACAGCGCTATGCACGCGAGACGACTGCGACCACTATCGAAGAAGTCATGGACGATGTCGATATGTTCTTGGGCTTATCTATGCCTGGTACATTGTCTGAAGATATGGTTCGCCGTATGGCCAAAGACCCTATCGTCTTTGCACTTGCCAACCCAACGCCTGAAATCATGCCAGAATTGGCACATGCCGTACGTCCAGACGTCATCATGGCAACAGGTCGCTCAGACTATCCAAACCAAGTAAACAACGCACTATGCTTCCCTTACATCTTCCGTGGTGCACTAGATGTTGGTGCGACTACTGTCAACGAAGAAATGAAAGTTGCTTGTGTAAAAGCAATCGCTGCGATGGCACACGTTGAAGCAACGCCAACTGCAAGCGTTCGTAACATCGAAAAAATGCAAAGTTTCGGTCGTGATTACTTAATTCCAGGACCTCTAGAGCCAAATCTAATCATTGAGATTGCTTCTGCGGTCGCCCAAGCTGCCATGGATTCAGGCGTTGCCACATTGCCTATCGATGACATGCAAGCCTATCGTCAGCGTTTGTCTGAGTTTGTTTATAACTCTGCGTTTGTGATGAAGCCAATCTTTGCTCGTGCCAAATCTGATCCAAAACGTATTGTTTACTGTGAAGGCGAAGACAACAATATCTTGCTCGCTGTGCAAGTGGTCGTTGATGAGAAACTAGCGAAGCCTATCTTGGTTGGTCGTCCTTCAGTGATTGAAGCCAATATCGAAAAACTGGGCTTACGTCTAAAAGATGGCGAGAATATTACCATCGTCAACGTTGATGATGACCCTCGTTATAAAGACTACTGGCAGGGCTACTACGAGCAAAACAAACGTCGCGGTGTCAGCATCGAGCTTGCGCGCCGTGACGTTCGTCGCAAAACCACATTGATTGGCTCGTTATTGGTCGAAAATGGTGCGGCAGATGGCATGGTATGTGGTACGTTTGGCCATTACCAGTTGCATCTAAAATACGTTGAAAGCGTCATCGGCAAAAAAGAAGGCATGAACGACTTCTATGCGATGAATGCGGTACTCATGCAAGATCGTAACATTTTCATCGCGGATACCTATATTCACGAAGATCCAACGGCTGAACAGTTGGCTGAAATGACAGTGTTGGCAGTTGACCAATTACGTCGCTTCGGTATCACGCCACGTGTCGCGCTAGTGTCTCATTCTAACTTTGGTGCATCAAACCGTACCAGCGCTGTTAAAATGCGCAAGGTATACCAGATACTAACAGATATGAATGTAGACTTTGAGTTTGATGGTGAGATGCAAGGTGATGCGGCGCTGAATGAGCATATCCGTCTAAACGATATGCCATCAAGTCCGTTAAAAGGTGCAGCGAACTTGCTCATCTTACCAACACTTGATGCGTCGAATATTGCCTTCAACCTGCTCAAAACAGCAACTGGCAGTGCTTCTATTGGCCCTATTTTATTAGGTACCAATAAGCCAGTACACATCATGACACCATCAGCGACTGCACGTGGTATCGTCAACATGACTGCACTGACAGTGACTGAAGCTCAAGACTTAGAAAGCGAAAAATAGTCATCTATCATATGCAATATGATTAAGATGGGTTCTATCATCCACTGACAGAACCCCGTCTGCTATACTAAAACCAGTCAATGCGACTTATAAAGCATTGGCTGTTTTTTTTGATCAATGAAAACTGAGCTGATGATAATTTAATCAATACAGCGATAATAAGTACAATGACATTTTGCTAAATAAACAGAGGCTTTTATGCAAATATACCTTGTGGGCGGAGCTGTTCGCGATCGACTCCTAAAGCGTCCTATCAAAGATAAAGACTTTGTGGTTGTTGGTGCAACCGTTGCAGAAATGATCGATGCAGGATTCCAGCAAGTCGGTGCAGACTTCCCTGTATTTTTGCATCCTAACAGTCATGAAGAGTACGCACTGGCACGCACGGAACGAAAGCAAGGATTAGGCTATCAAGGCTTTAGCATACATGCCAGCCCTGATGTGAGTTTAGAAGAAGACTTACAACGCCGTGACTTGACCATCAATGCCATGGCAATAGAAGTCACTAGCCTAAATGATGACACCCCTATCAATGGTGACGTCATTGACTATTACGGTGGACTGGTTGATTTAGAAAACAAAACTTTGCGCCATGTATCCAGTGCATTTAGCGAAGACCCATTACGCGTGCTCCGAACAGCTCGTTTCTATAGTCGTTACTATGATTTAGGGTTCAGTATCGCAGAAGATACCTTGACGCTAATGCGTCAACTGGTCGATTCAGGTGAGCTGACACATCTAAGTAGTGAACGCATTTGGCAAGAGTCCAGCCGTGCAACTATGCAATTATCGCCCCAAGTCTACTGGCAGCAGCTGTTCGAAATCGATGCACTGACAGAATATTTTGCGCCATTGCATCAGGCTTGGGCTACTACTCAGATACGAGAGACGGTACAGACTGCGCTATATTTTGCAGGGCAAATGAAATTGAGTCTGTCACAGCGTTGGGCACTGCTAATGAGTAGCCTTAATCCATCTCTATTTACCTCAGAGCCTATAAACGAAAATGCGAACAAATCAGCCAATATAAAAGATATTAATGAGATTGGCAACATGACTAAGGTACCAAAAGCACACACCCAATTTGCCAATTTATTTGTACAACAATCCGAAAATCTCAGCAAGATAAATAGCCTGAGCGCTGCTGAAAAAATAGACCTTGTACAAACCTGCGGGGCTCATAAAGAGCCTGATAAATTGTCTCAATTACTCGTGTGTAGTCATGTCCTACAACTGGCAGTGCAACATCGTCAGATGATGATCGCGCTAAATAGCTTTCATGCTATCGGCATGACAGATATAGCAGCAGACCTCAAGGGCCCAGCCATTGGTGCGGCATTGCGGCAGGCTAGAATTGAGCATTTACAAGTACAGAACTCACATAAAAAACATTAGAGAGCAGATAGTATCTTAGCTATGAATCAAACCATCGACGCCCTCCAATCAGAAAGCATCAATGCCAAAGCGCCAGTGATGCTCGTCACAGGAAGTGCTAAGCGTATTGGCGCAGCGATTATTAGAGCCGCTCACAGCCAAGGCTATCGAGTCATTATTCATTGTCATCATAGTGAATCAGAAGCCCAAGTATTGGCCACACAGCTGAATAGTCTGCGTGCGGATAGTGCATCGCTTATCATCGCCGATTTAGCCATCGTCGATGATAGCAACGCTTTGAGCACACTCGTCAAAAATATTGTAGAAACCTTTGGCCAACTAGATGTATTGGTACACAATGCTTCTCGCTTTTACCCTAGCCCACTTGGCAGCATTAATCACGCACAGTGGGACGAGCTATTTTTGACCAATGCCAAAGCGCCTTTATTATTGAGCCAAGCACTATTTCCTTACCTTAAAAACCAGCAAGGTTGTATTATCAGCCTACTGGACATTCACGCGCATGATAAGCCGTTTAGCAATTATACTGTCTACAATATGGCAAAAGCGGCTCATCGTATGATGGTGCAGTCTTTAGCACTTGAGATGGCACCAGAGGTACGGGGCAATGGCGTCGCACCTGGCGTCAATATCTTACCTGACACTGATAGCGACCAAGCATTGGATCATGATCAGCAACGAAGTATCATCGGCTCAATCCCTATGCAGCGCATAGGTCGACCTGATGAAATTGCCCATAGCGTGCTGTATCTTGTGCAGGCCCATTACCTCACTGGTGAGATTATTACTGTTGATGGTGGTCGCAGTCTAACCCTAGCTGGTGGTCAAGTTTAATAGAAAATGGCACTTCATAAAAAATATCTTGATAATGGCCCATTTTTTGCTTGAAAAATTCAAAAAATCAGGTATCATTGTCCGTCTAGCGTTAGGGCCCATAGCTCAGTTGGTTAGAGCAGAGGACTCATAATCCTTTGGTCGTAGGTTCAAGTCCTACTGGGCCCACCAAATTCAAACCCTTACAGTCATTGACCTGTAAGGGTTTTTTATTGTCTAAAACTTATGTGAAAGCATTGATGTAATTAATTTTTTGATACTATCTTGATACTTTGACCCTTGTAGTAATTAAAGTATGATGACTACTAACACTATAGTTATGTACTGCTGCATGGGTGATATATGAAAGTTAAACTTACCAAAAAACTTATTGATTCAGTAGACTATACCGCTAAAGGTACTGAAATCTATATGGACGATGTACTAACTGGTTTTGCGCTACGTGTAGGTAAGCAGTCAAAGCGATATACATTGCATAAGCGCATCAATGGAAAGCTGTATAGAGACGAAGTAGAAGAAACGCATTTAATTACACTAACTGAAGCACGTGAAAAAGCCAGTATAATGATGGCTAACATCAAAAAAGGCATGCATGTTTATGATGGGCTTCATGAAAACCTAGAAGACCCGAAAAATAAGACCAATAATGTGCCAACACTGCAAGAAGCTTATGACTACTTTAAATCAACGAAGATTGGCTTAGCTGAAGGTACTATTACCACTTATGACCGTCAAATATCTTGCTTGCCATAATCAAATTATACGTATGAGTTAGGCTGGCATAAAAATGACTTGTTTATCATAAGCTATGAAGATACTTGAAATTACTTAAATGAGAAATCCCCCTAAATTATGGAGATGTAAATATCATAAATATTTCGCCATAGAGCTCTTAGAGCTATCAGCTTAGAGTTTAAGTAACTCCGTACCCTTAGTGACTCAAGGCTATGAGAGCTTTAGATGGATTAGTTAGGTAGACTGTTTAAACTTATGCTGTTCTTAAAGAGTCAATTATTCTCTACTCACAATCTCAAGCTTCACCTCGTGCGCCATCAAAGCCTCTTGAGTAACCGCCAAAAACCTAGTTTTCATATCATTCATATATGGCTGTAATACTGAATCTTTGATAGTAGTAGCAGACTGTTTTTCACGCTCTGCTATTTTATTTAGCTTTACTAAGCTCTGATTGTGCATAGCACCTTTGGGCAAGATATACCCTGCTGCTTCAATACGTTCAGCGATAACTTCCGCAAGTTGCAGGCCTGCTAAATCATAATCAGCAAAGATATACTTAGGGCAGGTCAAGCTTGCTATCTCTGTTGCGACACTATAGATGTTTTTATCATCGTGCCCTCTGTAGATAAGCAATACCATTCCATTGTCACTTATACCCTCTATTGAACTTAAATGACTTTCAGTAAACTCAGTAAAAGACGCAAAGTTTTCAATCACTAGGACTATATCTACGTCCCAATTTATAATATGATTTATATGCACACCCAAATAAGACTGTAATGGTGTTGATTGATTAGCGAAGTGGTCAGTTGTCTGACTTAACATCTCTGCCCTACCCAATAAGCGACATAAAATAAACCCTTGCGTTGGCGATCTACTCAATATTTTCTCATCAGCCATTATGGTACTATTTTCTAATCGTCCTTTTTGGGATAAAGCGTCAATATCATCTGAAATAAGGTTAACGCCCGTTCCAGCTTTTACTAAATTAATAATGCTTTGCCAACCCATATCAGACAAGTATATTTTTTTGCCTGCTGAATATCCAATCGTTTTATCATGCTGACACAACATATAAAAAACATTGTCTTCATTACGGTACGCGAATACCTTCGTGCGTTTGAGCAAACCCTCACGTAAGGTTTTCAATGTTCTTTTTTGAGCTAACTTATTAACAAGTCTTGGCTCCATATCACCTCCATACCTTGTCCAAACTAGGTTCGTTATCTACTACTTTATATCTTATATAGCGCGCATCAAAAATACGTATGGTGTTACAAAGCTCCGATGGTGTTGTGGTCTTAAGGTACAGTTTCCACTGATAACCATCTTTGGTGTGCACGATGGTATCGTCCCTAAAATTGCTTTTACAAATATGCATAACTAATGCTAAAAACGATTTGAATTTGATAATACGATTGACTTCAAACCGCTCCCAAAATTGTCTGGCAGAAAGGTTCTTATTTATGTCATCCGTATTGTTATACTTCATAAAGTCATATGCCCAGCGTTGTTCTTCACTTAGTAGTAGCTTACTCGTACTGTCATTATTGACGTGTAATAAGGGATCATAATAATGATTAGCCACACTATCTTTGAGTGCGCGTTTAGGTGGTAACATCTTATCAAGCAAGCCGAGCAGTAGAAACTTCTCTTCCTCCACGTCCACATTGGTTAGATGACTCTCAACTGCCATGCCACCGAAGGCTAAGTTATGAGCTACCAAGTCATCAAAACTTAATACCACATCTTTAGGATTATATTGGCCGTTACGGATATGCCGATGAAGTCGCCATAACATCTCGTTTTGACGTGTTTGTTCTTTCTTTAACTTATCAATGAGAATGACGGTTTTATCTAGACTAATCGTTAACTCTTTAATACATTGATCGATAGTACCAAAAAGAAGGTTGTCTAGTATCATAGAAACTTTGTAGTTACCGGCATGGCATTTATGCAACTCTTCTCGGCTAAGGCTTTGTACTTTTTCGATTTGTGACTTTATTTTTTGTGTGAGTGTGTCTAGTATGATGCGTTTTGATTTCAGGTTAAACGTGTTGTTTAATTCTGAATTAATCGTGAACTCGATGCTCGCCATCTCTTGGATAAGCGCATCAGCCAATTCATAACTATAATCTTCGATAGTATCTAAAAAACCTTGCTCATTACTCGCCTCATCAACCTCGTATGATGCATTTAGTGCAAGTTTACTATAATGCTCTATATTGCGTTTCCACTCTTCTATATCAGGCATTACGTGCAAACGATGGGATTTTTTTGCCATGATATCGAAGATGCGTCTCATCTCTTTACTAAGCGTTATGGTATCTAGCCCTTCTTGGATGACACCGCAATCACGTAGCGTTCGATAATGCTTGGTTGATTGACTGTCCTCAATAGATAACTCAGACAGATAAGCTTGTAATAACAAGTCGGCGCGGCTTTCGGTCGCTCGGCCTAAATCACGAATTTTTTCCTCGGTTAATTGTCCACCACGGCTCATAGATCAAGTCCCTGTTGAGTGTGTGTTTCACTCTCCTTTTCTAAGTAATTCTCATTGATAAACTCAATAATACGATTAATATACTCCATCTTTCCCGTTACTCGGTATACCTTTTTCTCAGGATTAACCAAGTAAAGAAGTTCGTCTTTTTGTAGTTTATTAAGTAACGCTCCCACTTGCTCATCGTTGGGTTTATTAACACTATTGGTAAACTCTGCCAATTTTTTTAAGCGTGTTGCAAACTCTTGATTGTCGTTAACAGTAATTACCAACTTATCCTGCTTTATTATTTTTCCCATATATAGGGTGTCGCCATCTTCATCAGCACTAGCCAGCGCTGTCAATATATTGATGATGGGATAAATATTGTAATGAATATCTTCAAATTCTTTGACAACTCTTTTTTTATCCGTCTCATCTACAGCAACGTTGATGCCAGCAAAGACGTCACCTTCGCTAAAGGTAGTTAACCTCATACCTAATGGTTCTAAAATAGCTGTCATACGCTCAAAGTTATCAGGCGTTTTTAACCAGTGATAACCCTCTTCATCCGTAATGAGACAAATAAACTTGTTTTGTAAGAATTTTCTAGCAATCGTCATCTCAATCATAAGTCAAAGACTCCGTGAGCTTCCATAATGGCTTCTTGAGTTAGTGAGGATAAGTCATCGGTTTGGGACAGTCTATAGGTATTACTTTTATCACGACTACAGGCAATATTATTGGTGAACAAAGGGATAACCGCATCGTCAACAACTTGAGGCGCGGCGCACATAGCAGAGACTTTCTGGCTCCTAAGCAGTTCTAATAGCTCTTGAGTATTTTGTGGATCAAGCACACCGATTTCATCAATAAATAACTTGAGCTCAGTATTAGTAGCCGTTGAAATCATAGATAGTAAAGACAAGTAAATAATAAGTTGAGCTATACGCATGGTACCGTTAGATGACAACGCTTTAAATGAATTGGTTTTCGTTGCAGTTCTTGGCGCTTGCCCATGTTGCTTGACCATCAGATCCATTGAGAACTGTTGGGCAAATTTGACATTCAATTTATTCTGCCCAATAAAGTGCTGCACCTTATCTAGGCTGGCAAGTAAATACTCACTTGGCATAGGTTGATGAATGCGCTCAGAGCCACGCCAATTATCATATGCTTCAGAAAAATCATCGAGCACTTTATACCACTCGTTATCTTTTATGCTTGAACTGATACTCATCTTAAACTCTTCGATTGCTAAGGCATTTAAGTTGTCACAAATATCGGAGCAGTTCTTATTAATATTTCGAGTAAACTTATTTAAGTTACTATCGGCGTTATCTAAGTCATATTTGAAATTATTTATTTTTTCAGCTTCTACAATATAATGCCCAACGATCATCTCTTTTTTACTTTCGTGTTCGTTGTTCATATAGTCCATAAAAAATCTGGACTGTAAAAACCAGTTGGTTTCTGTCGTTCTACTTATGATGTCAGATTGAGACAATAATGCTTGAAACATCGACTCATTGTCGTTAAATGGTTTTTTGATGGTATCAACCAGCTTGACCCCTTGCTTTGTGGTGGTGTCTGCCCGCTCTATATTACTTTGCATACTGCGTAAAATGCGCTCTGTTTGCAAATGGAAATCTTCTTCAAGTAAGCGACTTTCTGCTTCAGGTGAATTAGCATGTGATAAATTAGTATTCACATCGATTAAAGCAGAGTTTAACGTCAACTCTAGTTTTTTAAGGTGCGAAGTTAGATTGGTTTTATCCGTTGCTAACACATTCAGTCTTTCGGCAGTCTTAGTTATCTTTGCTTGTAACTCACTTAGTAATTGCCTGGTCTCCGCAGCATATTTCTCATGAAGGTGTTGCTGTGCAATTAGGCTTTTCTCCAGCTCATTTTTCTTGCTTTCAAGCCCTCCTAACTCTGTATATTCCTTTTCAAGAAATACCTTGTAATCATCAATGCGACGCTTTGCTCGTTCAGCAGTTAAAAGCTCCGAGTCTAAAAACTCAATATCAGTATTTATGCTATTTATAATACTAGGGTCATAGCCTTCGTTTTCGACTGCCTGATTTTTACGTTCTGTCACTTCAGCTAAGAGAGTTTTATGCTCGTCTTTAGCCTTATCTAATTGAGTTTTTAAATCATCTAAACGCGCTTGCTTTTCTTGGTTTAATTTATCACTATTAATCGTATGAGTCTCATCTAATGCACTCAACTGATTTTGCTCTTCTAAGTCTAGAGCGTCCAGTTTTATATTGAGATTAGTTAGCTGATCAGCTAACATTTTTATTTGATTTTGCATCTCTGATATACGCTTTTGCCTATCCTCTTCTGCTTGAATATGTAGATAGCGCCCATGATCCTCTAAAGCTTCAATCTCATTTTCTATTTTTTGCTCAGTAAGCTGTAATTGAGTGAATTCTTGGCTGTTTTGTCTTTTGCGTTTATCCAGTTTATTGAGTGTATTCTCAAGTTCAGCCAACTCAGCATTGCTTGATTCTACCTGTTGCTCATGATTTAGTATTTCTTGAGCAATGTCAGCGTGAGTACGGATATCTGGGGTTGGGATAGCATTAGTATGCAGGCTTAAACCGTACAAACCCTCATGACCAGTATCAACTACGCTATACCCTTCGCCACCTGCCAACCAATCAGGTGTTAAATCCGCTCGGTTTAACAATGCAGGGTTCATCGTTTTACGTATTTGATTAACGGCATGATACAGCTTGTCATTTGCTTCACTTTGGATCAAAAAGCTAAACAAGGTATCACCTTGTACTAAAGACTCTAAATGTGTCTTACTATCCTGATGCTTGTTAATTGTGTCATTAATGCGACGTTGTTGATTTAGCTGGCTATCTATCTCATCTCTTAGATTAACTTTTTCTTCTTGTCCCTTCTTCAACTTTGTCTGATTTTCTTTTAGCACAAGACGTAAGCTGGCTATTTCGCTAAGGTTGTTATCAATAGCGTTTTTTGAGGACTGACTAAATGATAGATTACTGGCCTCACTTTGCTTAGTCGCTATCTCTATTCCAATTCGGCTAATCTCAGTTTTGAAGTTTTCACTTTGTATCCGAAATTGCGACTGCAAACGTTGCTTCTCCTTAGACAATCTATTTTCTATGCTTCGTTGTTTTTCACTGAATTCAAAATCAGTCACGCCCTTGGCTTTATCGATTCTATTGACTGCCTCATCGTGTGTTTTTTCAAGGTTGCGGACTTCATCTTTAAATATGGCTTGAATTTTATCTAAGTTTGCTTCTGCTTCTTTTAATTGCTGTTGATAGATTTTCAGGGTCTGTTGTTTATTGCTCTTTTGCGATTGTAAACTATCTATTTTCGCAACCCGCTCTTTTAACTTAAACATAGGCTCATATTTATACTTATCTTGAGCTCCTTGTTCAAACGCCTCTTTTTTATTTTCAAGATTCACTACCTCATTTGCCGTTAGCTTAATATTCGCGTCTAGTTTACCTTTAGCCGAATACCACATAGTTTCTTTATCACTGGCTTCTCTTTCCACATTACTATATTGATTATCAAGCGCTTTATTTTCTTCACTTTTATCAATGATTTCATTACCAATCTTGGACAGTAAGATCGAAGCTTTATGTCTTATGTCAGCAAGCTGCTGTTGATGAGCAATATTGTCACTTAGAGATTGGGTTAATGTCTCAAATTTTGGTTTAAGCGCCTCTATTTGTTGCCACGTTTCGCGTTGCCGTACCCATTTGGCGGTATCAATATTAACCGCATCTAACTTCAGCTCATCACTACTTAGCATGTCCTGCGTTTTCATAGCTTCTACTAAAAAAGCACATATATCATCAAATTCCAGCTGAGTTTGAAAAACATTACTAACAATAGGAGAAAAACCAAAAAACGTGGCGTGTGGATCTGACGTAAGGGCATAATCAGGACGGTATTTCGAAATGGTTCTACGAGCTTGCGTAGATGTTATTTTTAAGCGTTTCATTGGGCAGTTGCTAATAATCGCTTCATACTCTAACTGACTGATATTACTTGATACCTGTAGTCCTTGCGACTTAATAGCACGCATGACCTCCACGCTTCCTTTAAAGTAAAGCTCATCATTTCTTTTACCGATAAACCAATCATCTTTATAACTACCATTGATAAAGTTAAATATCTGCTTTTTATCCTGACTGCTTAAGATGACACAACGTGATTGACCATCTCGTACATATTCATAAACGATATAGCTATTATCATAAGGTAGATAAAACTCAATAAAGCTTTTATTCACTTCAGACTTTCTGGCAATAGCACTCAAAGGTACGCCATAAAATGGAGCAATAGCTCCCATTAGAGTCGTTTTACCAGCGGAGTTATGCCCTGTTAAAATACAATTGTTATCAACATTTAATAGATGAGCTTGACCTTTTAGATAGCTATTAATCAATGCTACACGGAGTAATCGATTAGGTGATTGCCCTTGTGTGTTTGACTGGGTAATAGGCACATATTGATTAACTTGTGTATTATCTGAGAGAACGTTATGACTAGATGCTGATTGAGAAAAAGTATTCAAAGGGAAATCCTCTATGTCTTTCACTTATTAAAGTTTTGATGTTATTTAACTTGTCTTTTTTAGATATAAAATTGTATAAATACTATGTACTCAATAATAGACTTATGACGATTATTTTGCCATAGGTACAGTAATGTTCTTTATAAGCTAGAGGTTTATTTATTTGAAATCTATCAAACTCAAAGTTTTAATACATCATACAGTCAATATCTCAAAGTACTAAGCAGCCTAACTGGCTGGCTCGTTCCTAAACTATTAAGGTTATAAAGCTAATAGGACTAATTAGTCGAAAATTAAAGAAGTACAATTATAAGCACTGTGACTAAGAACTTAGTACATTTGATAAAGCAGTAACAGAGTGTGATGATATTAAAAAAGCATGTGCTGAAACTGCAAGCTACTAAAACCATATCCTGCTGTCTTGCACTCGAGCAAAGAAGTACTTTGCTAATTCCAGCTCATGGCCTACCATTTAACGATTCTTTAAAATTTCATAGGTTATCTAAATTTAGCTGACGACTACATATAGATGGAGTTGCGAAATTAAGATTAATGTCGGAGACATCAATCAACTAGAATAGAGTAAATATCAATTTAAAATATAACTTATTAAATGATAGACCCTTCAATATTATATTGTTAATAATATCTATATATCTAATAAATCAACTTTATTTCGATAGGTCAAAAAAGCCCTACATGCTAATATTTATACAGCATGTAGGGCTTAGGTATGAGGTTTCATTTTCTTAGATAATGCTGTTAATATCAGGGTTTGATGACACACCCTAGGTAAAAAGGTCAAATTTAAGGTTTGATAGGCGTATCTTTAG
The DNA here is from genome assembly GCF_015864605.1 of Psychrobacter sp. SCQQ22. NCBI lineage: Bacteria > Pseudomonadati > Pseudomonadota > Gammaproteobacteria > Moraxellales > Moraxellaceae > Psychrobacter > Psychrobacter sp. SCQQ22. Next base: position 190,775 of record NZ_JADYWZ010000005.1, read on the forward strand.
GCGGGAAGCCGAAGTGTTGTTTGTAGATACGTGAAAAGTAACTTTGATCGGTAAAACCGACTTGATAGGCAACTTCGGCCACAGATCTATAATTAGTTTTGGTTAATAGCTTATTAGCAGCTAGCAGTCTAGTCAGTTTGAGCCATTCTGAAAACGAGTAAGGCATTTCCTTAAACAAGAGATGTATATAGCGTTCAGATATATGACAAGACTGTGAGACTAGCTTAGGAGAAATCTGAAAGTTGGCCAAATTAAAATGTATAAAGTCTTCAATACGTTGTAAATGGGCTGCTTTTATCGTTGAAATCTGGCTGTCTGCTAAAGATATTGTGGGCCGATGCAGAGTATGTATGATTAAATCTAGTAGTTGTTGCTCTAGCAATTGTGATTCTATAGATGATAGTTCAAAATTAGTGGCTAAATGTAGCGCATGACTTATTTGATGATTAAGTAGTCTGCCAGAGCCTTTTTCAGTAGTAATAGACTGGGCAAAATACCTCTCTAATAAACGCTGATGGTTTTCTAGTTGGGCGACAGGCACCTTTAAAACTTGTAGCTTTACGGTTTCGGAGTGGTAAAACTGATAAGGTTGGTGAGACAGTTCGATAAAAAACTGACCCGGATGACAAGTCAGTTGCCGCTTCTGTTGTTGAAAGCACACTGAACCATTAAGTGGAAACGTGAGTAAAATACTATCATTAGCTTTAGACAAGTCTTGACCGCTACGCTGGTAATGGACGGAATCAGCAACATAGCTTGAGATACCCATTTGAGCTAAGTCGGCTTGTTGAAGGTGTCCAGTGAACTGGTTAGGCCTTTTCACTTGAACTTTTAGATCAAAGTAAGTATCGCTGATTGCGTTCTGCCAGCCATCTGCACTAAGTAGAAGTTTGTTTTGCTGTCGGAACCCATGATTATCATCAGTGTATTTCTTACTTATACTTTGACTATGTTCCATTCGCATTCATCCTTAAACGCTAGATAATAAATTTATAGCTCTTCGTACTTTCTCCACTTATTTTTCAAATTCATCCAAATAGAACAGACAAATACCCTTCTCCAAAAAGGAGAAAGGTTTATGAGGTTAATAGCATTATATCCATATTACTAAATTTTACTCAACTTATATGTTCCAAACTGGTGTAAATCAGCTTGCCAGTTGGGTTTAATCACAATAGTTGTGGTTGGCTCTTCAATCAGAGCTGGGCCAGTGATGACTGCCCCTGCACCCAATTTATTACCGTCATAAATAGGCGTTTGAATCCACTGATAAGTATGATCATGTATCATTTGGCGCTCATCAACTTTGGCGCTTTCTACAGACCCACTTTGTGCACCTAGCGTAGGTAGCTCAGGTTTGGTGACTTTACCAATGATTGAAACTTCTACATTAACAAGCTCTACAGCACTATCTTGCTCATCATAAGTATAAAGCTCCTTATGACGCTTGTGGAAAGCTTGTAGAATATCTGCGGCAGCATTACTATCTATATTGCCGTTTGGCACGATTACATTACATTCATGCACCTGTCCAACATAGCGCATCTCCATAGCACGTTCGATCTGTATGCCGTCATCGCTAAACCCATCTTCCTTGAGTTTTTGAATACCTTCTTTTTCAAGCCTTGTAAGCGTGGCATTCAAAGCTTCGAGATTGGCGTCTGCGGACATAATCATAATTTGAGTCGCTAAGTATGAATATTTGACATCAGAGATAATTTGGCCAAAAGCACACAGACAAGAAGCTATCTTAGGCACTAATATCGTATTGATTCCCATCTCTTCTGCTAACGAGATGACATGCATACCAGCGGCACCGCCCGCACAGACTAAAGCAAAATCACGAGGGTCATAGCCTTTTTCGATAGTGATACGGCGAATACCATTGGCCATGTTTTGATTGACAATAGTACTAATGCCATAAGCAGCATGAGGCAAATCAATACCTAACGGTTTAGCAATATGCTTTTCAATAGCAACTTTTGCTTTATCTCCATCTAGGGTGACAATACCACCTAATACCGCACCAGAGCGCAAGTATCCTAGCACTAAGTTTGCATCGGTGACCGTTGGTAGCGTACCACCTTTACCGTAGCAGGCAGGACCTGGGGTTGCACCTGCACTTTGCGGTCCTACTTCTAGCATGCCAAAGGTATTAATATGGCCTATAGAGCCGCCGCCTGCACCTAAGGTTTCGACGTGAATCATAGGTACGCCAATACGGTTCCGTAGAAAATCGATATCACGATTAAGGCTAGTTTTGCCATCTTTTGCTAAAGTAATATCAAACGAAGTACCACCCATATCGACAGTAATTACGTTATTGATACCGAATGGTTCAGCAATATACAACCCAGCTTGTGGAGCGGAGGCAGGTCCTGAGTTAATCGCATTAACCGCACGCTCTTTCATAATCTCACCTAATGCAAGACCACCATTAGATTGGAAGTAACGTACTGGTTGATCGGCGCCCAGTTGTTTGAAGTAATCATCAATCTTATAGACATAAGACGACATAACTGGACTTAAATAAGCGTTAACGAGGGTGGTTGAGGTGCGCGTATATTCCTTAATTTGTGGATATACCTCACTACCGCAGCATACAAACGCATCTGGCATGTGCTGTTGTACCAGCTCTTTTGCGCGTTGTTCATGCTTGGTGTCGCGTATTGACCACACAAAAGAGATGGCTACACTCTTGATATTTTGGCGTTTCAGCTCTTCTATAGCTGCTAAGATATCGTCCTCATTGAGCTCTTCACGCTCTGTCCCATCGGCAAGTATCCGCCCGCGAATAGGAAAACGTAGATCTCGCGGTGCTATCTGCGGTGCCGGAGGATAGCTCGCATCATAGCGGTGGCCTTCTTCTTTATGACCCAGACGAATCTCGATACTATCTTCATGTCCTTTAGTGCAAAGCAATCCTACTTTTACGCCTTTCATTTGAATCAGAGCATTCAGAGCAACAGTAGTACCGTTAATACATAAGTCGCAGGCTTGAATAATTTCTGTAATTGGGCGATTGAACTTTTCTGAAATCTGTTGCAGTCCATTAGCAATCGCTTTAGTACCATCTTCTGGGGTAGAAGGGGCTTTAAACAGATGTATGTCTCCGCCTTTTTCAGCCAGCACAAAATCTGTAAAGGTACCACCAGCATCTACGCCTAAACGAAATTCATAACTCATAAGTCATCCTTAAACTTCTTTATATTATATGTAGAGTCAATACATCCCTGTACTAACTATGCTGCTTCTGCACGCAAAGCTTTAGTAGCTTTTTCATCTAGTTGTAAAGTATCGCGATCGATAACAACACCATACTCTTTGGCAGCAGCATTTATAGAGACAATGCCTTCAATGACGTCACGTAGCACCGCTTTTGGTTCACGCTCAAAAGAGCTACCGAAACCACCGCCACCAGGATTAGTATTACGTGCGCGTTCTCCAGCCTTTATTTCAATCACGGTATTATGGAGATGTAAATCAGTCTTGCCACCTTCACGGAATACTTCTAGCTTACCTAACTTAAGCTCTGGTGAAATTTGCTCAGCACCGCCTGCGCCCATAGTCGGGATATGACGTCCTTCACCAAAGGCAACTACAGTCATGGTGTGATCTAGTGGCTCAACCTCCCAAACTGTGCCGCAACCGCCTCGCAGTCGCCCAGCACCCCCACTATCTTCTGCCAATCCGTACTTATGAATGACGATAGGATATTGATACTCTAACAATTCAATATCACCTGAGCTTAAAGCACCGAAGCAACATAAAGGACCGCAGGCATGCCAACCATCCATTTGCTGAGTGGCTCCTGCGCCTGAAATAATTGATGCCAATACCATAGTGACATATTGCTCGCCAGTTTTCGGATCGATACCAGCGATGTTGACCCCCGATGAATGTCCCCACGATGCCGTAACACGCTCGGGTGCAGCATCTTCGAGCGCTTTACGCACTGCATCTGTTAAGGTCTCCATCGGCGTGGTGGTACAGTTCACATGAGGTGCAGGCTCCTTAGCATTACATAGTGTTCCATGCTCACCTAAATCTACTGTTACGCAACGATACAAACCTTCATTATAGGGAGGGTCTACTTGAGCAAACATCATGAGGCCAAGTAGGACACCTGACATCGAGTTACCAGCATAAGAGTTAATAAAATAAGGTACTTGTGGTGGGCTTTCTATCTTGATGTGTACATCGCTTCCTTTGATAATGATATCAGCACTGATAGTCAAATCGCCAAGACCGTGACCTGAATCTTCTAAAACGGCCTCACCGTGATACTCACCATCATTAAGCGATTCGATGAGTGAGCGCATATGCTTATCAGCCATATTTTTTAGCTCTTTAATAGCTGCACGAACCGTTTCTACACCATACTTATCTAGCAATGCAATCATATTACGCTCACCAACAGCGCAAGCACCGTATTGGGCATTCAAATCACCTTCTTGATTACGACGTGATCGCATATTACTATGAATCAGGTTAATAACGTCGTTACGTCTAACGCCTTTTTCCCATATCTTGATAGGTGGAATACGTAATCCTTCAGCATAAATTTCCTTAGCATCTGGGTTGTATCCAGCAGGAACAGGGCCACCAATATCTGTAACATGTCCTTTACATACAGTCCAAAATACAAGCTCACCTTCATAAAATACTGGTTTATACATACAGCAATCTAAGATATGACTACCCATAACGACTGGATCATTATGATAAATAATATCTCCTTCATGGATATCGTCACCATAAAACTCTGCCACCGCTTTCATGGCTGGCATCAATGAGCCTAAATGAATAGGAATATCTTGACCTTGCAATATCATCTCAGGTAGATGATCAAAAAGCGCATTACTATAATCGTGAGCTAGATTAAACACACTAGAGCGCGCTGTTTTTTCTAAGGTAAGAGTCATCTCGCGTTGCGCTGTTTCCAACGCGCCACGAACAACAGATAAGGTAATAGGATCGAGGGCTTTGGTCGAGGTACTTTTAGCTTGATTCATGATTCATTCCTTATAATCTTGTTATCATACTGAATTTACTATATCAATGGTGATAGAAAATAAATGTACTCAGCATGCACAGTATTTGACTGTTAGCGTACTTATTTATCCCCAAAATTTAGACAGTTGATTTTTGTGGTTCAAATTGCGAAACCGATTGTTGATTTTTGGGCATCAATATAGCGTAGAGCACAGTAGCCGTAATAAAGGTTAAGGTCGCATACCAATTGACCCAGCTACCACCCATGTTCATTAGTACGATTCCAACTATTGATGCTACTATCCAAGCAACTAATCCTGATTTGTCAAATGCTGGCAAATATTGCGGGTCAATAATCGGAACTGCGCCAAACACTTCTTCTCGTTTAGGATACAGAATATGAGTCAGAGCAATAGCAACCCAAGCAACTACAAATACGCCTTGATAAGCCAAAGCCTGTAATAAATAATTGAATACATCTAGTAACATAAGTATAAAAATAAAAATTCCAATCAATAAGGCACCTACAAATTTTGGTACCTTTAAATTGATAGTATCTTTGATAAATGCTTGTAAATTGGTCGTTGCTAACAAGTAGTTAGCAGTATTGATACGAGTTTGGGTAATGACAACAAAAATTAACCCAAATACTCCCATCAATTTAACTAATCCTAAAGTGATAGACACCTCCGACAGCTCACCTTCCAATGGAATAGTGCTAACTAAGTAAATACCTGCTAACCCGCTCAAGAAGAATGCTACCAAGTAAAAAGTTATACCAAAACTGAACCATGATAAATATTTACTATCTTCTGTCTTACCATAACGTGCATAATCAAAGGTATACATCATTAAAACCCATACTCCCATATAATATACTGCGACATTCCACCAACCATAAGGTAGAGCCTTTTCAGGACCTAGAGTCAGCCATACATTACTATAACCATACTCACTAGTTGCCATCACTACCGCACCAATCAATCCAATTAAGTAAAATGGTAAAAGTATGCCATTTAACTTATCTAACCAACTCTGCACGCTTCCCATAATCATAGGCACACTATATGCCACCACTATTAGAGCTGCTAGCCAATAAGGCAAAGAAGGATAGGTCTGATGAAAAGTAACTGCGATGACAGATCCTTCAAATACCGCATAGTACATAGCAGTAGCGAAAAATATTAGCGTTGCCAATGCAGCGCCTTTATGACCAAACAATACCCGAGAAAACAATGCTACGGACATACCTGTTCGAATAGCGTAGCGAGAAATAATACCGTTAATGATACCAAAGGATACACAGCTAACTAAGAGTCCAATAATGGCGTTTTTTGTACCGTAGTTTTCAGCCATTGCAATACCTATCACCAGATAAAACATGGCACTACATACGCCCCACCATGCCATTGTTAGAGAACCTTTGGATGCTCGATTTTCTAAAGATATTAACTCTTGATTAGGGTCAGAGAGCTTATCGGAATTATTGTCCCCTCTATTTCTTGTTTGCATTACACCTGCCATATCACTCTCCTTACGATGGTTTTTTGGTTCTAATGTACCGTCATGAGTATCTATTAATGATATTTAATAAATTATATGAATGTTTTTACTTATTTATGCTGACAATCGCACTAGAACATTTATGCCCTATAAAAGATTTTAGTGTAGCCACGCTTGACTTGAGAAATTCGTGATATAAACCTTCTCAAAATTATGGTAGCTACTTAACTATAGAGAATACTTCGAAAAATAAAATGACTGGAGATGCAGTATTTTTGACTAGAGGTGCAGTATGTTGACTGAAGCTAATGCTCCGGTATAGATTGTAAGTTGAATAAATAATAAATTAGAAGATAGATGAATCGCTCTAGGATTATAAGAAGCTCAACATTGTGAGAAAATATGACAATGAAAGCAGAGAGCTATGCCCTTGATATTATATAACGCGATGTTCCCATACTGCTTGAAGCAGCAAAGCTCTTTATTAACGTGTTAAGGAGCCTTAACACGTTAATAAAGAGCTTAAGCAAGCCAAATAGACTATCAGGACAAGCTGTAGCTTTTTCCGCCCAGGCGGAGCTCGGCCGCCCACCCAAGTGATAGTTAACTCTACCAATAAACATCAATATGATACTTTAGCCATCTTTTGAATATTACCGATTGCCCCATTAACTTATCACCATAGAAAATATTTAGCTGATAATATTGAGAAGCGGCTTATTTAATAAGATACCTTTGGGTCAAGATAACTAGAGGCAGAGAGAGTATATTGCTTGGAATTAGAGCCACTTTAAGTGAACCTAACAATAAAGAAAGTTTATTTTGTAGACTGGCTTAAAATTTGTCAGATGCAAACTACTTCACTACTGCAGTCATAGAAATATAAAACTATATAAGGTATAACTGATTTTTATAGAAGTAAAAAAGGCTGCTAACACTATATTATGCATAGTGTTAGCAGCCTTTTTTTTAGATGATGTACTTAATATTGGGGTTTAACTATAATTGAAATTTGAGATATGTTCAAATCTTCTCACGCTTATAAATGAAGCCTTCTTCGTCATAAATTTGATAAGTAACATCTAATAGCGTTTCCAACAATTCAGACTTATCGAAATGCCTGACACTCATCACAATTGGCGAAGTTAGTATCCCCTCTTCAAATGGTATATAGGTTATCTCTTGATGACGTAAATGCTCAAGTGTCTTTGGTACGATAGTCAGCCCTTCACCTGCTGCTACCAACCCTAAGGCAATATGTAACTCACGCACTTCCATAAAGTAGTTCGCTTTCAAATTACGGGTTTCAAATAATTCTAATACATAATCGATAAAACTTGGCCTCGGTGCTGTTGGATAGAGTAAAAGATTTTCATTTGTTAAATCAATAAGGCTCAAACTTTTGCATTTTTCTTTTGATAAGGGATGTTCTATAGGAACAGCAACTACTAAATCTTCCTCTCTAAGCACCATTCGCCTAATAGAAGCATCTTCAAACAACAACCTACCAAAACCTACATCTATCTTACCTTCTGTCAATGCTTGCGTTTGTTGCCAGGAGTTTAGCTCATACAATTTAACCTCGATATTCGGATGGACTTCTCTAAAACGTGATATTACTCTCGGTAATATGCCATACAATATAGACGACACAAAGCCTATCGAAAGCGAATTATCGAAATTTCCTTTACGAATAGTCATGGTACGCAGGTCGTCTGATTTTTTTAAAATCTGGATAGCATGATCATAGAAAAACTCGCCAGCCTCAGTGAGTTTTAAGGGACGGTTCTCCCTATCGATAAGCGTAACGCCAATCTCTTCTTCTAATTGTTTTATCTGCCGGCTAAGTGGTGGCTGTGAAATATACAAACGAGCAGCTGCCTTGTTAAAGCTTTTTTCTTCTGCCACGGCTATGAAATAGCGTAAATGCCTGAGTTCCATTATTCTTCCTTGATTAACTTTCTATTACTTTCATCCTAAATCGTTCTGGTTTCTTCCCTTTTTCTATCACCTACTTCATATACAGAATATCCATACCTAAAGAACATAACATGCTACCTACCATTCAACAAAATACCTAAAAAGTATTAAAACAAGACTAAATAGGTCTTAGACATGTCGATATTTAACACCTATAGTTCTTATTAAGCATAAGGAAGCCAAAATTTTATACTAAGGACAGATATGATTCGTTCAATTAATACTTTACTAGTACCAATACCTACTATTCGAGCGCATAAACTGGCTTGTACCGTGATGAATGAACAAGTATTGGTTCTGGTACATATCCAAACCGAGGATGGCTACGAAGGTTGGGGCGAAGCAACGACGATTGGTGGCTTAAGTTATGCTGAAGAAAGCCCTCATAGTATAAAAACTAATATCGATACTTACTTCACCCCTCTCTTGATGAAAGAGAAGCCTACAAGCACAGCAAAAGCAATGCAGCTATTGAACACCCACATCAGTAGCAATCGTTTTGCAAAATGCGCGATTGAAACTGCTCTACTAGACATCGAAGGCAAAAGACTCAGCCTACCTATCAGCGAGCTCATCGGTGGTCGCATCCGTGATCGTATTGAAGTGGCATGGACACTCGCTAGCGGAAATACTGATACCGACATCACTGAAGCTCATCGAATGATTGAACAAAGAAAACATCGGATTTTTAAACTAAAAATAGGCAGCAACCCTATTCTTGATGATATTGCACATGTGTTAGCTATTAAACAAGCTTTACCCGATTGCCGCATCACCGTTGATGTTAATCAAGCATGGACAGAGCTTGAAGCTATGAAAGGTATTAGTCTGTTGCAGGACGGCGGCGTTGATTTAATCGAGCAACCAGTATCGATGCGTAATAAATCAGCGCTAAAGCGTTTAGCTGAACACTTCGACGTGGCTATTATGGCTGATGAAGTCGTGCAAGATCCATCTAATGCGTTTCAATTGGCAGCGGATCACTGTGCCGATGTTTTTGCTGTAAAAATCAATCAAGCCGGCGGATTGAAGGCTGCCTGTCTCATTGGACAAATGGCACATCTAGCGGGTATCGAGCTTTATGGCGGGACGATGCTAGAAGGACCTATTGGTACTGCTGCATCAGCGCATGTGTTCTCTACTTATCCTAGTCTGAACTTTGACACGGAGCTATTTGGCCCGTTGCTATTAACAGAGGATATCCTAGCTCAGCCACTTGATTATCAAAATTTTGGTTTAACTATTCCAACTGGTGCTGGTCTAGGTATAGAAGTAGATAATGACAAAGTCTATCACTATGCCAGACAAGCAAATTCATCTTCCTCAAATCCTATATCGTTAGGAACTTACGTAAGCGCCTCTCACGTTGGGGTCTGATAGCGCTCTGCTAAAATCTCTATGAGATAAATGCTGATATAGACCAAATATTAGCTATATGACTAACCATAAAATATAAGGACATAATTATGTTATATCACGTCAGAATGGATGTATTGTTACCGACAGATATGAATGCTGATAAGGTCAGTGAACTTAAACAAGCTGAAAAAGTGCTATCACACAAATTTCAGGAACAAGGTAAGTGGCGTCATATTTGGCGCTTAGCGGGAGAGTATTCTAACTTTAGTATTTTCGATGTCGAAAGTAATGAAGAACTACATGACATTATGATGTCGCTACCACTTTACCCTTATATGAAAGTCGAGGTCACCCCTCTACTTCGTCATCCTTCTTCTATTCGCGATGATGATAGTTAGTGCCTTATAACGCTATTACTAGATTTCATTATTACCTTTGATGTTAATCAAATAATAGCACCCCAAAATCGCCTTAATCTATTTTTTAACAATTATTGGTCTATACCAGATCAACGGAAACCTGTTGCCAAAAATAAGCAATGAGTGAATAAAGTTTGAGTAAGAGTACTCGATATAATTACCTTTTAAATAGTCCTCAACAAGGAGAGAGACATGGAACGCAGCCAAATTGAAGCATTAGCCACTCAGTTCATCAAAGGTAAAATTGACTTTCCTGAACAAGTTAACCCACGTATACAAGCCATTGTCTTACGTATCGTAACCGACCTCATGCAAACCATCAATGATTTGAAAATCACGGCCGATGAATACTGGTCTGGGGTTGAGTTCATTGGAGATTTAGGCAAAGAGGCAGGATTACTCTCCCCTGGTCTTGGTTTTGATCACTTTATGGATTTAATGATCGAAGAAGACTTAAAAGCGGCGGGTCTTGACGGTGGCACTGTACGTACCATCGAGGGCCCACTATATGTCGCTGGTGCGCCAGAAGAAAAAGGCTTTGCGCGTTTAGATGATGGCACTGATATTGAGAATGGCACCGTTTTATTGATGCAAGGATGCGTTTATGGCGAAGATGACCAGCCACTGCCAAACGCCAAGGTTGAAGTCTGGCATGCCAACAGCTTAGGAAACTACTCTTTCTTCGATGAGTCTCAGTCTCACTTCAACCTGCGTCGTAGCATTATCACTGATGAAAACGGACTTTATGCTTTCCGCAGTATCGTACCATTAGGTTATTCAGTACCGCCAGAAGGTATGACGCAAAAGGTATTGGGCGCGCTAGGACGTCATGGTCATCGTCCGGCACACATTCATTTCTTCGCGAGTGCTGACAGCCATCGAAAATTGACGACCCAAATTAACATCGATGGTGATGAGTACCTATGGGATGACTTTGCCTTTGCTAGTCGTGAAGGATTAGTCCCCAAAGTAGATATGGTAGAAGATGCTGACAAGTTAAAAGAGCACGGTCTGGACAAGTCTTATGCCAGTATCGACTTTGACTTTCACTTAGTGAAAGACATCGATAAGCCAGTACAAGGCAGTGAAGTTGAACGCCGTCGTGCGCAAGCTTAGTTGTTGAATATCCCTAGCTACTGTTAGCAACTACTAAATATTATAGATTTTCGCTTGATATGCATACAGTTGGCGTATCAATCGTCATACCCCAACATCGTTTAACACCGTTATTTACAAGGAAGACAGCCATGAACGAGCGTATTAATCTAATACCTGAAGGATCAGATATCGCTATCGATGATTTTTTAGAAGAAAATGCAGAAAAAGGGATTTATCGCCTACATCGCAGTGCCTTTACCAATGAAGAGCTGTTTGAGCTTGAAATGAAACATATCTTTGAAAGCAATTGGGTTTATCTGGCTCATGAGACTCAAATCCCTGATAACAACGACTACTATACAACATACATCGGCCGTCAGCCGGTCATCGTTGCGCGTAATAAAGAAGGTGAACTGCATTGTATGATCAATGCCTGCTCTCATCGAGGCGCTCAATTATGCCGTCATAAGAAAGGTAACAAAGCTACTTATACTTGCCCCTTCCATGGTTGGACTTATAACAACTCTGGCAAGCTACTTAAAGTTAAAGATCCACGTGGCGCAGGTTACCCTGACGCTTTTAATAAAGACGGCTCTCATGACCTAAAGCAAGTCAAACTTGCCAATTACAAAGGCTTCTTGTTTGCTAGTCTTAAAGATGACGTCGAACCGATTGAAGACTGGCTTGGCGGCTCAACCAAAATTCTTGACATGATTGTCAATCAATCACCAGAAGGCCTAGAAGTACTACGCGGCACCTCAACCTATACCTTTGATGGTAACTGGAAGCTACAAGCTGAAAATGGTGCGGACGGTTACCATGTTTCAGCTGTCCATTGGAACTATGCTGCGACAACAGCACGTCGCAAAGAGCAAGAAGCAAAAAAAGAAGACAACATCAAAGCCATGAATGCTGGCAAATGGGGTCGTCAAGGTGGCGGATTCTATTCTTTTGAGAACGGTCATTTACTACTCTGGACTCAATGGGAGAACCCGCAAGATCGTCCTAATTTTGCGTATCGCAATGACTATGTTGCCCAGTATGGTGAAGCAATGGCCGACTGGATGATTGGACGCTCTCGTAACTTATGCTTATATCCAAACGTCTATATCATGGATCAGTTTAGCTCGCAAATCCGTATGCTGCGTCCAATAGCCGTTGATAAAACTGAAGTCACTATCTGGTGTATCGCACCGAAAGGCGAAAGCGATGAAGCACGTACTCGTCGTATCCGTCAGTACGAAGACTTCTTTAACGTAACTGGTATGGCAACACCAGATGACTTAGAAGAATTCCGCTCATGCCAGCAAGGCTATAACGGCATTAAGCTCGAATGGAACGACATGTGTCGTGGTTCCGAGCACTGGATAGAAGGCGCTGACGAAGGTGCAAAAGCCATCGACCTGAAGCCTTTGTTAAGCGGAGCTAAGACTGAAGATGAAGGATTGTATACCGTGCAACATCGATATTGGCATGAAGAGATGAAAAAAGCCCTAGAGCAAGAACAGCAGCTACATGGCGCAGGCTAATATTAGCTACCTACTTAGACCAGTAACTTGCTAGTTATTGCAGGACGAACAAATATAAAAGGATATCGCTAATGAAAAATGCAACGGTTAATATCGAAGATGTGCGTCAGTTTCTGTACCGTGAAGCACGATTACTTGATGAAAAAAAATGGGAAGAATGGCTGGCTTGTTATGACGAAGAATGTCCATTTTGGATGCCTAGTTGGGATGACGATGGCGAGCTAATAAGCAACCCGCAACGCGAAATATCTCTGATTTATTACCCTGATCGTCGCGGGCTTGAAGATCGAATTTTCCGTATCGAGACTGAGCGTTCTTCTGCAACCATTCCGGATACTCGCACCACACATAACCTATCTAATATCGAATTACTTGAAGATAATGACGGTATTGTTAGCGTCCGATTTAACTGGATCAATAAGTCTTATCGTTATCATGAGACCAACACTTATTGGGGGTTCTCTAAATACAAGATAGACATGAATCAAGCTAGCCCAAAGATCTTGGACAAATACATCGTATTAAAAGATGATTACGTACATCAAATTATGGATGTATATCACGTCTAGAGTTCGCATGATTTTATTTATGCTTGCCAGCTAGTACAAATAATCAAATTTAAAAATAGCTTGTTGGTAATTTATGAAGTATCAACGAGTCAACCAAAAATATAGTGATGTTCGTCAGTAGCCATATATTGAAAAAGGATGTTTCTCATGGAATACAACATAGCTTTACAGTTTGAAGATGGTGTCACGGGATTTATCAAATGCGAAGATGATGAAACCGTCGCCGAAGCCGCTTATCGCCAAAAATATAATATCCCTGTGGACTGTCTTGATGGCGCATGCGGTACCTGCCGTTGTCATTGTGAGTCGGGCAGCTATGACATGCATCCTGATATGTATATTGAAGAGGCGCTGACCGAAACCGAAGCTAATGATGGCTACGTCTTGACCTGTCAAATGATTCCTGAAAGCGACTGTGTCATTAAAGTGCCAACCTCATCAGAAGCCTGCAAAGTTAGTAAGTCTGTGTTCAAAGGTAAGCTACAGCAGCTAAATGTATTGTCAGAATCCACCATTCACTTCGGCGTCGAAGTGAGCAATCCAGATGCCTTAGTATTTTTACCTGGGCAGTATGTCAACATTACTATCCCTGACTCTGATGAGACACGTTCCTACTCTTTTAGCTCAATGCCTAGTACCAACCAGGCTGAATTTGTCGTCCGTAACATTCCAAATGGCAAGATGAGTACCTTTTTATCTGATGTTGCCAAGCTAGGTCAAGATATTGATTTTGAAGGACCGTTCGGTAGTTTCTATTTACGTCCTATCGTACGCCCTACTGTATTTTTAGCTGGTGGTACAGGTATCGCACCCTTTTTATCGATGCTAAAAAGCTTAGAAATATCGGGTGCTCATCATCCTGTCAAGATGGTCTACGGTGTTACTAATGATGCTGATTTGATAGAGATTGAAAAACTGGAAGAAGTGAAGAAAAACCACGATTGGTTTGACTATTATACCTGTGTAGCAAGCGAGGAAAGCGTCCATGAGCGCAAAGGCTATGTAACCAGCCATGTTGAAGCTGATTGGCTAAATGATGGCGATGTTGATGTCTATCTGTGTGGTCCTCTGGCGATGGTCGATGCCGTTAGTAATTGGTTAGATACAAGTAGCCTCAAACCTAGCAATTTTTATTATGAAAAGTTCACACCTAGTGAGCAGTAATATAGCTCAAACAATACAGCGATAGAATACTTTTCTCTAGGAGACAGCAATGAGTAAGCGCTTTGATAATAAAGTATGTGTCGTAACGGGTGCCGCACAAGGTATCGGTCGTGGGGTCGCATTACGCTTAGCAAATGAGGGTGGCAAGATAGTCATGGCAGACGTCTCACCTTTGGTAGAAGACGTGTTAGCAGAAATCACTGCAAATGGCGGGCATGCGACGACCATTCAAGCTGATCTTGAGACTTATCAAGGGGCACAGGATGTTATCGATAAAGCACTTGATACCTACGGTCGTATTGACATATTGGTCAATAATGTAGGCGGTGCAATATGGATGAAACCATTCATCAGTTTCTCTGAGATAGAGATTGAAAAAGAAATTAGTCGCTCACTATTTCCAACATTATGGTGTTGCCATGCAGTATTGCCATCGATGATCAAACAACAATCTGGCACTATCGTTAATGTTTCCTCCATCGCAACGCGTGGTATCAACCGTATACCCTACTCAACTGCAAAAGGCGGTGTAAACGCCATGACTGCATCACTTGCTTTTGAACATGCAAGTGATGGAATTCGCGTTAATGCAGTGGCAACGGGTGGTACTGAAGCCCCGCCTAGAAAGATTCCACGTAATACAAAGCCTTTAACTGATGAAGAGAAAGGCTGGATGAACGCAGTCGTTGATCAAACCATCGACAGCACATTTGTGAAACGTTACGGCACAATAGATGAACAAGTCAATGCCATCGCATTTTTGGCTTCTGACGAATCTTCCTATATCACTGGAAGCACTATCCCTGTAGGCGGTGGTGACGCAGGCTAATCTCTCTCGTCAGGTTATTAAGTAGCATAGCGTTGAACAGATAATTATCTAATCGCTGCTGATTTGCAAGGAAGCAATATGGCAAACGTAATACACACATTGAAAGATGACTGGTCAATCTCTGCCACCGTGGCAGGATTTTTGGCCGTACTAATCTCTTATGCTGGCCCATTAATTATCTTCTTTCAGGCAGCACAAGCAGCGCAGGTATCAGAAACGATGATGGCATCGTGGATCTGGGGTGTGTCTATAGGTGCCGCCGTATCAGGTATCTATTTATCCATTAAGTATAAAACCCCTATTATTACCGCTTGGTCAGCGCCTGGTACCGCACTATTGGTAACCGTCTTTCCGAATATGAGTATTAATGAAGCGATAGCCGCTTATATCGTATCAGCGATTGTGATTTTTTTAGTAGGTGCAACTGGATCTTTTGACAAAATTTTAAGATGGATTCCTAGTGGTATCGCTGCCGGTATGATGGCAGGCATCCTGTTTCAATTTGGTTTAGAGTTATTTGTAGCAACCAATACGATGCCATTTATCGTGTTTAGCATGCTTGGCTGTTACTTAGTAGCCAAACGTTTTTCACCACGTTATACCATGATTTGGGTACTGCTATGCGGTGTCATTTTAAGTGTTCTATTAGGAAAAATGAACCCTGTCGATATAGATTTGGCCATTACCATACCTACTGTGATATGGCCTGAGTGGACGTGGAATGCCGTATTCAATCTCGCGATTCCACTCATTCTTGTCAGCTTAACTGGACAGTTTTTACCTGGTATGGCGATTCTTAATCTTAGTGGTTATGACACACCAGCCAAGCCTATCGTCAGTATTACAAGCCTCGCTTCGTTAGCAGTCGCCTGTGTAGGGGGTATTACAATTGTCCTAGCAGCAATCACCGCAGCACTTTGTACTGGTAAGGATGCTCATGAATTAAAAGAGAAACGCTACATAGCAGGTGTAGCAAACGGTATTTTTTATCTATTAGGGGGACTACTTGCCGGTAGCATCGTGATGGTATTTAGCTTGCTGCCCAAAGAGCTAGTTGCAGCATTAGCCGGTCTTGCACTTATCGGTGCTATTTCTACCAACATTACTATAGCAATGAAAGATGACTCTCAAAGAGATGCAGCGCTAATCACTTTTTTAGCAACAGCATCTGGTATGAGTTTTCTAGGACTAAGCTCTGTTTTTTGGGGCATTCTTATCGGCATGGTTGCTTACTATATTTTAAGCAAAAAATGCTTATTACCTTTGTTTTTATAAGCAAAAATATACGTCACTTTTATTAATAAAACAGCTAAAACAACAAAACAGTCTCGAAGATGCATAAAATTTAAGTCTCGCAATACCTAATATTACTTTTGTATAGGACATAAACATGATTAATAAAGCTGAAAAAAATATCACGGATGTACTTAGCCAAATTAAAGATGGCGCCACTATTATGATTGGTGGTTTTGGAACTGCAGGGCAACCAGCTGAACTCATTGATGGCCTTATCAATTTAGGTGTTAAAGACCTTGTCATTATTAATAATAATGCTGGAAACGGTGATCATGGTCTTGCCAGATTATTAAAAACGGGCGCGGTACGTAAAATCATTTGTTCTTTTCCTCGTCAATCAGACTCATGGGTATTCGATGAGCTTTATCATGCAGGAAAAATTGATCTGGAATTAGTACCACAAGGTAATTTGGCTTGCCGTATTCAAGCGGCAGGCATGGGGCTTGGAGCCGTATATACACCAACAGGGTTCGGCACTCTACTCGCAGAAGGCAAAGAAACTCGTCATATCGATGGCAAAGACTATGTCTTGGAATATCCAATTAAAGCTGATTTCGCCTTAATAAAAGCAAACAAGGGTGACCGTTGGGGTAACTTAGTTTACCGAAAATCTGCACGTAACTTTGGTCCAATTATGGCAATGGCAGCTGACGTGACTATCGCTCAAGTCTCTCAAACAGTTGATCTAGGTGAGCTTGATCCTGAGCACGTTATTACACCAGGCATTTTTGTGCAGCACGTGGTGCAAGTCCAACCTGCTAGCACTAGTACTGAACTTTCTGATACTGCAGCGTAGCCACCGCTAAATACTGCCAATTATAAGGAGCGTCATCATGAGCCATACCTCTTACACCGTTTTGACCCGTGACCAAATAGCCGAACGAGCTGCACAAGACATTCCAGATGGAGCCTATGTCAATTTAGGCATCGGACTACCGACTAAAATCGCACAATACTTATCTAATGATAAAGACGTATTTTTGCATTCAGAAAATGGGCTATTAGCTTTTGGTCCATCACCTGCCAAAGGTGAAGAAGATCCCGAACTGATTAATGCTGGAAAGGAGTACGTTACTATGCTCAATGGCGGTAGTTACTTTCATCATGGTGACTCTTTTGCCATGATGCGTGGTGGCCATATCGACATTTGCGTATTGGGTGCGTTTCAAGTAGCCACTAATGGTGATCTAGCTAATTGGAGTACTGGTGCAGAGGATGCGATACCCGCTGTTGGAGGTGCAATGGACTTAGCCGTCGGTGCTAAAAAAGTCTTTGTGATGACCAATCATACAACTAAGACTGGCAATCCTAAAATCGTCAGCGAGCTTACCTACCCTGTAACTGGAAAAAACTGCGTTGACCGCATTTATACTGACTTATGTGTTATTGATGTCACTGATAAAGGACTGATAGTCACTGAAATGGTCGATGGTATGAGTTTTGTGGACTTGCAAGAATTAACTGGTGCAATGCTAATTGACGCTACTAAATAAAAAACCCTCTTAATAAAAGCCTAGAACAATTAAAACTCAGGATAATCGCCATGACTGATTCAATCACTCGTTTAAATAATGCTTATATTATCGATGCCATTCGTACCCCTTTTGGTCGTTACGGCGGCGGTCTAGCGCCTGTACGTGCAGACGACTTAGGTGCTATCCCCATCAAGACGCTAATCGAACGTAATACTAATGTTGATTGGGTAAAAGTAGATGATGTCATCTACGGCTGTGCCAATCAAAGCGGCGAAGACAACCGTAACGTCGGACGTATGTCGTCATTGCTAGCCGGCCTACCTTATCAAGTTCCTGCAACTACTGTTAATCGCTTGTGCGGCTCGTCGATGGATGCGTTAGCGATAGCTGCGCGTGCGATTAAAGCCGGTGAAGCTCATCTAATTATCGCAGGTGGTGTTGAGAGCATGAGCCGTGCGCCATTTGTGATGGGTAAATCAGACAAACCCTTTGGTCGTAGCCAAAATCTTGAAGACACCACCATGGGTTGGCGCTTTATCAATCCAAAACTTGATGAGCTATATGGCACAGAAACCATGCCTCAAACGGCTGAAAATGTTGCAGAGCAATTTAATGTCAATCGAGCTGACCAAGATGCATTTGCGCTACGTAGCCAACAACGTACTAAAGCGGCGCAAGAGTCAGGATTCTTCAAAGATGAGATCACCCCTGTCGTCATCTCACAACGTAAAGGCGAGCCTGTCACCATCGATACTGATGAGCATCCTCGTGCTGATACTACACTTGAAAAGTTGACCAAATTACGCCCTATCGTCACCGTAGACGGCACCGTAACCGCTGGAAATGCTTCTGGAATCAATGATGGCGCAGCAGCCTTCTTAATAGCGTCAGAGCAAGCGGTTAAAGAATTCAATTTGAAGCCGCGTGCACGTATCGTGGCCTCAACTACGGTAGGCGTTGAGCCACGTATTATGGGCTTTGCCCCAGCACCAGCGATGAAAAAGCTACTAGCGCAAACTGGTCTGTCACTTGATGATATGGATGTCGTTGAATTAAACGAGGCCTTTGCCGCCCAAGCTCTAGCCTGCACACGTGATTTGGGTTTATCTGACGATAGCGCACGTGTCAATCCGAATGGCGGTGCGATTGCCCTTGGTCATCCACTCGGCGCATCAGGTGCACGTTTGGTCTTAACTGCTCTCAACCAGCTTGAAAAAACGAGTAAGCGTTATGCAATTTGCTCAATGTGTATCGGTGTTGGACAAGGCATCGCAATGATTATTGAACGTGTTGAGAGCTGATTAATCGTTCAAAATAAAATAGACACCCAGCTTAATAAATCAAAAAGAGAACCTTAATCACCCGATAGTTAAAACAAGGACGTTCATCATGCCTGTATTTGAAAATAAAGGTGTCACGCTAAACTATGCCACCTTTGGCGATAGCAGCAACCCTGCCCTAATATTCTCCAACTCTTTAGGTACTAGCTATCATATGTGGCAACCACAAATCGATACCTTGCAAGCCGATTACTTTATCATCTGCTATGACACTCGTGGCCATGGTAAATCATCAGCACCCAAAGGTCCTTATAATTTAAACCAGCTTGGGCAAGATGTGATTGATTTGTTAGATCACCTGCATCTTGATAAGGCATTTTTTTGTGGCATTTCTATGGGCGGCATAACAGGTCAATGGCTAGCTATCAATCATCCCGATCGCTTCCATCACTTGATGTTATGTAATACCGCCGCGAAAATTGGTAACGAAATAGCATGGACGGAGCGTGCAAGATTGGTACGTGAGCAAGGTCTAGCTACTATCGCGGCTACAGCTGCTCCGCGTTGGTTCACAGCAGATTTTATCGATCATTACCCAGATGTAGTCGCGGCATTGTCTAACGCTCTTGCGGCTGGCAGTGCAGAGGGCTACGCAAGCTGCTGCGAGGTGTTATCTATCGCTGATACTCGCAAACAGTTAAAAGATATTCGTGTACCAATTACAGTGTTAGCAGGCGTTGAAGACCCAGTGACGACCGTTGCCGATGGCCAATATATGGTCGATCATATACCTAATGCTACGCTTGCGACTATCAATGCTTCGCATATCTCAAATATTGAACAACCTGAAGCATTTAATGAGTATGTTAGATATTACCTACAATAACGCCAGTAAATGCTTTTAAAAAACACATTTATTAGCCTTGATTAATTAGGCTAATTTAATCTATTTATCTTACATTTTTAATCATCTATATTTTTTTTTAGTATATGGATAATTTTCTGCGCATCCGGTATTTTTATATTAGAAATCAATGAAAATTTTTGGTGTTAGTTGTCTTACATACACTCACTGCAAGCATCATTCTTCGTATCTAATACTTTATAAAAGTACTCACTCCTCTAATTAAGATGAAGGCCAACATTATTTCAATAAAGTGTTATATGGAAATATATACCTTTTAGGTATCGATTAATACCTAGATAGTTTTTGACTTAGCATCTGTAAAACCCTAACTTGTAAAGCACGTATAAGGATATCATCAACGGAGAATATGAATGGAATCTCAAACCTTAAACATCAATAAAGTTATTGATGAAGCCAAATTTTCACCTTTTCATTGGAAAGTCCTGTTTTGGTGCTTATTGATTATTATCTTTGACGGCTACGACCTCATTATTTACGGCGTGGCTCTCCCACTACTTATGGAAGAGTGGTCGTTAACTTCGGTACAAGCAGGTTTTCTTGCTAGCGCAGCACTATTCGGCATGATGTTTGGCGCCATGATTTTTGGCACTTTATCTGACAAGATCGGTCGTAAAAAAACAATTATGATCTGTGTCGCTCTATTCAGTAGCTTTACTTTCTTTGGTGCTTTCGCTAGTGGGCCTATGCAGTTTGCGGCTTTACGCTTCATTGCAGGTCTAGGTATTGGCGGCGTGATGCCAATCTGCGTGGCACTAACATCTGAATACGCACCGAAACGTATGCGTAGTACTTTAGTCGCTATTATGTTCAGTGGTTATGCAATTGGTGGTATGACGTCAGCATTATTAGGATCTTTTTTGGTTCTAGATTTTGGCTGGGAAATTATGTTTTATATTGCGGGCATTCCTACTTTACTATTGCCAATTATATGGAAGATGCTACCTGAATCCTTGATGTATTTGGTCAAAGAAAATCGAGAAGATGAAGCTAAAAATATCGTTCAAAAATTGGCTCCTCAAGAAAAAGTTACACCCTCTACCACTTTAGTACTGGACGAACCCACCAAAGGTGATGATGCCCCAATTAAAGCGTTATTTCTGAATAGACGTGGATTCACTACTATTATGTTTTGGATCGCATTTTTTATGTGTTTGCTGATGGTTTACGCTTTAGCAAGCTGGTTACCAAAGCTAATGATTCAAGCCGGTTACTCGCTAGGTGCTAGTATGCTATTTCTATTTGCACTTAATATTGGTGGGATGATTGGGGCTATTGGCGGTGGCGTACTGGCCGATAAGTTTCATTTAAAACCTGTATTGACTATTATGTTTGTCGCTGGTGCCGTGGCACTAATACTACTTGGCTACAATAGTCCTCAAGTTGTACTGTATACCCTTATTGCGATTGCTGGCGCTACCACTATCGGCTCACAAATTCTGCTCTATACTTTTGTGGCTCAATATTATCCTACCGCTGTACGTACGACGGCTATGGGTTGGGCATCAGGTATTGGGCGTATTGGTGCTATCGTAGGTCCAATCCTAACTGGTGCGCTACTCACCTTAGAGCTGACCCATCAGATGAACTTCTTATTTATTGCTATACCAGGTATTATCGCAGCCATCGCTATCTTCTTAGTGAATCTTACTGCAGCAGTGGACAGTAAACATGGTAGCGTGACACCAGCTACTTTAGATAGACCTATAGCAACCTAGGTCTGAGTCAGACTTTACTTTCGTTCAGATATTCTTTTCTTATAATTATCAGTGTTGAGCGTACTCACAATGTGGGTACGCTTTTTTGATACTTTGAATGAAAGATTAGTCCTCTGCTGTTCATCACTTAAAAGTTTCATTTGTAGATCCTTACTTTTCAAAGAACTGCTAATACTATTGATTTTGATACTCTGAATTTATTGATATAGTCTAATCCAAATAAAACTGGAACAACCCATATCATGAAAGAGTTTAGGTGATACTGTTAGTATTAGGATTTGTGAAAAACCTGTATTTAAGCTACCTCATTAAGAACTTCCAATAAATTGAAGGTACTTTTTTATTGATCATTATGTTTTACCAATATATAAAAAATAATGAAAATTTTATGATTACATTATTATGCACTGGTATGTAGACAACCCCTTAGAATTAAAGATATTAAAAAAGACGCTAGCCTTTCGGGTTAGCGTCTTTTTATTTGGGCTAAGCGTTTAGCATGCTTCTCACATATCAAAAATCTTACCACGGTTCATGATATTGTTTGGGTCGAATACTTTTTTGACTTCTCTTAAGTAATTAATCTCTGTCTCGCTGCGGCTATACTGTAGATAGGGCTTTTTGGTCATGCCCACGCCATGCTCAGCAGACACTGAACCGCCATATTTTTGTACCGTCTCAAACACGTGTTTGTTAACGATTTGACACTCGGCAAAGAAATCATCTTTACTCATGTTCTCAGGCTTTAAGATATTGAGATGCAAGTTACCATCGCCGATATGACCGAACCAACACACCTCAAAGTCAGGATAGTTACTACTAACGATGTGGTCAATCTGTTCAATAAACTCTGGCACATGGCTGATAAGCACAGACACATCGTTTTTGTAAGGCGTGAATACTGAGATAGTCTCTGAGATATACTCGCGCAGCTTCCACAGCTCTGCTGCTTGCGTGAGGTTTTGGCTCATGACACCATCGACGACCCAACCTTGCTCCATACAATCCTCAAATATCGCCATGGCTTTATCCATGATGGGCTCATAAGGCGCTTCAAACTCTAATAGCGTGTAAAACTTGGTGCGAGATTCAAACGGCTCTTGTACTTGACCATGTGCCATCAGCTTATCAATCGCCACATCGTCAAAGAATTCAAAGGCGGTCAAATCAATCTTCGCTTGAAAGGCGGATAAGACACTCATCACATCGTTAAAGCTGTCCATACCGAGCACCATGACACTTAAGTCTTGTGGCTGACGTTCAAGCTTGATTTGTGCATGCGTGACTAAACCTAGTGTGCCTTCGCTACCAACAAATAATTGACGTAAATCATAACCCGTGGCGTTTTTGACCATACCGCGGTTGAGATGCAAGATGTCACCTTTACCGGTGACTACTGTCAGTCCCATAATCCATTGACGGGTCATACCATAGCGAATGACTTTAATACCGCCGGCGTTGGTACCGATATTGCCACCGATTTGACTAGAACCTGCTGAGGCAAAGTCGACAGGGTAGTATAGGTCTTTGGATTCGGCAAACTGTTGCAACTGCTGTGTTATGACACCGGCTTCGACTTCAACCATACGATCGGCAGGGTAAAACTTGCCAATATGATTCATTTTATCCATGCTAACCACAATCTCACCATTAGCCGCCACAGCACCAGCAGACAAACCGGTACGACCACCACTGGGTGTCAGGACGACGTTGTGTTCATTAGCAAGTAATACGATACTCTGTACTTGCTCAGTAGTCTTTGGAAAGACAATGGCAGCAGCAGCTGCAGCAAAGTGCTTGGTCCAGTCTTTGCCCCAAT
The DNA here is from genome assembly GCF_015864605.1 of Psychrobacter sp. SCQQ22. NCBI lineage: Bacteria > Pseudomonadati > Pseudomonadota > Gammaproteobacteria > Moraxellales > Moraxellaceae > Psychrobacter > Psychrobacter sp. SCQQ22. The sequence goes on from NZ_JADYWZ010000005.1 coordinate 214,733, forward strand.
GCTCTAAGCTTTCAGCATCAGTTTTGATTTGGCTGGCGTCGAAATCATGATCTTGTTGCAACTTTTGTATGATAATATCAACCACCCCTTGTGAGAGGTCTGAAAAATTATTCACCGGATATATTCCCTAAGATAGTAAATAAAAACGCATTAATAGCTGCCACTATTTTTATCAATAGTGAGACAGAGGTTTTGCTATTTTGAACCGACTATACGTGTTTAACACTTATGCCATCTTTTGCAAAGCAACAAAACAATCTTGCAGACTCTGAGCTTGGGTCGTCTCATACAAAGCCAATTCATCTTGAACGTGAGTACCCAGTGCTTTTTCAAACTCCTGTTGATTCGAATTTCCCTCATAACTACTTTGTTCAGTGTCACGTAGATTCGACTGAAAAATTCCTGCCGCACTCACAGGTAAAAAATCTTCGTAAACAATAGGCTCAATACGTATCACGTTTTTTTCGATCAGCTCGATAATCGCGGATTTGGACTCAGCCGTCTCCAAGCTCGTGAGTTGCAAGTCAGTATTGCTGTTATCCACTGGTTGATAATAAAAATACGCTAAACCTTCTCTATGTAGCGTTTGATAATCATCAGGGAATTCAGCAAATGTCGCCTCTAAAATCTGATAATACTGTGAGGCATTGGCTTCATTTGGGGTCACACCTAGCTTTTCACGAGCGTCACTCAGCAGTTTGTCATATAGTGCTCGACCCTTTGGCGTCAATGCCACACCGCGCTGCTCAATCTCACCAAAGCGTGCCGTATGTTGGCCTTGCTCATAGCTACTTTGTCCTGCATCGGCCAACGTATTCTTAAAGCGAACCGCTTCTTCTAGTGCCTTAAAGCTCGTTTGTCTTAATAAAATCGGGCAATTTCGTTTTGGTGGCCCTTCGATGATTGCTTTTGGCGGTATCCCTCTTGCTTTCATGCTGTGCTGTACAGTATCAATATCCAACGTTCGAGGTGTTAGGTGGTTGATATGCGGGCCTTTGAACCCGACCACATCAGCGATGAGACCATGTTGCTGCAACAGTTTTTCATACAGCGCCTTTGACACAGACGTACTGTCATGCCAGCGAAACGTTTCTAGTGCCTCAACGACGAACTGCTGGCCTGCTTGCTCACTCAATCCACCTTGCGCTTCAAAAGACTCGATAAGCTCGATAACAGTATCAGTAAAGATATTACGGCGTGCCAATGCTGCTACAGCCTCTTCTTTGAGCGCCTCATCACCAATGAGATCTAAACGTAATAACGAAGTAAATACTCGAAAGGGGCTTTTACTCAATGACTCTGCATCAGTCGCTCGAAATGCGGTGGAGTGTACGGGCACGCCAGCAGGGGCTAAATCATAGTAGCCCACAGGATACATACCCATCACCGCGAACAATCGACGCATCAGACTAAGCTCAACAGCAGTACCCACTCTAATGGCACCGTGGCGCTCCATACTGAGCCTATTCATTTCGCCAGTATTCTCAAGCTGCGCTTTAAGATCAGGTTGAGCAGCTAAAACCTCGCTGTTCACGTCAGTGACCAAATCAACAAGATCACCATATAACGGCACTTCTGCTTGGTACATCGCTGACATGGCCACAGAAAATTGATGGCGAATATCATCGCTACTCATAAAGCTGTTATTACTCATAGATATTTATCCTTTTTATAGCTACCGAGAGAGCCTATTTCTGGTAACTCATTTATTAATAATTTGTGTTTAAAACCAGTCGACTGGATTTTGATTAGGAATCGTACGTAATACGTCTCTTAAAATATCAAGACCAGCTTGAAGCGTTTCAGGCTCGATGGTCAGCGGTGGTAACAATCGAATGATATGACGGTGCTTGCCACTTGGCATGAGCAGTAAGCCTCGCTTTCGTGCTTGGGTTAGTACGTGAGCCATCACACTAGGATGAGATCCATACTCCGCATGACGCAGCTCAATACCACGCATCGCCCCAATACCCGTGAGACCATATAGCCAAGGGCAAACGCCTTCCGCCTGCCATTGCGCGATACTTGTTTCAATCACTTGCGCATAGTGCTTGGCAGATGCCCATACATCATCCTCTTGCATGATGTCTATCGTGGCATTTGCCGCTGCACACGCCACTGGATTACCAGAGTACGTACCGCCCAAACTGCCTTTAGGCAAACTATTTACGACACTGGCCTTGCCTACGACCGCACCTAATGGCAAGCCGCCTGCGATGCTTTTACCCAGCAGTATCATATCTGGCTCAATGCCCAAATGTGAAAAAGCAAAAGGTGAGCCAGTACGCCCATAGCCTGATTGAATCTCATCCATAATCAGCAAGATACCGTGATCATCACAAAAGGCGCGCAGGTACTGAGCAAAAGAGGGCGACATTAATTGAAACCCTCCCTCCCCTTGTATAGGCTCTGCGATAATCGCACCAATATTACTGATGTCAGTTTCTACTTCAAACAAACGATTTAGCGCATCGATTGCCTGTTGGTCACTCACCTCGTTGTCTGGACTTGGGAAAGGAATGTGATAGACACTGCCGGCTAACGGTCCCAACCCTCGCTTGTAAGGAGCAACCTTGCCATTTAGATTAACAGCAGCCAATGTACGGCCATGGAACCCACCATCAAACGCGATGACACCGACACGCTGGGTTTTAAGACGGGCAATTTTTATGGCGTTTTCTGTGGCTTCCGCACCAGAGTTGGTGAGCATGCCCGATAGCTCACCACTGATAGGAATGAGCTCGCATAATCGTGGCATGAAGGTTTGATAGGGAGTGTGAGCAGCTGCATTGTAAGCATAATGAATGAGCGATTGGGTTTGATTGATAATGGCCGTCACGATGTGAGGATGGCAATGCCCAAAGTTCAAGACCCCAATGCCACCCACAAAATCAATATAGCATTGGTCATTATCGTCCCAGACTTTTGCATTTTTACCTTTGGTTAAGGTGATGGGATGCACCATCGTAAAAGCATCAGTGACGTTGTATAGCTTATCCATTAAGAGTCTCTTATCTTCCTTAAATGTGACCCTCATTTCAGCAAAACCTGATGCACTCAGCAAACGAATAATAGTTGTGCTTTCATTCCTTTTCGTCATTGTGGTAAAAAATCAAAGCTAAAACAGGAAAGACCTAAGCATAAATATATGTTCAATCAAAGTCTTATGAAGCCTTTCAACAAATTCCAATTAAATGCACTTGCACTGTGATTACTATCGATTAGCGGTAAATATTTATCTGACCAACAAGCACGACTCGTTTTTTAACGGTTCAACCTGCCCTAGGTTTCAAGATAAGCAGATATCCAATTTATAATGATTTTTATTCTGTGTGATTCGCCAAGCGATAATGGGTAAGTCATATAATAAGACCCTCTGCCTTTTGCAGCATAGTCCCATGCGGTGACCAGCGCCCCTGACTGCAACTCACGCTCTACCAAGCGTAGTGGTACCAGCGCGAGACCATACCCCAACAATGCCGCTGATATACATGCCTGAAACGTATCAAAACGTGGACCAATGAATGTACTATCAACACTGACCTCTTGCTGTTCGAAGTATTCGTACCACGCATTTAAGCGTGAGTTGAGATGCAATAAAGTATAGCTAGCAACACCACTAATAAAGGGCTTCTTGTCTTTTAAGTAGTCAGGATGACAGACAGCAACACTGTATTCATCAAACAGCTTAATTGCCTCCATTCCACCCCAGATACCAGTGCCATACAAAAATGCGATATCGACATTTTGGTCTTCAGAAAAAAACGGACCAACCTGTTCTTTGATTTCTACATTGATTAAAGGATACGCCTCATTGAACCCACTCAACGCAGGAATGAGCCAGCGTGAACAAAACGTCGGGTGCGAGACAATTCTCAATACCTCGGTATTATCACTGTGCGACACTAAATTAGTCGTTGCCATCTCGATATGCTTTAGTATATCTAGCACATCCAAATAATACGTCTTGCCAGCAGGTGTCAACGAGATTTTCTGCGGTGTTCGATAAAACAGAGCAATATTTAACACTTCCTCTAGCTGCGCGACTTGCTTACTGATGGCGCTTTGAGTCATAAGCATCTCTTGCGCCGCATTGGTAAAACTTAAGTGTCTAGCTGCTGTCTCAAAACATTGTAAAGCTTTGGTTGAAGGATATTTTCTAAAATCTAGCGAACTGTTGGTATCCGTTTTCATAACTTATTTTTAAATCCAAAATAGTAATTGTGGTTATATGTATCCAATTCGAAACACAGTCAATTCAAAATGACGGTGACATAAATGGTAATCCTGTTTTCTGCTGGTATAATCCTGCCTCGCTTGCTGTGTATCAAACATTCCAAAGGCTGTAAAACCCATCCCAACCGTTCTGTATCTGCTTTAAATTGATCGATTATATATCGAGTAAAGCGCCCAAGCGTTCATCAACAATAGGCGAAAATTCCTCCATCAGTAAGAAAAAAAGGAATGCTCGCCATAAATTAATTCGCTTGTTTCAGTGATTGTTGGTGTTTAGTATCTTTACCTTAAGGAAAAATTCTAATATCACATGTCTGAAAACTGACTGCATCCGTATCAAGCCAAAGCGTTTGAATCATACAGGACTGGACAATGGAATGTCTAAAATCAAAATATTCTCTTGCCCATCTCGATATATCCTTTTAAGGGTCAGTAACAGATATTGTAAATAACAGGAGATAGTAATGGGAATAATTTGGCGTTGGTATACCAGTATGTCATTCATGGTAAAAATGACGGGCGGCTTTTTAATAGGTATCTTTTTGGCACTGGCATTGGGCGAGCACAGTAGCTTTCTGTCACCGCTTGGAACCCTGTTTTTAAACTTATTAAAAATGGTCGTGATACCTCTTGTTCTTTTCTCTTTGATGGTCGCAGTCAACCATTCCAACCCTAAAGAACTCGGTCGGATAGGACTAAAAATATTCCCCTTTTATATCGTCTCGACTGGTATTGCGGTGGTCGTCGGTATTGTTTTGGCAAAAATGACCAATCCTGGTGCAGGATTTTCGTTACCGACCGCCGTAACTATGGATGCCCCTGCTCGCCCATCTTTCATTGATACCTTACTGAATATGGTACCCAGTAATATTTTCCATGCTTTTGCTCAAGGTGATATTCTCGCGGTCGTATTTGTCGCTGTTATCTCTGGATTGGCTATTTTATTCATGCGCCATTCGGCAGATGAGAAGCAACAAGAGATGGGTGATTTTTTATTTAAAATGCTCGAAGCCTGTAACGAAGTCGTCTCTAAAATATTGAATGGTATTCTGTTATATGCACCGATTGGCGTATTGGGCATCACTGCTAATACCTTCGGCACACAAGGATTGGATGTCGTTATTGCGCTGGGTAAATTCATTGGTACGTCATACCTTGGCGTCATCATATTGGTGGGTGTTGTGTTCCCAATCATGTTGAAACTCTTTGGCGTGAAAGTCATTCAATTCTATAAAAACATCAAAGAAGCAGCCTTTACCTCATTTGTGACCAGCAGTAGCCTGAGCACACTACCGATTACCATTAAATGCGCAGAAAAAGCAGGTATTGGTGAGCGTGTTGCCAAACTGACATTGCCTATTGGTGCAACCGTAAACATGAATGGTACGGCATTACGTTTTGGTGTCGCTGTTATTTTTGCAGCAGAAATCATGGGGATGTCACTGTCGGTACCTGAATTGGCCACCATTGTCATCATTGGCACTATGGCTGCGATTGGTACGGCTGGTGTGCCAGGTGCTGGATTAATCGGTATGTCTATCGTCTTTACCCAAGCGGGATTGTCTATTGAAATCGTTGCGCTCACCGCAGGTATCAATATTTTGGTCGATATGATCTTCACCTTTGGTAATGTCGTTGGTGATTTAGTAGGTGCCAAAATAGTAGACCAGACTGAGAAAAGAAGTAAATCTGGAAACTTAACCGATGCTAATTTAGGACATCAAAATGAGATGCAAAAAGTGATCGCTATTGAATAGATTTTAACTAGAAAAATTAATAATCTCTGGGTGTATTCTAGGCGTGTACTCAATTCATTTTGCAATGAATTGAGTACACACTAGGTAAAGTATAAACTTAAAATTGCGAGCCAACTTCTCATAACGAGTAGAAATGCTACGAAAATGCTTGAGTCTCGCAAACACATTCTTCACTACATGGCGTAACTTGTACAAATAGCTATCAAATTCTGGTCTAGACTGCTTGGCGTTCGCTCTTTTAAGGATGACAGGCATCATGCCATGCATGCGAACATTATCTCTAGTAACCTCTGAATCATAGCCTTTATCAGCGATAAAGTAATCAGCTCGTCAAATCGTTTCAATTAATTCAATCAATTTACCTGCAACTTGGTTGTCATGGACTTCACTCTCAGTGATTTTAAAATCGAGCGGATATCCATCGGCATCAAAGGAACGGTTCCCAGATATTATCGGTTAATACTTCTCTAGCCATTTTGGTTATCTGACTTATACTTTATAAAATGCATGCTTTATCTTAAAAGATATATCCGCTTGTGCATTTACATCTTGTTATCACAAATCAACTATATTTATACTAATAACGATATTTTTTATATCGTTATACATACTTTTCACGTAGTATAAAAATACATTTGTGCATAATGAATCATCCTTAGAGACACTTTCAATAAGAACACCAAAACAACCATTATGGCTGACAGATAGGCAGAAGTTGTCGGTACGGTAGACGGTGACATTTTGGCCAATGCTCTAGAAGATATAAAGGACGTTTATTTTTTTGTCGATATGATATGTTGTCGTGGCTAAGGCTTTATTGTTCGGCAACTATTCATATAAGAGGTCATATATCGCATGCGAACTCAAACTTATTATAAAAACAAGAAATCAATAATTTAAAACTTGTAGGAACGTAGGATGACAGCTTCAATACGAGACTTGAAAGAAGATTGGTCAATGTCAGCATCTGTTGCTGGATTTTTAGCGGTGCTTATTGCTTACGCTGGGCCACTGGTTATTTTCTTTCAAGCGGCACAAGTCGCGCAAGTGTCAGAGTCCATGATGGCGTCTTGGATTTGGGGTATATCGATAGGCACAGCGATACCTGGCATCTATCTTTCCATCAAGTATAAAGCACCTATCGTTACTGCTTGGTCTGCTCCAGGGACGGTGCTCCTCGTGACACTATTTCCGCAGATGAGTATCAATGAAGCTGTTGCCGCTTATATTATCTCAGCCATTGTCATTTTCACTGTCGGTGCGACAGGCTATTTTGATAAGGTCCTACGGTGGATTCCTAATAGTATTGCCGCTGGCATGATGGCAGGTATCTTATTTCAGTTTGGCTTAGGGTTATTTGTCGCCACTGATACCATGCCATTCATCATTTTTAGTATGTTGGGCTGTTATTTATTGGCCAAACGCTTGGCACCGCGCTATACCATGATTTGGGTATTATTATGTGGCGTCATCTTGAGTTTGTTATTTGGCAAGATGAATCCTGTTGATATCGATTTCACCATGACCATACCCACCCTCATATGGCCAGAATGGTCATGGTACTCAACATTTAACCTTGCAATCCCTCTTATTCTTGTGAGCTTAAGTGGTCAGTTTTTACCCGGGATGGCTATCTTGAATTTAAGTGGCTATGACACTCCCGCGAAACCTATTGTCATGGCCTCTAGCATTGCTTCATTAATTGTTGCTTGCGTAGGAGGTATTACTATTACATTAGCAGCCATTACCGCCGCCTTATGTACAGGAAAAGATGCGCATGAGCTCAAAGAAAAGCGTTATATCGCTGGTGTCGCCAATGGTCTCTTTTACTTATTAGGAGGGTTATTTGCGAGTAGTATTGTGCTAGTCTTTAGCTTATTGCCTACAGAGCTGATCGCGGCTTTAGCTGGTCTGGCATTGCTGGGTGCTATCTCAGCCAATATAACTGTTGCTATGAAAGATGATAGTCAAAGAGAATCAGCACTGATTACTTTTTTAGCCACGGCATCCGGTATGCAATTTCTGGGGTTAAGTTCGGTGTTTTGGGGCATTTGTATCGGTATGATTGCTCACTACGTATTGACTAAAAAAAGCAGTGAGCCGATGGGGGTATAGATTAAAAAACCGTAGAAGCTATTAATATAAACCAAAGACTGGTCATAGCAGCATGTGTCGATGTCAATAACAAGGTATCAATTTTTGCAGTGCTGCTCGATAAGTCAATAAAGTTTGGAATGACAGCCAAGGTAGCAAACCATATGTGAGAGGTGTATTAGCAAATAATAAAAATTATTCAGCGTCGCTGGACTATACCAATATCACCGCGTTAAACAGCCCAGAAGATAAAAAAAATTTTAAATTCATCGCTCCTTATACACTAACCAATAGTACCCCTGTATCAGATGAAGCACTGTCTAATTTAGATAATCCAAACCTTCCTAGCAGCTCACTTTATTTGGGATTTTTTGAGCTAGATTACAACACCAATAATATCACTCAACATAATCAACAGCTCTTAGGAAAGTACAGTACGCTGACTGACATACACTATAATGGACAAGAAACTGTCAATGTCAGCATACCTCAGCCCCCAACCGAAACCGACCAAAATAAAAACGTCAGGTCTAGTGTTTATGCTCTGACGTTTAAAGCGGGCGAAAAGATGACACGGATTGATAATGTGGTTGTGGAATAAGTGTTTAGTTCATTTGAGTCCCTGTCACGCTTGTTTTTACCTGCATGATTAGTGATAAGCAATAAAGGATTACTGCTAAGGCTAAAAAAATAAAAGTCAGAGGTAAAAACAAGCTGTCTTGAAGCACGCCATCAGAAGCAATGCCACCATAAAACAAGCTTTCCATCAGCCCAGACATTCCAGCGACGGCCAGCATAATTGAGCCACTGATAAATAATTTAGATGTCATGAAAGCTCCATAGGCTGATATTTAAGAATAATAAGTCATTTTAAATTTAGAAGTATTCATCAAGTCATGAGTGCCTAGGCATGTATCCTATATGAAATAATACGCATATTGGGCGCTCTCCTATTTTTTCATAAACTATTCATACTCGGTCTTTAAAAATATCAATATTCGTTAAAATGCATTTAGCAGGCGTTGACTATAAAAATTTGTGCGATCAAGCTGTAGACCCAAACTCAAATCGCTATCATGTGCTCTACCAGAAAATCTAAAAAAACGCGTGTTTTTGGTGAGACCATATCTCGCTTTAAATAAATAGCGTAAGTAGCACTAAGTTCTTCATAGGGACTAAAAACATGATCTGGCATGACTTGAACCAATGACCCGTTCGCCAATTCACTTTTAACAGCCCACAATGGGATTAGCGTCAGACCTGTATGATTCAATACCAGCTGCTTCTGACCATTCACGGAGTTGACTGAAACCTGACTATTAATCATCAGTTTTTTACTATCTTCTGCTATCAAAAACCACTCTTTCCAACCGTTATAACCATATCGAATACATTGATGATTAGCTAGATCGTCAACCCCACAAGGCATACCATTATTTTTTAAATATTGGGGGCTTGCACACAGTAAAAAATCATTAAATACCAAGCGTCGGGCAACCATGGTCGAATCAGATAAGCGTCCACTTCGAATAGCCACGTCAATATTTTCTTCTATAAGATCTACAACCCGCTCTGTTAACTCAATTTTTATATCAATATCTGGATATAACGACATAAATTTCGGTATCAATGGTAATACCATACTTTCACCAAAACCGACTGTCATGCTGATTTTAAGCTTACCCTGTGGCGTTATTTGTAAATCATTAACGGCTCTTTTGGCATTATCAAACTCTGACACAATTCGCTGAGAGTATTCGTAATATTTGTGCCCCGCTTCAGTCAAACTGGTGTTTCTGGTCGTTTTATTGAGCAGACGTACTCCCAACTCTTTTTCAAGCACTGCTAACTGCCGTGAAATGGAAGACGGCTGTACATCAAAGATGCGGCTGGCTTCTGAAATGCTACCGGTTTCGACAACACTATTGAAATATGCCAATCGATTTATTGAGCTCATCGCCACTCCTTTATTAAGTTGATAGGTATTCCATTTAACTGTAACCATGGCTTGCTCAAAAAGCAAAAGTAATTTGTTTACTGGGTAATGGTATGCTGGATTAGCAACGTCTAAACTGATTGTCCTGAAACAAACAATAAGACATTCACACCAGTAAAGGGCAATAACATGAAAGCGATGATCATTAAAGAAATCGGTACAACTGCAGTTTTTCAATTGGCAGAAAAACCAAAACCAACTGCAACACTAGGTCATATGGTTGTGGAAGTGAAAGCCACTAGTGTGAATCCTATTGATACCATGCTGCGCTCAGTCGAGCTGCCTTGGTCGGAGAATTTGCCAGAGATACTACACGGTGATGTAGCTGGTATTGTGAGCGAGATAGGTGCCGACGTCACTGAATTTAGTGTTGGTGACGAAGTTTATGGTATGGCTGGTGGCCTCAACGGTATTGATGGTGCACTTGCTGAATTCATGTTAGTTGATGTGCGTTTAATGGCTAAAAAGCCTAAAACACTCAGCATGAAGCAAGCCGCAGCCCTGCCGTTGGTCGCACTCACTTCTTATGAGGCACTCGTACAAAAAATGAATGTCAAAGAAGGCGATAATGTCTTGATTCATGGTGCAACAGGGGGCGTTGGTCATATTGCCGTTCAGCTAGCAAAAGTACTTGGCGCGACAGTCACCGCTACCTACTCTCCTGCTAATAGTGCACTAGCACAAACACTAGGCGCGGATCATCTAGTGGATTATACAACAGCGGAGGTTGATGATTATGTGGCGATGTATACTAACGGCGTGGGTTTTGACAAAATTTTCGATACGGTGGCTGGTGATAATATTCAAAAATCTTTTCAAGCCGTTAGATTCAATGGCCATGTTGCCACTATCTTACCCATTGCAGATCCATTGCAAGTTGCTCTCAAAGCCTTATCCTTTCACGGTGTTTTGGTGCTCATTCCATTATTTCATGGCGTCAACCATGAATCGCACGGTCGTATCCTGACAATGATTGCAGAGCTGGTTGATAGTGGCAAAATCACGCCTATCATAGATGATAGTAACTACTCTATTTGGGAGGTAGCGCGCGCGCATGACCATCTTGAATCAGGTAAAGCAGTGGGTAAGATCACGCTTACTGTATAGTGGTAGTGGTAGTGGTAAGGTTACTGAATACACACGGTCACAGGCTTTGAACTCCACTATCCTCTAGTGCCCTGACTTAGACCCCATTGAGAAAAATGAGTACAAACCAATATTCCACGCCAAGAATGGATAATGGTTTTTTAAATTGCTAAATGATGTGGGCTGTAATGAATTTATTATGAATTGCCTATATAACAATCTTCTGAAGGACTAAAAATTATTATGAGAAAAACGTTACTGCTCAGCATACTGATATTAAGTCTGACTGCGTGCCAGAACACCAATAAGCAGAGCCTAGAGACAACAACGGTTTTACAAAAAAACCTACCTACAACAACCGTAACTGATAAACATACTAACAATATAACGGGCGATTACGTCACAGACGGCTATACAAAACGTAACGAGGGTTATGACTGGTTTTCGATCAGCGTACGTGATGCTGGTCCAAACACTATTAGTTTGTCTATTCGTTCTCGCATAGACAAAAAGAAACCTACTTGTACATTAGACACCGTACTTCATAAAGCTAATGATGGACGATATCAGTTTTGGGTAGATAATAACCCCGTTTATTTGCGCTTTGATGACAATAGCTTATCCATTGAAGGCGAAAAATCTTATCTACAAAAAACAGCTTTTTATTGTAGCGGCGGTGCAACGCTTGGTGGCGTATATCAAAAATTAAGTGATACGCTGGATACTCGACAATTGGATAACTCGCAATACGCTACCTCACTCAACTATGGTGATTTTTCTACTCAAGTGACCAGTACCTCTGACGGCAATGGTGGTTATATCTTGCAGATTCAGCCCATGGGTGAAGACATTATCGAACGACCAATTAGCGATCCTGTTGTTAGTGCCGATGTGGGTGATATGAATGGCGATGGATATCCTGAAATTCTAGTATTCACTCAAAGTGTGGGTAGTGGTTCATATGGTGACGTGATTGCTTATTCGAGCAATAAAGGGCTGTCATGGAGTGAAGTCTCTTATCCAGAGCTGACTGATAAACTCAAACAAGGTTATATGGGTCATGATGCGTTTGCATTGGTTGAGAATGTATTGGTTAGACGTTTCCCACTCTATTTAGAAAACGATAGCAATGCCAATCCACAAGGTAAAACACGCCAAATTCAGTATCATATGATAGATAGTGAGGCTTCTCGTCAGTTTGTGGTTGACACGGTTAATGAGTTTTAAACACCTCTTAAAGGTTTACTGGGTCATAGAATGGAACAAGTGCTATATAAAAACTTTGAAATACAGTTAATTTTAGCATTAACTGTATTCACGACTGCCTGTACAAATACGGATCTTATGCATACTACCGCTATTGATACTGTACTTGAAGAGACGGATCTGGTAAAAGCTAAACCAATAGCTATCGAAAAATCGAATATAAATTTCGACAGTCATCCAATTGCAAAACGTTATAGAACTGTGATTAGTGGGGAATATGCGAAACAGGACGTGAATTTTGCAAACCATTACGTAGTAATAACATGGGGCTGTGGTTCAGGCTGTGTCAGTGGTGCGATGGTCGATAGCCGAAATGGAACGGTTTACGCTTTACCAGAAGATAAAGAATGGGGTGGTAATGGCACATATGTTACATTTAAACAGGAAAGCAATATTCTAACGTCAGTATGGGTAATTCCGACCCCAACAGGCGATACTGAAGAAACGCAAAAATACTGGAGATGGGATGAGCAATCTAAAGTATTTGCACATACTTCTGCATTTCCAACATGTCTTGAGAGTAAATAAGAGAGAAAACCTGTGAAAAAAATTACCAAAGTGCAAATGGCAACGATAATCGCCATAGTCCTTTGTATTGTATGGGAAATTTATATAGGTATATGGTCTAGAACACAAGTTGGAGCGATAATAAGAGTAGATATATTCATTATCTATCCAATTTTGATAGCTCTAATTATTATTTCAATTAGACAATACACAAGAAATAAGCGAAGCAATCATAGATAAAAAGGCTTAAGAGTAGTACGCGATGACATATTAGGCTTTTCTTTTCGACACTCGTTTTCGCAAACAGGACATATGTCATGCTTACTCTTCATATTGCTAACGACGCATCAGCTTCTAGCACTTTAAAACATTATTCCAAACAAAATAAGCTTGATGGTACAAACGAAGTGTTAGTGGTGTTTTGATGACTATCTCAATAGCTTAATCAGACCACCCTAAACCGACTTTTTCCGCTAAAAAAGTTTATCATAACGTGTGTTTATGGGAATACGTTCTGTGCGTTATACAGGCATCGAACTCTAAGCTGTATACTCAACATTTAGAGTGCTTTTAATAACTGTCTATTAACTCGTAGCGCAACTCACTATTTTTGAGAGCTCAGCAACTGATTTGAGAGAGTCACATTATAAATAATAATGTTTATAAAACTAAATTACGATAATTTTTGTCTTTTAAAACATCTTGGCAGTTGTACATTGGTCGAATTTGTTAGCCCATTTAATAAAGCAACGAGTAAAATCAAAACAATACCCATATATTGAATACCTGCTAACACTTGATGCAGGAGCAACACTGCCAAAAATATTGCGGTCAAAGGTTCAAAGATAGTAAATACTGACGCGCGTGTGGCCGGTAATTTTTCTAATGCTTTCATATATAATGCAAAAGGTGCAATCGTACCCACCAAAGATAAGCCCAGTACATATATCCAGCTAACAATGGGAAGCTGTATCAGCTTATAATAAGTTGTATACGTGGTAGGAATGAACAATAATACAATGCCACTGAACAAAATTGACGTAAAAAAGACAAGCGGTGCAGAGTGTTTATGATGCATGGCGCGTTTACCAAGCACACCATATAAAGAGTAACAAACGCCAGAGATCAGCCCAACGGCAATACCCCACTTCCCTTCAGTAGTGCCACCCATCGTAGTCATACCAACGCCCATCACTGCTACAACTGCCAGCAATGCAGCTTTATAAGTAATTCGCTCATCTAATAATAGGTGCGAGAAGGCCAAGCTAAAGACCGGCGCCGTATAGAGCAATGCGACTGCCGTGCCTGCACCCACATGAAGCACTGCAAATAAGTAGCAAACCGTCATACCCAGTACGCCAATTAGGGATTGTAGACCAAGCCCAAACCATTGACCGAGTGTTAGCCTGCTTAATGGTTTCCAGATCTTAGGCAACATCGCTATAGCAATAATAGCTGCCGTTACGATACGCAATATCGTAATCTGCCAACTACTAAAACCTAATTGACTAAGATAAGTCGAAAATATACCAAGTGTGCCCCAACATATGGCCGCCATAACAATTTGTATGGTGCCAATCCATGGCTGGACGTCAACTGCTATAGGTCTGGTGCTCAATGCTTCCACGACTAGTCACCTCTATTATTGAACATAAAATGTTCGTAATATGATTAAGTAAATATAAAACTGGTACAAAATAACTGAGTGTGAATCAGCATTAGCTTATCTATACAACTCGTACTTGCCAGCCTTACTGAATACGTTAACCGCTGAATTTATGACTATCAGTCAATAAACTCAGCGGTTAACTTAGGCTCAGTTAAGTATTCATAAATATAAGTATCTATATCTAAGCGCTGACAGCTTCTTCTGATATGGCTTTGACTCTATTAGGAACCAATACACTAACGACCACGTAAGTGATGGCTGATGCAGCTGATCCGATAAGAGGTCCTTCTACCCAGCCGACAATACCTGATGTTAAGAGATAACTACTACAAACAGCACCGACGATAATAGAGGCAATAGCAGCCATCGTTGAGCCTTTATAAAAGATGGTAACTAAAAGCACGCCAGATAAAGCTGCCATTAAAGTACCGCTAGAGAATATGCCTAGATAGCTAAGCATCGCTTCAGGTAAGAAGAAAGTAGAAATGAAGGCGATAGCAGCCACAATAGCGACCCACAATCTATTCAGTTTCAATAGTTCAGCCTCAGTGCGAGGTTTATTGTCAAATATAGCCAAACGCAAATCATGTGAGGCAGCAGTTGACAAGGTATGCAAGATAGAGTTTGCCGTAGACTTCATAGCGAAGAGAATAAACAAAGTGATCACACTACCTACCACACTTGGAATGGCATTGGCTAAATACCAAGGCATTGCTTCATCGGGATTGATCAGGCCTGGGTTTTTGATACGAACATATAAGCCAACGATAGGCACCAAACTCAAAATACACCCTAGAATGGCCGTATAGAAGCCTGTTTTGGCAATACTGATATTAGATTTCATCGCCAAAAAACGTACTGACATATAGGGCAATGCAGTACTAAAGATAAGCGCATAGACAAATACTAGAAAAACAGAAGCTTTGGCATTACCATATGGGTTAGAATTCTCTGGATTGACAAGGTTTGGATCTATCGCATTCAGCTGCGTCATCATATCTGCTAACGGAATATCAGTGAACACCTGAACCACTATATAAATGGCAGCAGTGGCCATCCCAATCACCATAAAAGTATCGGTCCAAGCAACGGCGAGCAATCCACCTGCCATGGTATAAATAGTAATAATCACCAATAAAAGCGCAGAAGCCAGAAGAGGTGAAATACCGAGCCAGCTACTACCCAACATACCAAGCGCTCTAATCTGAGCCGTCAAAAATACAGTCAAAAATATAATCATGCCCAAAGACGTGACAATACGCAAAGTGCGAGCAGATATTGAATTTCGATCATTACAGTGCAAATTGACGATAAATTCAGGAATGGTACTACTACCCATCTTCATGGCTCTATTACGCAAATAGACCGCAAAAAATAATACGGCGACAACCATGGCTGGTGCAAAAAAGAAATTACCTAAAAGCTCAATCGTCCCGTATTGGTATGCGGCACCAGGTGAACCCATAAAGCCCCAACCACTAAACCCAGTCGCCACGACAGTACCTGCCATAACAAAAGGCCCTAATGAGCGGCCGGCTACTAAAAAACCACTTTCCTCATCTGCTGACATGACTTTTGACGCTTTACTAGCCAATACAATGAGAAGCGCAATTGCTGCTAACAATATCATCCAATTAATAAACATGTCGATTCCTCGTATCGTTTACTACATTACTTGTTATGACGCTCTACGAAGAAATAACTCACTGCCAGTAATAGCGTCAGTACATTAATGGTCAAAAACCAAAACAACGTCCAGCTGTTAAGAAACAGGTCCATAATGTTATTTCCTTAATAAGTAAAATGTGAAAATAATTGCATCGTGCGAGGTGCATCATCGTCTATGTTGGCGGGCTTAAAATAAGAAAATTATTCATGGTAGCCCACTCAATATAGACAGTATTTATTGATGACACTCCCCTACATTAACGACCGATAATATTATGCTCAGGGCCGTACTTAAAGCCTGTGATATTATCAGCGCCCGTCTCATTGATGACTAAAATGTCATGCTCTCGATAACCGCCAGCACCCGGCATGCCCTCTGGAATCATAATCATCGGCTCCATAGAGATGACCATACCTGGCTCAAGCACTGTTTCAATATCTTCACGTAGCTCAAGTCCTGCCTCGCGTCCATAATAATGGCTGAGCACACCAAAAGAATGGCCATAACCAAAGCTGCGTTTTTCTAATAAGTCGTATTTTGCATAAATTTTATTCAGCTCATGTGCGATATCGCAGCAGCGCACGCCAGGTTTGATAAGCTCAAGCCCTGCTTCATGTACTTCACAATTTATCTGCCAGTAGCGTAGTGAATCTGCATCACATTTATCCAAGAACAATGTGCGTTCAAGCGCGGTATAGTAGCCTGCTATCATAGAAAAACAGTTAAGACTCAGTATATCACCCGATTGGACACGACGATTGGTCACTGGATTGTGGGCACCATCCGTATTAATACCTGACTGAAACCATGTCCATGTATCCATGAGTTCCACTTGACCAAACTGCTCACCAATAGCCTTCACCATCGCTTGTGTAGATGCCAAGGCAACTTCGTATTCGGGCACGCCATCATAAACAGCCTGTACCAATGCAGCTCCACCAATATCACAGACCTGAGCGCCCTTTGTTATTAGCGCTATCTCTTCAGAGGACTTAACCATTCTCATGGTCATACATGCTAGGCTAATATCAACAAACTCTACATTGGGTAAGATAGCTTTGAGCTTAGCAAAGCGATCCATTGGTAAATGATCAAACTCAATACCTACACGTCCGTGATGAGGAATTTGTTGAGCAATGGCTTTGAAATAGTTATCACGCTGCCAATCAGTGTAAACAATATTATTGTCACCCACAGTACGGCGCCAAGGCTGTCCACCATCGATATTGGCGGAGATTGACACGACTTCTTTTGAAGTAACGACTAGTCCATAAGGTCGCCCAAAAGAGCAATATATGAAGTCAGAGTAGTAATTGATGTTATGTATCGAGGTGAAAAGTACCGCTGCAATATTATGGTTGTCTAAATACTCACGAAGTTTCTCATGACGATTTGCATATTCTTGATGACTAAAAGTCGGTTGCACTTTCTGGCCGTTTTTAATTTCGATTAGACTTGGGAGATGCAGATTATCTAATGAGCCATCTAAAGAGGCTAGGTTTAATGAGTTCATCGATTTTCGAGAAAAATCTGTAGAAGATAACGTGCTAGTGAGGTCTTTTAGTGCTGACATGGAACGTCTCCAAAGTAGGTAATAATTAACTGAGAACACGTTCGATAATAGAGGTAAAATTAATAAGGTATTTTTTCATAAGCGACATTTTATGTTTATAATCGGACATATGGACAAACAACTTAACATTAACCAGAATTTGAGGTGTGTTCTGAAGGCGACAAAAGATGACTCAGATAACGAAAAAGATGACAGACAAGCCTAGGCGTATTGGGTTTCTACTGATTAATGGCTTTACCATGCTCGCGTTCAGCAATATCATTGAGCCACTTCGAATGGCAAATTATGTGAGCGAGCAACTCTTATACTCGTGGGTGGTGGCAGGATTCGATGACAATAAAACCAGTAGTAGTAACGGTATTAAGTTAAGTCATACTGCACCACTCGACTACTTATTAACCTGCGACTTGGTATTTGTATGCGGAGGACACCAAACAGATTACTTGGAGTCTAGTAAGCTCATTACCTTAATTCAGCGATTGGCAGTACGGGATATTGCACTTGGCGGTTTGTGTACAGGGGCGCTAGCATTGGCTGCTGCGGGCTTACTTGAGCAGCAAGCAGCCTCATTGCACTGGGAAAACATCAGCGTAGCCCAAGAAAGCTATCCAGGTGTTATTTTTAATGACCAAATATTTACAATAGCACCGCAGCTATACTCTTGTTCAGGTGGAGCTTGCGCATTGGATATGACTTTACATATCATCAATAAGCATCATGGTCATCACATCGTTTCCAAGATACAAGATATGTTTATTATCACCTCTATACGTGAGCCTACTTACGTACAACATATGCCCAAGCCAAAAATACTGAGCAGTAGCTATACCAATGTTATAGATGCTATTGCATTGATGAAAACCAATCTTGAAGAGCCTTTAAGCGTTAAGGATATTGCCCGTCATCTTGGATTATCAAGTAGACAATTACAGCGCATATTTAACAAAAATTTTAGTTGTTCACCGCAACAGTATTACGTGCGATTGCGCCTTGAACACGCCAAATATATTCTTAAACATACTACGCTACCTATTAGCCAAATCGTACTAGCAAGCGGCTTTATCGATAACAGTGCATTCTCTAGCACCTTCAAAAAAAACTATGGCATGACACCAAGCCATTACAGGCAAGAGAATCAGCTGATATAGCTTATTTTGTCTTGACGCATTAACTAGGATGGCTTAACGGTATTCTTTGACTACCCTAAAGACATCAGAAAATCACTTTATGATTATGCTTGATGGCCGTATTAGTAAGCCTTTAATCTAAACAGCAATTACACAGAAACTGCGATGTTTTCTCCAAATTAAAAAAGCCATAAAAGTAATGACTTTTATGGCTCTACTATTCTGTTGTATATTTTGAAGCTTAGACCTAGCTTTAAGCTAAATAAGCTCTTTTAACTCAGTCAGCTTGTCTAAAACCGCATCGGGTGAATATTTCGCTAGCTGCTGCTCATTTTGTGCACCCGATAGCACACCTAAAACCAGCCCACACCCTGCATTCCTACCTTCTTCAATATCGATACCACTATCCCCTGCTTTTAACACCTGCTGTGAGTTATCAACATTGAACTGCTTCATCGCAAGAGTAATCATATCAGGGCCTGGGCGTCCATTATCTACATCATCAGCTGTTACTAGTGCATCTACTTGATCCCCCACAGACCAACCTAAGATAGTCAAAATTTTATTAGCAGTCTTAGCATCATACCCTGTATTTAATACCACTTTGCGACCGCTCGCCTTCAACTGCTCGAACAACTCTGACATGCCTTCAAACTCAGACAAGGTGTCTTTGCTATAAGCAGTTGCAAGATTGACTTTAAATGCTGCAAACGCCGTATCCGTTAACGATTCAATATCAGCATTAGATAAATCTATCATATTCAGAATATCACGGATGGCATTGCGTTTCTCTTTACCTGCACCATATTCTAAACATAACTCAAGACTCACTTGCTTATCTGATTTGCCAGTGCTCTTCAATGCTTCATTGATAGCATTACATACGGTCTTATAAACCAGGTTACTTTCATCTACTGTTGTGCCAGCCATATCAAATACACAGAGCTTAATATCAAAAAATTTGTTTTTAATACTGGTTAAACTATCACCATGTGAGCTGCTGCTTGTTATATTATTATTTACTGTATTCATCATTTTGATTCCAATACCAATTCAATTAACTCTTCGCCAAATGCGAAACCTGTTGATGCCCCTGTACCACTGGTGACTGCACCGACCACCACGCCTTTTTCAGGTGATGTCTGAAATACCACGTCATCTGCACTTGGATATACACCCAACCAGTGCTGAGTAATATCTATCTCACCAATATCCATCACCTGCTTAAATTCATTAATGATTAGATCATCAATTCGAGTGTCCCTAAACGGCAGTTCTCTATCACTATAGTCATGACTATCGCCAATGACGAGTGAGCCATCTTCAGACTGAACCACAATTAGGTGAACACCTGCTTGACGTTCTACACTTTGAATATCGTCAAGTAAGGTTTTTAGTACCGTAGCTTCAGGTAACTGAGCAAATCCATCATAACGGGCAAAGCTTAAATCTGACATGACAGCGGCATTTAATCTAAATGCTTGTTTGGGCATAACTCGCATCATATTTAGTGTGCACATTTTGGCTTTGGTCTTAGCGAGTACTTCTGGATATAAGCCAGTAAAGTCTGCTCCGGGGCAGACCACACAATGCTCAGCGTTAAGGACACCACGGCTGGTATGCACTTTTGGTAATTCCACTGAAGTCACCGTAGTATGGTTGTAAAAATCCACACTCTGCGTCTCTTGTAGCCAATGAGCCAGCTTAGCGATTGCAGTATTAGATTCTACTCTGAGCTCATGCGGGCTATATAACACTCCTTCTCCCTTTTTCAGATAAGGCGCGGCTTCATTAATTTCAGACTGTGTCAGTAGTCGGCACCCCTCACCCATTTCCGTCTTTAAAAAAGCTTGTGCCGCTTCTACCGCTTCAGGTCGCTGCATTAACATATGCAGACCGATATGCTCTATCTGAATACCTGCTTTTGGTGCAATCTCGGCCCAAACATTACGCGAGTGCATGGCGCGTTGCCAATGCTCACCTCGACGCTGACCACTAACGGTCACAAATCCAAAATTACGAATAGAAGCATCTTTGTTCTGAGACTGGCGTTCTATAACTGCAACACTCAGCCCCTTTTTAACGGCGGCGTAGGCGCTTGCCAGCCCAACGATGCCCCCACCTACGACGACGACATCGTATGTTTTATCAGAAAGTATTTTGCTCATTGTCATATCTGCTCTTCCCATACATCTTTATTGATTAGCTCTCTACTTGCTTAACCTATGAACTAATATAGCTAAGCATGAATGAGCATTATTTTGATTGAACTAAAATTACTCACCATGGAAAAAAGCACGGTGCTTATCTAACAGTTCGGCAGTTAATAGCTCTGGATAGGTCTTAGAATTATCAATCTGATTCTCAGCAGCTACTGTCTCGCCGTCATACACAATATTTGGATAAATCTCTAATAAACCTGGGCGAGCTTTAGTAACAATTAATTCAGCCATTTTCATTGCTTTAGGATTTGTTTTCTCTCCTTTATCAATAACAGCAACCGATTCAGTCAATGTGTAATTACCTTCACTGGGATCCACAAAATCAATTGGTAAACCTTTTGCTTTATTAGCGACTGCCTGATGACGTAGTCCGAAACCGATAGGCACCTCACCTGCCATTACCTTTTTAAGAGGACCAGAGCCAGATAGCTCTAAATTAGGTCCTGCATTTTCACGAATAGCATTCATGATTTGTTGACCTTCAGCATCGGTGCCATATTCAGCAGCAATATCCTGTACAAACAACCAACCGGTTGATGAGCCATTTGGATCAACCATAGAAATTTGATTTTTATAAATAGGATTCGCTAAGTCTTTGGCACTGGTAGGTATGGGGAGATTATTGGCTTCCATCTCTTTGGTATTGAGTAAGATGGCACCCGTAAAGCTGAGGATAGGTGCATAGTAATTAGGCGTCGCAATCTGTGGATTTGCCGTAAATGCTAACGCTTTAAACATTGGGTTCTTTGCTTGAGCACTTTGGATATAAAACGAGCTCATTGTCACCATATCAGCTTCAATATTTTTTCCTTCTGCTAATAGTCGTCCACCAAGCTCACCTGTTCCGAATGATTGAAATATGTATTGACCTTCAAAGCCTGCCTCATCAAGCACCTCTTGAATAACCTCGACTGCCTCTTCATCAGCATTACTATAAATAATCACCTCCTCGCCAGCTGTATCGTCCGAGCTTTGCGACCCACAACCTGCTACTAAAACTCCACAAGTCAATCCCGTTACTATCGTTTTGAATAAATTCATTGTTTTCCCTGATTATTTGAGTGATTAAAGGTTAAATTAGTTTTCGTCACATTAAGGCCTAAACTGTTTTGAAATATCTAAGCGACCGTCGTCACTGTGGTTTTTTTCACTTTTATTTTTGTTGTGCCATACATGCTTCTGGTATAAAGATATCGCGCCACTGCGAAGAATATTAATGCCGTGATATTTGTGAGTAGCACCATCAGCGACAAGATAAAGATCTCATCAAAGCGGGCAAAGTGCTGTAGTTCAACAATTTTTGTAGTAAGCACCATCGTCTTTGCACCTGAAATGAATATCACAGCACTGATGCTGACCATCGCACTGATAAAGAAGTACGATGCCACTTCGATAAGTGTAAATATTGAGTTGGGTACAACAATTCGGCGTAAAGACTGTAGCCATGAGTCTCCAAGTAAAGAAGCTGTGGTCTCCCAACCTAAGTTCATTTTTGATAGTGCGTTTTTACTCATGAGATAAGGTGTTGAGAAGTAATGAATGATATTACTAATCACAATAATAAAGATGGTGTTAGATATAGATGAGCCTGAGAAAACCATCAGATAAGCAATACCAATAACCATACCTGGCACTGTATTGGTCACTAAAGCTGAGCTTTCGATCGTCAACTTACCTATCTTGAATAGCCCTGAACGCTCGTATATCAACGCGGCAACATAGGTAATAATGGTGCCAAAAACAGCCGTTAGGGTCGCAACAATAAGTGAATTTTTATACACTCGCATTAGGTTCGAGGACTCAATCACCTTAGTAAATGTGTCTGTACTAAACGCCATCTCGTAAGGCCATGTCTTAATCCATGGAATGATGAATATCACAGCAAATACGAATAACAGCGAAATCAAAATGCCGCTGGACAACACACCCAGAATTCTGTCTTTGACTTTAGAGGTAGGCAAGTCAAAATGCTCTACTGAGTCATACCTGACATTAAATCGAGACACATACCAAAGCAGTAGAATGCTCAAAATAGAGGGGATTAACATAAATAAGGCAACCACAGATCCCTTTTCAAACGAGGGAGATGCACCCAGTATTTGGGTATAAAGCTCAGTGGCGATAACCTTGTACTGACCACCAATAGAGGCTGGAATACCAAAGTCAGTAAAGGCTAAAAAGAAGCATTGAATGATAGCGGCTGCAAACGTACCAATTAAAGGACGAATGACCGTCATATCTATCTGGCGTAAGCGTGAATCGCCCATCAGTTCTGATACGATTACGAACTTCTTATCCAAATACTGAAAGGTATTGTTAAGCAGTAAAAAGGCTATTGGCAAGGTATAGATGGTGTAGCCAAGCCACATACCATAGAAACCATATATGTCTTCAAACAACTGAAAGCCAATTATCTTAGTGAGTAGACCTTGCTTACCAAAGGTGTAAATAATGGCAAATCCATAAGTCACTGTTGGCAATAGCATAGGGAACAGTGATGCAAGCTTAATGGTTTGTTTAAAACCCTTTGGCAAGTTAGTCCAGTGCACCGTATAGGCAAGGATAAATGCCAAAAAGGTGGCACTCATCGCACTAACAATGGCGACAAAAAAACTATTTAACATCACTTGTCTGAAGTCATTACTGCTGATGATATCGACATAGTGGCTTAGACCTAATCCATCAGCCACATTAAATGACAGCATCAACATTTTGCCCAAAGGCACAAACATAAAGACGATGAATAGCGCACCAATGAAAAGCCATGAAGCTTTCATTAGCGGTGAGTTATTAAGTTTCATAATGACCTACGCGCAAAATAAGTAAGTTTTGAGAGACCAGCGTTGGCCTAGTGCGATTAACTTGTGGAAGTGTCTTTAATGGATTTAGCAGCTGTGCGCTGGATTATGGCGTTGATATCTTCAGTAACTGAGCTACCAGTTGGTGTAGGTCTCATTTGAGTGTATTTTTCTAATGGATCAGCTGGCGCATCGTCCGTTTCAAATAGGCTCAAGATATTACGACGTTTGATATTTAGCTGATTTAGGATAAAGCTCTTAACAAAATCATTGGCAGGGTTTTTGATGATTTCTGATGGTTTGGCATATTGAGCTACTTTGCCGTCTGATAACAACAAAATACGATCAGAGAGTGTCATCGCTTCTTCAGGATCATGTGTCACAATCAAAGTGGTTAACTCATAACGCTCTGCAATCTCACGAATACGTGCCTTAATGGTCTCTTTAATAACCCCGTCTAAGGCAGATAAAGGCTCATCTAATAATAAAATTTTAGGCTTCATCACTAAAGTACGTGCTAATGCAACACGCTGCTTTTGCCCACCAGAGAGCTGACTGATTCGCTTGTTCAAATGCGGCTTAATCTCCAAAAGGTCAACCAGCTCATCAACCTCCGCTTGTGTGCTGACGTTAGGTCTATTACGCAGCCCATATTCGATATTCTGCTTTACATTCAAGTTAGGAAACAAAGCGTAGTCTTGGAATACAATATTGAACCCTCTGTGCTTCATAGGTACACGTGTGATGTCTTCATTATCATAGGCAAGTCGACCAGAATTGATATCGGTTAGACCTAAGATGATATGCAGCAACGTGGTTTTCCCGCAGCCAGATGGGCCCAATATCGAAACAATCTCACCCTTATTCACTTTTAAGGAGATATCCTCAAAAATAACTTTTCCATCATACTTCTTAGTCACATTTCTTAGTTCTAACATAATTTAAGCCCAAACTTATATTTTGGTATTAGCAGTGAGTAATAGCTCAAGCAAATACACTTAGGTAAATTGCTCAACGCTTTAATCGTTTACATGTGACTAATATAAGAGATGAGTATGACAGTTTGGTGTCATACATAAGGTTAGCTTATATATTTAATCATTCAGTCTTATTCATCGTGTATAACTTCTCGTACTTCCCAGAGATAGGCCTGACAATCTCTGAAATCGATACGAAAAACGGTAGTCATATGACGAAAAAGCCTTATACTTATAATCAGCTAAACATATTAAATTCTGTGCTTGAGGAAGGTAATTATACGCAGGCAGCTAAACGGTTAGGCGTGTCTCAATCTGCCATTAGCCAAGCACTATCTGCGCTTGAAAACAATCTTGGGTTTAAGCTGTTTATGCAACGTGGCAGGCACCTTGTGCCAACAGATTACTGCTTAGAGCTTGGATCGTTAACGAGTAAAATACGAGCAGTTGAAGATGATCTAGAGCAGCTGATTCAAAGAAGTAAAATCTTTGAAGCGGCTATATTAAAGGTAGCTCTATGCAGCCCCCTACCGGGAACTGAAATTATCAGGCAGTTTAGTAAGCGCTATCCCAAGCTACAGACTGAAATCTATTTTGGTAATTTCTATGAAACGTTCAGTAGAGTCGTTAACGGTCAAGTAGATGTTGGCATTCTTGCAAATGTGCCAAAGGATGACAGGTTACAGTTTAAGAAATGCGCTACCCAAAGGCTTGTTGCCTTATGCTCACCGAACCATCCTTTTGCATCAAGAGAGTCTATAAGCTTAACTGAGCTGGCGTCGGAAACCGTCATATTCCGCACGCACGGCTCTACCACTCAAAAACTTATAAATGAGGCACTAGCAAAAATTAATTTAGAGATAACCCCTACCTATATCGTCAACACTCAAGAAAGTGTTTACGATGCGGTACAGCAAAACTTAGGTGTCGGATTTGCATGGAGCGAAAGCGCAGTAAGAAAGGATGGTTTTGTGAAGATACCCATTGCCGAGTTGCCTTCAGATTATGACGAGGTGGTTTTTTCACTCAAAAATGTAAACAACTTAGTAGTGACTGCTTTGATGAACTCTTTAGATGCTTCTGGTTAGACCGTGTCAAAAGATTATCCTAGTGCTTTCATTGTATACGCATCATATGTTATTGATAACTCTAATTATCAGTTAGTGACCCTTGCTGTCAAATCCGTAGACATTAAATTGAGAGATTTTAATCAATAAATGGTCTGGTCAGATCGATGGGACTGTCTGTGGCTGGCAAGTACAAAAGATGAAAACTAAATGGGGTATCTGCGATATCGAGGAATGGCGAATATTACTTAATCTTGAATTGGCTAAAAATCCCTTCCTTGTTTAGAGTATATTATCGTGCATGAGTTATTACACTTTAAAGAACGATAGCACAACGATAGGTTTAAAGCTTTATTAGATACACATATCTGACTGGAGATCAAGATGTGACTTACTTGATCGGTTGCCTGTAGGTCAAAATGGCTGGCAACAGCGAGAGTAGTATCTTATTGTCTGATCCGATATATAGATTCGCTACTTTTAAGCTAGATAAGTGATGTCCTTATATGAATGAAAATGTTTATGGCTCTTTAGTAATATTCAAAATTCGTACTTTCTTTCACTAAGTTTAACGCTATAGAAAAATCACTTCATAGGCTGGCTTGAGATTTGTCAGATGCCAACCACCTCATTAGTGCGGTTATAAGAATATCAATATCATAAATTCATATACGATATGACTGATTTTTATAGAAGTAAAAAAGGTTGCCAAAACTATATTGTGCATAGTGTTAGCAACTTTTCTTTAATTGGTATTTTGCTTAGATGATGTGCTTAATATTGGGGTTTGAAAATAGAGCTACTGCTATTCGTGAATTGAATATTCAAACCTTTCCTGCGGAAGTTGATAAGTCGATCTGACCCCTGCCAAAATCCGTAAAAATACTTGAGGGACTTTAATTCGCAAGTCTAACTACATGTGGACTTTTTTCATACATTGAACGGAAGATATATCCTTTATTGCTAATCACTTAAAAGTTTTATTTGTAGACCCTTACTTTTCAAAAAGTTCTGATACTATTCATTTTGATACTATTTTGATACTCTGAATTTATTGATAGATATATCTACTTGTTGACAGATATGTTTATATTACAACCTAAACCCTTATATCAACTGACTTACAACCGAAAATTACAACTATTTATCGCTATATATTGTGTATTGTTGTTGTAAAAACAAGGACTCATAATCCTTTGGTCGTAGGTTCAAGTCCTACTGGGCCCACCAAATTCAAACCCTTACAGTCATTGACTTGTGAGGGTTTTTTATTGTCTAAAATTTAGAAAAATACAATATACAGTTAGTTAAATATAAAATAGATACAGTCCACGTCAAATAAAAATTTATCTAGGGGCTATCCTAGATAAATTATTCAGTTCCTTTTTAACCCATCGTTTTGGCTGATGTAATTGACGTTTTGGATTACTGTCGTTAAAACGCCATTCACATTCCTTTAAAAATAGATAGAAATGCTCTTTTAGCATGCCATTATATTTACGCATATGTCTCTGGCTTGGCCTCTTCGACAGTGCTGAACGTATTTTTCTAAATAGTGCTGAATATATTTTTCTGAATATAATTACCTTACAAACTCGAAAGCAAAACACTTGTTTCGCTATTAAGAATGCCATCAATTTCTCTTACTTGACGCAGTACTTCATCAAATTCTCTTAAGCTCGTCGTGTGTATCTCTCCAACCAAATCCCATGCTCCATTGGTCGTATGTAGCTTAATCAGTTGCGGTATACCTCGTAACTTCCTAATCACTTGTGACGTAGATTTTCCGGTCACTTCAATCATCATCATCGCTTTGACGGTTTCTTTATCTAGTGCTTCATGCACTCGAATCGTAAATCCTAAAATAGCGCCGTTATGCATCAGTCTGTCCAATCTGTTTTGGACAGTGGCACGAGAAACTTTGAGTTTTTTAGCAAGGTTTGAGATGGTTGCTCGACCATCTTGTCGCAGTTCAGATATCAGTTCGCTATCTAAAGAGTCATAAGTGTAATACGCCATAAAAATGCTTCCTTCATTGAATTTTGACATTATGCTAAGTAGCACTTAACAATATGTCAAAAATACGTCCATATTTAGTAAGTTATTGACATTTTAACTGACAATTATAATTGGTAGCATATTAATTGTCGGTTCAACAAACAATATTCATGAAAAGGAACAGCATTAATGTCTAAATTTATCGTATCACCCAAGGAAGGCGTGCCATTCGTTAGTGTACAAGCGATGGCTAAAATGATTCATGACTATGGCGTTGAGCAATGCATTACAGATCTAGTGGATGCTTTAGAGCAAGATTATCTGCGTTGGGATCAATTTGAAAAATCTTCTCGCTTTGCTTCGCATTCAAAAGACGGTGTCATCGAGTTGATGCCAGTCAGCGATGGAGAGATGTTTGCTTGCAAATATGTCAATGGTCATCCGATTAATACCACACGAAATCTACAGACCGTAGCGGCGATGGGTATCTTGTCTGATGTCGAAAATGGCTATCCTATTTTACTGACAGAGATGTGTATCCTGACGGCATTACGTACGGCTGCCACATCAGCTATGTTGGCCAAACATTGTGCGCCAAAAGACGTTACAAAACTGGCGCTAATAGGAAACGGTGCTCAGTCTGAGTTTCAAGCCTTGGGTATGAAAGCCATCATGGGTATCTCAGAAGTTCGTTTGTATGATATTGATCCAGCGGCATCACAGAAAACGGCTGATAATCTTGCAGACTCAGGTTTGAAAATCATTGTTTGTCGCACGTTAGAAGAAGCTGTTTTAGGTGCAGAGATCATTACCACCTGTACGGCTGACAAAACCAATGCCACTATTTTACGGGACGATATAATCACAAAAGGTGTTTATATCAATGCGATAGGCGGTGATTGTCCTGGTAAAACAGAACTGGATAGCAATATATTGATGCGAGCAGATCATGTGATTGTAGAGTTTGAGCCTCAGACACGCGTTGAGGGAGAGATTCAAAATCTATCAAGCGACTTCCCTGTTACTGAGTTTCATCGCATCCTGAAAGGTGAAGTGCAGGCTCGAACCTCAGCGGATGATCTCATCGTATTTGATGGCGTTGGTTTTGCCTCAGAAGACTTTACGGCATTGGTCTTTTTACGCGACTTGATCAAAAAGCAGGGCGGGTATGAGATTTTAGATCTGATACCTCAGCAAGCTGACCCTAAAAACTTATATTCGGTAGTGAAAGACCATAGCAAAGATCATAGCCTAGTGACTAATGAAGCTGAATCTGTGGCTATGTCGTAAGTGATTAATGCAACAGTAATTAATACTACAAAACGATAAGTATCTCTTATTTTGTGTAGTGTTTAAAACTAACATTATTTTTTAAGTTTTTTCTATATTTAGTATGGCTCTTGAACAGTTATAGATATGTTTGTTTTTTAAATGTACCTGCTAATTTTCAAGAGCTTTCATATATAAAAATGAATTTAATTTAAATGATGTAAAAATTATTTTATTTAATAGAGACAAAATAATGACTGATGTAATGAAAAATATAAGAATAGTAGAAGTTTATTCAGATATTGCAGGCTATAAAAAAGGCGCTTCTCTAGGCATTGATGCATTAAAAGCGTCATCAAAAGAACTCAATGCAGATTATTTTGAAAAATTGCAATTCGACAGTATTGAGGATGATAGTAATAATGAAGGGGAATCACAATTTGCGCATGCAAAGTATGCTGATGTGATTGAACCGATTATCTCTAAGTTAGCACATAAAATAAAAGATATAAGAAATGAGAATAAATTCCCCATTGTCTTAGCTGGAGATCATTCTAGCTGCGCAGGAACGATGCACGGCCTAAAAATGGCGCATCCTGATGCTGAAATTGGTGTGGTCTATATAGACGCACACGCTGACTTTCATTCGCCCTATACCAGTGGATCAGGAAACATGCATGGCATGCCTTTGGCTATGGCGTGTGCCATTGACAATCTAGAATGCCAGCGCAATGAGCTTTCTGAAAAAGAAAAAGAGTATTGGGAAAAATTAAAATTCATGGCATCTGATGAACCCTCAATCAAGCCAGAAAACGTGGTCTTTTGTGCCGTTAGAGACTATCAAGAAGAAGAAATGGATTTAATTAGAAGACATAAAATCCCTTTATATAGTGTTGCTGAGATAACTCAAAAAGGCATCAGTTCTACAGTAGAGGAAATCTTTAAGAAGCTAGAATATTGTGATCACATTTATGTCTCATTTGATGTTGATAGCGTTGACCCTTTATATGTGCCAGGAACCGGTACGCCTGCAATGAATGGTCTGTCATACGAACAAGCAATGCAACTTAACATAGAGCTAATCAAAAATAAGAAAGTATGCTGTTGGGAAATGGCAGAAATCAATCCTTTGTATAACAATTCAAAAGATGACTCAAACAGAATATTTAAAATTTTAGAAAAAGTGACGCAGTCCCTTTTAAAGAATTACTAATATTAAATATTTAAAATGAGTTAAAACATCTAGCCTAAATGTATTTATTGCAAATATTTATTTAGGTTAGTTAAAAAATGGACTGCGAGTAACAATAATATGGACATTATTAAATCTAGTTCTTCAAGTCAAGATGTTAGCAGTATCAGTACCAGACAGTTTTTAAAATTCTTTATACCCTCTATAATAGGTCTGTTACTTTTCGTATTTCCAATCCCCTATGTAGATGGTAAGTTTGTATCATATGCAGAAGGATTTACCATTCCTATCTCTGTGTTAAAGGATTATATACAGGGTTATATGGGTGATGTTTTACCATTGCTTGTTGTAATCTCCATTATGATTACACTGTGTTGCACGCTATATACTAAAATCATGAAGCCTTCATTGATTCTAAATAATGCATTTTTAAACAACTTACTGAACGTGACAACACCTTGGCTTATCATTAGAATGCTTGGTGCGTTTTTTGTTGTCGTTACCTATTTTAAATTTGGGTTTGAGGCAATATATTCAGATAGTATCGGTGGATTGATATTATATGAGTTAATGCCAATACTTTTTATCGTGTTTTTCTTAGCTGGATTATTGCTACCACTACTACTTGATTTTGGCTTATTAGAGTTCTTTGGTGTTTTATTAAGTAAAGTAATGAGACCTTTATTTGGTTTGCCCGGTAGGTCCTCTGTAGATTGTCTGACATCATGGTTGGGTGATGGCACTATTGGCGTGTTATTAACTGATAAACAATTGGAAGGCGGATTTTATACCAAAAAAGAAGCAGCCGTTATTGCTACCAGCTTTTCAGCAGTTTCGATTACATTCTGTTTGGTTGTCATCTCTCAAGTTAAACTAGAAAGCTATTTTCTTAATATGATTGGGGTGGTTGCTTTATGCGGGATTGTTTGTGCGTTAATCGTACCAAGACTATTACCTTTATCTAGAATTGAAGATACGTATGTAGTAGAAAATAGTGATAGAGATCATGAAACCATCCCTGAAGGAAAAACGTTATTTACCCACAGCTTACATAAAGCGGTTCACAAAGCAGAAAAGAGTCCAAGCTTTTCTACTTTCTTAAATGATGGATTAAAGAATATTTTAGATATGTGGATCGGAATATTACCCGTCGTTATGGCAATCGGGACGATGGGCTTAATCGTTGCAGAAGAAACCCCTGTATTTGATTATTTAGGTATGCCGTTTATTCCATTCTTAGAATTATTGAATATACCTTTTGCAGCAGAGATGTCAAAAACCATTATGGTGGGTTTTGCCGATATGTTTTTACCTGCTATTATCGGTTCTTCAATAGAATCAGAGTTAACACGGTTTGTCATCGCTTGCTTGTCAGTCTCTCAATTGATCTATATGTCGGAAGTGGGTGGATTGATTCTAGGCACAAAAATTCCAGTGAGCTTTTTTCAGTTATTGATAATCTTTCTATTAAGAACCATTATCTCATTACCGATTATTGCGTTATGTGCTCATATGATTTTCTAATAATATTAAATTGCAATTTTTGCTTTGCAAGAGGGTTTTCTGAAAGCCAGACTCACCAATCCTGAAAAAACCAGCAAAAAAAACCACCTGTTAAGGTGGTTTTTTGCTATTAACATCAGGCTACTGACAAGAATTGTTTTGCAAAGCCAGCTACCTTCTCCAGCATAATAGGCTCATCAACTCCCTTTTTTATTCAGTATTGTACTTAGATAATTTGCCCAATATTAAGGTTTTTTATATCTAATTTATAAAACTAGAAAGAAGTACGACGATAGTTACGGTATTCAGGTAACCAAAAATTCGCTTTTAACCGGCGTTGTAAGTTCTCCGATGTGATAGGTAGTGCCAACTTATCTTGAGCCGCTTGCAATGCCACTGCATAAGCTATTTTTTCACTGATCTCTCTGATAACTCTAATGGGTGGTAATATGGCACCAGGTGCTTTTTCATATTCCATTGATATATCTGCAAGGGCTTGGCTTGCCGCCGTTAGCATATTATCGCTGATACCCGTCGCACGTGCTGCTAAAACACCCAGACCAATACCGGGGAAAATATAGCTGTTATTACACTGAGAAACCTCAAAAGACTGACCGTTATAAGTAGTATGAGGAAAAGGACTACCTGTCGCAACAATTGCCTTACCTTTACTCCAATTCATGACTTCTTGCGGCGTCGCTTCAACGCGAGAAGTTGGATTTGAAAGTGGTAGTACAATTGGGTGTTCAGTATTAGCACATAGCGATTCGATCACCTCTTGGGTGAACAGACCTTTTTGTCCGCTAACACCAAATAATACGGTAATTTTTGCTTGTTTAACCACTTGTGCTAAGCCGAGTTTCTTACTTTTATCCCAGCTTGCAACAGCTGATTCTTTTTGTACTAACGGTTCTTGGAATTTTTGTAGCTCTGTCATACCATCTGTCAATAAACCATAGCGATCAACCATGAATACTTGACTACGAGCTTGCTCTTCAGTCAACCCTTCGCGCTGCATTTGGCGAATAATATGCTCAGCAATACCACAACCAGCAGATCCTGCGCCTAAAAATGCGATATTCTGTTGGCTAAGTTTTTGACCTTTATTTAGACACGCTGCAATCAAAGTACCAACCGATACCGCAGCAGTCCCTTGAATATCATCATTAAAGCAGCATAGCTGATCACGATATTTATTCAATAACGGGGTCGCGTTTTCCTGAGCAAAATCTTCAAATTGCAATAACACTTCTGGCCAACGGCGCTTAACGGCTTGAATAAATAAGTCCACAAATTCATTATATTCATCGCCAGAGATGCGCGGATTTCTCCAGCCCATATACATAGGATCGTCAAGCAACTGTTGGTTATTGGTACCGACATCCAGCAAAATAGGTAGACAGTAAGCTGGGCTAATACCACCACAAGCCGTGTATAAAGACAACTTACCGATTGGAATTCCCATGCCCCCAATACCTTGATCCCCTAGGCCCAATATACGTTCACCGTCAGTAACAACGATCACTTTGACATTTTGTTTGGTGGCATTTTGTAGCATATCGTCGATTTTGTGACGCTCAGGATATGAGATAAACAAACCCCGTTTACGACGATAAATTTGCGAGAATTTTTCACACGCCTGACCAACGGTTGGGGTATAAATGAGCGGCATGACTTCCTCGATATGCTGCTCAATGAGATGATGAAATAAGGTTTCATTGGTATCTTGTATATTACGCAAGTAAATATGCTTATCCATAGCGTCAGTGAATGAGCTCAGTTGATGATAAGCACGTAATGATTGCTCCTCAATCGTTTCAATATTATGAGGTAATAATCCCGTTAAATTAAAGCTACTACGTTCTTCTGATGAAAAAGCACTACCTTTATTCAGTAAAGGAGTTTCTAAAAGAGCGGGGCCAGCAACGGGAATATATAAAGGACGCTTGTTTGACATAATGTAATCTTCTTATTAAAGGCATATGAGTGAAAGCCATACTGAGTGAAAGCTATGCTAGTGCTGCATTATACATAGCATCGACTGGTATTTAACAATAGATAACAAAATCATTTTGAATAAGTGTGGCTCTAAGCTTGATAACACTGATACATTTACCGAGAAATAATAAAAAAGCACTACCCATCGGCAGTGCTTCCTAGTGCGTATTGAACATTTATAATAGACAAACACTGAACTATTTAGCCACTTAGTGGCTTAACTACTTAACCACTCATAAATAATCAGGCCAATACCAGTTCTAGGTGTCGCTTATAAACAACACGAGCAGTTACGTTTGGTTTTCGACATTTTGCCAATACCCGGATTAAAGGTATTGGTTGGGTCTAGACTTTTATAGAAGTTTTGCAAATCAGGTTCTGCTTCGTATAGATGCCCTACATTATGCTCAGCAGGATATTTTGCCCCGCGGGCGCTCAATAGCGCTAACATCATCTTTTTAACAAGGTGTGCATCACTGCCCTTCTTCAAAATATAGTCTTGATGAAACACATAACAAAAGAAGTGCCCGTAATACAGCTTCATCTCTAAGTGCTTTTCAATTTCTTCAGGTAGGGTTTCAAGCCATTCTAATTCGTTACGTGGTATGGCAATATCCAATGCCAATATATCGCCGACTTCTTTTTCATGCATGACTTCATAGCGTAATGCGGCACCAGCTGCGGCAAAACGATTTAAAAGCGCGCTTTCTGACTCTTCCTGACTACATTCAAAATAGTTACCTGTGTCTGACGCAGCAAAGAACGTCTTCAGAAAGTCTTGAGCCTCTGCTATACCCTCATCACTCATTTTTATGATGAGATGATGTTCATATTGATCGCGATACTCAATCATGCGCTTCGGTAGATGCTTTGGAAATATATTGGCGATGAACTGCATGACTTTGTCAGTAAAATGCTTTGGCATCCATGACCATTTATGGAACTTTGCATCCATAGCGCCTTTGATAGAAAACAATCTAGGTAAGGCATTTGTACCGAGATGCTTAATACTCAGGAATGTGTCCTTGCCATACTTAGCAGATACATCAAATATATCACGGTGCATATACTCACCAACTTCAGGAATATTTTTGAAGTTTGATAGTATCTGCCGTCGCAACTGTGCAAGCTCACCCACACTGTTGGTGCCTATATAAAAGGTTTTCTCTTTTGCCGCTATTGGATAAGTGTCAAGACGTACTGCAAACACGGCAAGCTTGCCAGCGCAGCCACTGGCTTCATACAGTCTTCGCTTATCCGCATTAAAGCGGCTTGGTGTGCTTGCATCAACATCTTTTACTCTAGCGATGTACTCTTTGTCTGATGCTAGCTTGCCAGTGTCAGGCAGTTCTCTTTTATCAAAATTACCTGTTTGTAAATTAGTGAGTATTTCTTCCGGAGTGTCGCCCAATTCTACGTCTAGATGATTGACTAGCACCAGTTGACCGTGTTGGTTTATTTGGGCAAACAGTGCAAGCTCGGTATAGGCAGGGCCTCTTTTAACCAGCGCGCCGCCGGAGTTGTTAGAAATACCACCAATAATAGACGCACCTAATGTCGAGGACCCGATGACGGAGTGAGGCGCCCTATTTACGGTATTAAGCTCACTTTGCAACTGATGTAATGTCGCCCCAGGCAAGCTAATCACTTGCTCATTGTCATTCACCAAATACAACTGGTTCATTGCAAGCGTGTTAATCACAACAACTGGTCTATCGTAGTCATTACCGCTCGGGGTTGAACCTTCAGTCAGTCCTGTTTTTGCCGCTTGCATGATAATGATGCAGTCGCCTTCTACACACACTTCTAAGCTGCGCCAAATCTCCAGCAGTGTTTGCGGAAACAAAACAGCCAAAGCATTGCCGCCACCAGAGCGCCACCCCATTCTATAGTGCTCGTTTTTCTCTGGATCAGCCTGTACATTACTGGCTCCCAGTAAATGCGTTAGCTTCTCTAACACTAGATCAGGACGGAGTGTGTCCGGATACGTTATGTTTGATGAGAAAAGGTTTGATGAAGCCATATAATGCTCCTTAACTTGTGATTGTGTGTCACTCATTATGCTAAAGGCCCTTGAAAACCAAAGAGGTAAATGGCAGCCATGACGATGATGCCACAGAACAGCACATAATAGAGGGTAGGTAAAATAGTACGCCTAAGTGTGGCACCCTCCATACCGAGTAGACCCACCGTTGCTGATGCAGCCACCACGTTATGTATGGCAATCATATTACCAGCTGCAGCACCAACTGCTTGAGCTGCGATGACTAAAGAAGGTGAAATATGTAAACTCATGGCGGCTTCAAATTGAAACTGACTGAACATCATGTTAGATACGGTGTTAGAGCCGGCGATAAAGGCACCTAATGCCCCAATGGTTGCACTAATCAATGGAAAAGCACTGCCAAAAGTACCCGCAAATAACTCTGCACTGGCGACTGGCATACTTGACACATCTGATAAGTTTATGCCTGAATTGATAAAAATCCTAACCATTGGAATCGTAAAAATAAGGACGAATCCAGCCCCTAATACAGTCTTTCCCGACTCTTTGAATGCACTGTTTAGTGCACTGCCTGATTTTTTGGTTTGAAAAGCGGCGGCAACCAAGGCACTGATTAATAATAGTCCACCTGGTAAGTATAAAGGACTAAAGCTGGCACTGATATCTGCCTCGCCTAATAAGGAGGCAAAGTCTAACGTCGCACCATTGAGAAAAGATTTAAACCCCTCAAACACTCTTGAACAAACCAGTAAAAGGGCAACCAGCAAATAAGGGAACCATGCCATGACAGTAGACATGTTTTTGCCATCTAAATTCGGCGTCAAATCATCCTTGCTGACTACTAACTTGCCCATCCATTCGCTTGGCCAGTTCTTTTGCGGCTCAAAATCCCATGTGGTTTTTGGCACTAAAAATCCACGTTTTGCCGCGTTAACCACAATGGCGACACTGACCAAACCACCGACCAATGACGGAAACTCTGGCCCTAAAAAGACACCTGTTAGGGTATAAGGAATCGTAAATGCCAAGCCTGCGAATATAGCAAATGGCCAAATCGCAAAGCCTTCTTTCCAGCTTTTGTTTTTA
The DNA here is from genome assembly GCF_015864605.1 of Psychrobacter sp. SCQQ22. Taxonomy (NCBI): domain Bacteria; kingdom Pseudomonadati; phylum Pseudomonadota; class Gammaproteobacteria; order Moraxellales; family Moraxellaceae; genus Psychrobacter; species Psychrobacter sp. SCQQ22. Next base: position 251,828 of record NZ_JADYWZ010000005.1, read on the forward strand.
CCAAAGAAGCGAGTAAGCATCATCACCATGATAAGTGGCATGAACGTACCAATGACACCATGAATAATAGCCACTTGACTGGTAATCAGTTGTAAAAAGTCAGCCCACTCTAGTCCTTCTTGTGCCAGTTGAGCGCTAATGGCCGCTGTATCTAATCCTTTATTTACCCCAATAACAATAGGTGTACCGACCGCACCAAATGATACAGGCGTACTTTGTATCATCATTCCCATTAAAACTGCGCCCAGTGCTGGAAATCCTATCGCTACCAGTAAAGGTGCGGCAATAGCTGCAGGAGTACCGAAACCAGCGGCACCCTCAAGAAATGTCCCAAAGCACCAGGCAATAATAATGGCTTGAACACGTCTATCTGGCGATACATTGGTAAACCCAGCACGGATAACGGCGATGGCACCAGTGTGTTTTAACGTATTCAGTAAGAAAATAGCACCAAAGACGATCCACAATACTGAGACGGTAATGACCATTCCTTGAATGATCGATGAGGACACGCGATTAAGCGTCATATCCCAGATGAAAAGCGCTAGCCCAGCAGTAACGGCTAAAATAATTGGCATGGTTTTTTTGGCTGACCACTGTAAGCCAATAAGCAAAATACCACAGAGAACAATTGGCAATAGTGCCAGGAGTCCATATATTGTCTGATTCAAAATCATATCCTTTTGATTGTGTGACCTTCCTTGAGTAAAGCCATGTCAGTATTTATTTTTATGGCTTAATTTTTCATAAATTAATTTTTATGACTCGTTTTTCATAACTTAGTGCCGACTGAGGTATTGAACATTCATAAATAGGCACTGCTAATCACAGTTAATTTGTCAAAGCTATTTTTGAAAAAAGCCGAAGACAACTTTAGTCAGTGCATGATTAAATGGTCAAATGCTCAAAACGCCCTAAAATATTCTACGCCTTGTCAATACATTGATATATTGCATCAAAGGACAATATTATTTTCTTTTTTTGCTATAATCTAAGACGCATTAAAGCAATTGGAGAACAAGTATGGCCAAAGCTGACGATATGGTTTTATTCGTTCAAGTGGTTGATGAAGGTTCATTTTCTAGGGTCGCTGAAAAACTGTCATTGACGAATTCAGTCGTAAGCAAACGCATTGCAAGATTAGAAGAAAACTTAAACGCACAGCTACTTTATAGAACCACCCGAAAGTTGAGCTTAACTGATGCAGGAAAGACCCTTTATAACAAAGCGAAAATTGCTAAATTTGCCTTTCAAGAAGCCGAAAATGCGGTAACGGGTTACGGTGAAGATATGAAGGGCAACATACGTATCACCATGCCAGTGGTCTCTGCCAATCTAGTATTGAGCGAATCGATTGCTGAATTTTGCAAACAACACCCTGAAATATCGGTAGATTTACAAATTACCAATCGATTGGTTGATTTGATAGAAGAAGGGTTTGATCTGGCCATAAGAACCGCAGAACTTGAAGACTCATCTCTCATTGCGAGGCGCCTTATAGATAGCCAGTGGGTAATATGTGCGACACCGGACTATTTGGAGCAACATGGTACGCCTCAGACACCTGAACAATTACAGGATCATAAATGCTTGGTCTATAAGTTTGATAATGCGGCTAACGATATATGGCCACTATATATAGATGGCACAGAGCAATTGCTTCCTATAGAAGGCCGGTTTTATAGCAACCATCTTGATGCGATTAAACAAGCGACGCTTAGCGATTTAGGTATCGCTTTTTTACCACAAGCACTTGTTTATAAGGAACTGCAGCAAAATACGCTCACACAGATTTTGCAACGCTTTACACGAAAAAGAATGGGAATGTATGCGGTTTATCCTAAGGCAAAACAACCGGATCAAAAATTGAAACTGCTTGTTGAACATCTGCGAGAGTCACTCCATCAAAAACAGGCTTATTACTGCTAAGTAATAAGCTTGTTTTTCATGTGTATAAGCAACGATATACAGTATGGCGGCGTCTGTATTAAAATCCTCCATAATAGTAGTATCTTTTGTCTCAACTACTTCTAACTCTTGCTGATAAACAATAGGTTTTTTACTTCTATGAAGAGCTTGTTGAGTCCGATGCCATTAGAGGCTTTAATAAAAACATGGTCATAATCTTCAATAAACTCATGTAGTTTCAAGTTTAAGGCTTGTATGTCTTCAAAGTGATAAAGTGTTATATCTAGACTTTTGAGCTTATCAAGCAATACTTTGCTTTGACTCCCGACTAAAATCACAGCTCTGAAATTCATATTCTCAATGATAGGGGCCAACTGTAAATGGTACCTACTACTGTCACCACCTAGCTCTAACATATCACCCAAAATCAATACTTTTTGATGGATAGGTGCCTGTAGTTGCTCAAAGGTTTCGAGTGCTGCCTGCATGGATAATGGGTTGGCATTGTAAGCTTCATCGTAAAGTGTGATTGGTCGGTTTTGATAAGTCGTTTCAAGTACTTGCCCTCGCCCAGCCATGGCTTTAAAACTCTCTAATCGAGTAATGGCTTCACGGATAGGTAAATTATTATGGTTGACCACGGCCAATATAGCCATCGCATTTAGCACCATGTGCTGACCACGGGCCTGTAACTTCAGCAGATAAGTCTGACCATCAACTGCTATCTGTGCTTGTGCCTCTTTTTGATGGTAAATGAGTAGCTTAATTGTTGCATCATCATGTTCACCATAGCTTACAACGTGGATGCCCCATATGTTTGCTAAACGCTCTATCAAACTATACTGCTCGATATCTCGGCAAACAATGGCGAGAGAACCTGGCGCCATTCCTTCAAAAATATGTGATTTTTTGAGAGCAATAGTCTCAACATTATGATGATACTCAAGATGTGCTGGAGCAATATTGGTAATGAGCGCTATATTGGGGCGGACTAAATTGGTATTGGCAGACATAGAGCCAATCGCCATCTCTAGTACCCAATGACTTATAGAATGAGGCATAGAAGCCAAATTCCATGCAATACCCACTGGTAGATTTGCACTAGATTGAGTATAGCTCGCACCGCCGAAACCATTCAGTACATGTGCCAGCATATGCACCGTTGTGGTCTTCCCAGCGCTACCGGTAATACCGATAACCTGACCATCAAAGACTTGGCGAGCATATCGTCCAATCGCAATAGTCGCTTGACGTATATCGCGCACGTACAGCACAGGAATACTTGAGTTTTTGTATGCTATGGCATCATCAGTGATAATGGCAGAAGCGCCTTTTTTCACTAAAGACTCAATCGATTTTTCAGACAAATAGCCCACCGCCATATTTTTTCCTCGAGCCACGATTAACTGACCTGACTCAAAACTGGGTGGCCAAATGCATAATCCTGTTGCAGACCAATCTACTGGCGGTGTGACTAGCCACCTACCCTTAGTTGCAAGGACAAGCGAATTGGCTGTTAACACAGATTGTTTCAAATCCTGACTATCTGATGCTACTGGCTGATTTTTGTCTTCGTTATCTGCATGGATTACATCATAATTTGACTGATATTTTTTCGTAGCAAGCTTTGGATAATTGGCCGTTTTTAAAAAATCAAAGTAACCAATAAGCCCTGATAGATAGTGCTCTACATCATCAATCCGTACTCTGAACGAGTGATGGCGAATAAAAAATCCATGCAAAATAGCTTGCGGGGATTTGTAAAACATGGCCATTTCTGGAAAGAAAAAACCATTTATAAGATGATTAGCACGCGCATGCAATGCCTGATAAAACCCTTGAACATCAAAACCTGCTAACACATCATGAAACTCAGGATGTTCATCTAGTTTTAATAGCATTTTGTGAAACGCCATGGATAGCTCAAGCAATGTCGGAAAAGTAGTGACACGGTTTTTGATAAAATCGGTATAACCTTTAATATTATCTACTGCAAACTGAAAATACTTTTTTTCAGGCTTATAAATGATTAGCTCGTTTGAGCAATAAGATAACCAATGGTCATGTGCTTGATGATGCTTGGCTTCGATAAAATAGTCAAACGCACGAGTGACACAATCAAGCCAGCGCGCATCTTTGGTCAAACCATACAAACGCATCATTGCAAATGCCGCCTCACCATCATAATAAATGATACGGTTTTTCGCTTTTAGCGTTAAGTCTTTGCTATGTAGGACATGTACAAAGCTACCACCGTCTTGTTGCATCGCGATGATGCCTAGCGCTAATTGCTCTGCCAACGCATGATAATCATCTGCTTTTGGTGTACCTCTAAACACTTGCAGATATTTAACGATTGCTAATATCGCAACGGCATTCGCACCTAACTTAATCTCTCCACCAGTATCAATCACATATGCTTTGTCATCATAGATCTGAACAAGCTCATCGATCAGGTAGCTCATGGCATTATCAATGCTAACTTTCATATTAGCTAAAGCAAGCTCAGCCTCATCGTTACGATAGGCGTCAAAACCATGACAAGCTTCATAGCCTTCTATCAGTGCATAGGTGCTACTGGCATGGCGCAGACTATTATAAGTATCTATCGTGCGACCAAAACAAGGAAAGTATCCATACACATATTGGCCAGAAGGCTGCACCTGTCTGGCTAAGTAATTTGTAGACATCTCAATAATAGGCTGAGTCGTATCTGCCGATAGTGGCAACAACTTGCGGTGACCCTTAAAGCGTGGCTGTGTATGAAGGTCATGGCACTCACCTGTATTCTGATCGATAAATACACCTGCCGTATTAAAACTAATAATGGGTAAATCATCGCTAAACTCTGGAATTTGGCTACTGCCATGGCGTGCTTTTAGATACACATTCAGGTTATTAGTATTAACCCCTGCATGAGAAACCGTATTACCCATATAAAGGCATGCATTGGCATTCAGCTCCATTTCGGTGAGCAATAACCATGGCTCACGCACTCCTTCAAATGCAACGCCTGAGCGATAATAATTGCGCTTAAATCCTTTTAGACTTTGCTGAAAATTTGACCAAGTAGTGAGTGAAGCTTGATTAAGCCACTCAAGCCTTAACCAAACAATAGGAGCATCAAACTTTTCTGATAACTTATCAATTTTTACTATTATCTCTGGCAATATCTTTTCAAAATCAGAAAAATCACTGGTACTACCTATTTTATCTATATTTGCTAAATTCCTAGTAATAAAAGTAATCGTTTTGGCTTTTTTGCAACCATCAGATACCGACAATACAAAAGTATTGGCCAAATTATCTAACACTATGCCATCTGAGCTGCTTTCTGTTTCTTTATTTAGCTTCGTGAGATGTGACTGCGTCCAGTTATCATAAATAGATGGTAAAAATACTTCTAAATATTTTACTAGAAGATTCGAGTTTATATGTTCATCCATGTCTTTATTGCCCTGCCCTGTAGCACCTTATGCTTTGTTGTATTTGCATATAAATATACAGCCATTATATTAAGGCTATTTTTTATACTTATTCACTATAGCTCAAAAAAATTAGACAAATATTGTAAAAAACGCCTCCATTTTGGAAGCGTTTTCAAGATAAAAGTTCAACTATTGAATGTTAGATAATGTTGGTAATATCAACATCAATATTGACCTGTGTAGCCGAGTCAGTGCTCAGCGCCCACACATTATATTGTTGCCCATCAGCATCTGACGTCGTGGTTTGGGTATTTACCCACGTTGCCGCATTACCAGATCCATCTGTATCACTGAGATCAGTACCAATATTACCTAAATCTACGGTATCATCGCTATCACCTCTAACATAGATCGCATCTGAGGTTGTAATATCTGCTGCTTGTACGGTCAACGTATTCGCACCAATGCCACTTATATCTATCACATCAACTTCAAAGATATCAGATAAGCTGATGGTTTGATCTTCGCTTTCAAAGCTTAGAACATCAAGCCCTTCGCTTGAGACAGTCAATGACGTATCAGGAATATCAATAGAAGCTGCATCATCAGCAAGTGTGAAGCTACTGGCACTTACACGACCTGCAGCTGCCCCACTCTCAGAATCATAGTCGATCGTAATTTCTAGATTTGCAGAAGATGACTCACCATTTGGTGCAGTAATCGTATACTCAAAAACATCTACATCACCATAAGTACCTGTAAACGTAGAATTAGCCGCATAGTTGTAACTACCATCCGAATTAATGGTCAACATGCCATAGTTACCTACTATTTCTGTGCCGTCAATCACTGCTAAGCCATCGACTGCTGATACTACGGTACCAGTAGCTGCCGTATCAGTACCATCAGCGCCTAAGTCAGTGATAACGTTACCCGCTACCGTTCCATCGACACCTTCATCTGGGCTGTAATTGGTAACCACATCGGACACTGTACTGATGGATAAGCTACCTAATAAGCTAACATTTAACAGCCCGCTAGCATTTCCTAGTGTCACGTAATAAGTACCGCCACCTTCAAACTCTGGTAATACCAGCTCATTCGCACTCCACGAAGCTCCCAAAATACCTCCTGAGCTAACCAACCAGTTTACTTCTTCGTATACTAATACAGCATCGGTGCTACCTTCTTCAACTCTATACACTACAAGGTCAAAATTGGTATCGCCTAACAATGACAAGTCTAGGAAAGCTGAACCAGTGCCATCTACGGTCACTTGCTCAGTAGAGTTATTGGGTACCACAAAAGTGAGCCCACTGTTGCTACCTAGCACACTCACATCTATCGTATCCGAAAGCACGCCAAGATTTAACAGCCCTCCTACAGGTTGTGTTTGTGTTTCTTGCGTGGTGATGGTGGGCGTGACATTCACATTTAGCGTGGATTCATTATCCACAGCCGCCGGTGAGGTTGTATCTACTGTAACTGTCACAGCAGGTGCGTTACCGCTCACATTGTCCACAGCATCTTTGATGTTGTAGCTTAGCTCATACTCAGCATCATCTAAAGGCGTTTGCGGCGTTAAAGTATAGCTGCCATCAGCGTTTTCAGTGAGTACTGCATCAACTACGTTACCATTTACCACTAACTGCAGTGTTTCACCGTCACTAAGTACACCAGCAGCAACCTCAAGGCTTGGTGTATTGTCATTTGTGGTGCCATCATCTGCAATGACTTCTGAAGGTGTTAGTACACCACCGCTGCCATCATTAGCTACATTGTCTGTGATAGTTGCCGCTGCGATTGGCGCAGCAGGTGCCGTAGAGCTGATATTGATCACAAGTTTTGCGGTATCGCTGTTACCTGCTGCACCGTTAGAGATAGTGTACTCAAACACATCTGTTTCACCTGACGAAGCATAATCACCATTGGCCGTGTAAGTATAGTCACCATTTTCGTCAATCACTAGTACACCGTATTGCCCCTGTATGGTAAATACATTGACACCGTCGACAAGCTGAGATGTTGGCTCTGAAACTGTATTATCACTGCTTATGTCCGTCAGCTTAGTGTTAACAGTAACCGTATCCTCACCTGACTCACCTGTTACTAACCCATCAGGGTCAATCACGTTACCTGTGATGGCTATACTTGAATCAAAATCATATTCCGTTAGTGTGGCAGTGACATCAGTGGTTTCAAGCAGCGTTAAAGTATTGCTAAGCAATGCTACTGCAACCGCATCCAATACCGGGTCAACCACACCACCAAGTAAAGTGTTCAATACGGTATTTTCTTGAAGCAACGTCACCAACGCATCGACACCCAGCTCATTCGTTACTAGCAATGCAGCTGACAGAATACCTTTGACAGTAGTTCCCAAGCCAGGAGAGTCAGTATTAAGTGAGGTTTCCACTGTATTTAAGACAGCCTCTTGGTTATCTGGACCTAAAATGATGCCTGAGTCACCCAACTCTGCCAACTCCACATCTTGTACTAAAGTGGTTAATGCACTCTCACTTTTACGCACCACCACAGTGTAATCTCCTGGCTCTAAACCAGATACGACTGCTGTTAATGTGTCATTGCCCGTCAATCCTAATAATTCTAGACCTATTACATCACCCACCAATGGGTTACCACCAGTCGTACCGACATAAACACGGTCGCCATTACTATTGTAGACCTCGATATTGACTGCATCCGCTACTGCGACTAGCGCTGTCTGACTAACTTCAATACTAACAGTACCACTAGCGCCTTCACTTACCGTAAAGTCAAGCGTACCATCTGTACCGCTATCGCTTTCGGCGACACCAAGTACGGTGACGCTATCGTTATTTACTGAAGGATAAGTGGTTACTTGTAATTTACCTAAATCGATATCATTGGAGTCATCTTGAGCGATGATGACGGTGGTATCAACCGTCACGCTAACAGCAGGCGCATCATCACTCACGTTACCGGCATCGTCTGTGAGATTGTAACTTAGGTCATGCTCACCATCAGTCAGTGGCGTGGTTGGCGTTAAGGTCACGCTGCCATCGCCATTGGTCACAGAGGTTGAGGGTACAACCACTCCATCAATGACCAATTGCGGGGTGCCGTTAGTTACTTGATCAGCAGGGACGGTCACACTTGGAGTATTGTCGTTAGTGACGCCGCCATCAGTAATGGTTTCTGCAGGGTCGAGCACATCACCACTGCCATCATTGGCGACGTTATCAGTGATAACAGGGGCGATAATCGGCGCCGTTGGTGCCGTGCTGTCAGGGGCACTCGCAGGATTCGATTCTACTGAGGTGTTATCAGCGGCATCGGTGGCGGTGGCATTGATGACTTC
>NZ_JADYWZ010000006.1:0-110896 GCF_015864605.1 Psychrobacter sp. SCQQ22
GCTAAAGAGACCTAAGCAGCGGTAGTTCAGTTGGTTAGAATACCGGCCTGTCACGCCGGGGGTCGCGGGTTCGAGTCCCGTCCGCTGCGCCATATCTAAAACGAATTTAGACTTTCGAGTTTAAGCAAGTTTCGCCTCAAACATTAGATTGTTTGAGGTTTTTTTGTGTCTGTGATATCACCTAAAACTCAGATTGGTGTGTGACTAGACTTTCTAATAGAGAAGAACAGACCATCTAAAACATTTAGGTCCTAATGCTGTCCTTATTCTCTGCCTTCCTATTCTATTTCTTACTTTATCGTGTATCGCATTTTACGATTGATCAAGGGAAAATAATGCTGCTTTTACTTCTACTTAAGGTTTGCTCAGCTAATCTTTCTCATTTCTAAGGTTGAAAGATGCCTAACTTGCAAAATAGGCTGGCTGGCAAACAAGACAATCACACCAACTAATGAAAACACACCAAAGGCGTAGAATGCAGTAGCAGCACCATACCGATCCACAATCAAACCAGTAAAGATGACAGGCACACTAAGCCCTATATATGCCATCAGAAAATAGCCTGCACTCGCACGTGCTTGCTCATTGCCAGCCGAGCGTGCGACTCCTAGCATACCTCCTAAATAGACAAAGCCATAACAACTACTGCTAGCTAAAAAAGCAGCCAAAAGAATCACTGGAAGGTTGGCGTTCAACGTTCCCCAAGCCAACAAAGCATATGCTGGTAGTAAGATCAAAAGACCAAGCTTGCTTGAGATTTGAGGGTCAAGTTTTCGGGCGATTGGCTGAACGATCAATCCACAACTGATGGCTAACATAGAGGATATCCCTGCATACTTAGCGAGTCCATGCGTGGCCAGTACAGAGGGAATAACTGACAACACCAATCCTGTCGTCGCCCAACAAATCAAAATACCGCTGCCATACCAAATGACTTCACGATTAAAATAAGGTAGCCGTAGCATAGATGTGGGCAAATTAGTGCGTTTAGGTGCTGTCTCTGGTAATTGATATAACAAAAACATAGCGAGTATCCCGCTCGCTAGCAGTAAGAAAAAACTGGCTGGCTGATCGGTTTCATAAAACATCAAAGAAACTGTCGTCAATACAGGACCAAGACCAAAACCTATCGTCGTACTGGCCGTCACCCACGCTGTCGCACGCATCGTATCTGATGAGCCAAGCAGCTCAATCATATAGGCCGTCGCCGTAGCAGCCATCAGAGCCGTTCCCACACCCAGTATGAATCGCGCTACTGCTAACGCTCGCGTGTACGGATAAAACAACATGAGAGCCGTCGCCGCTATTGATAGTGCCAAAGAGATTAAAATGGTCTTGCGTCGTCCGATTCGATCAGACAACCCACCAAAAGCTAATAATACGGGTATGACGCCTAATACATAAAAGGAAAACGCTATCGTAGTTGCTAGTACGCCATAGCCATCATTGTGTGCATAAACGGCATACAGCGGCCCTTGGATATTGACGCTTGTCGTTATTACGCATAAGGCAAATGCCAAATATTTATTGTATTTTTTCGTGGTCATATATCGCTGCTTTTTGAAGAGTGATCATTGAATTGACTGAGGTTAGAGCGATTCACAGTAGAATGACACCTACCTCTACATCGTTTTATGTTCAATGATTAAAACAAAAGCGCAGTAGGTTATCTACATACAATCCAGTACAATTAGACAGAACTGTTTGGTCTATAGAGCCCATACAGTTCGGATATCGAGTCAATATATTTTCTCATCTATAATTTTGAGACAAGACTTCATAGAAGCTGACCTACCAAAAAATGTAAAAATATGAATAATAAGTTAACACGTATCGAAATTGTCATGGCTGACGTAAGAGAGAAAATAGCGACCGTTATCTATATGCCAGAATCACGTCTGCCGTCTGTACGGGCAGCCGCTAAAAGCTATGGATTTTCACCATCTACTGTGGTTGAAGCTTATGAGCGCCTGCAAACTGAGGGAATTATCTACTCTCGGCCTGGTGCAGGATTCTACGTGGCAGAGACGACAGCGCCGCTATCATTGACAGATATAGCGCCAAAAATTGACCGAGTGGTAGATCCATTGTGGGTATCACGGCAGTCACTGGAGCCACCCGATGGTGCGCTAAAGCCAGGCTGTGGCTGGTTACCAGCGGACTGGCTGTTTGAGGCGGGTATACGCCGTGGTTTGCGAAATGTGGCAAAAGCTGACGCCTCCATTATCAGTGAGTATGCAACGCCGCTAGGACTGTTAGCATTGCGTCAACTACTCACGCGGCGTATGGCAGGATTGAGTATCAATGCAGAACCGTCACAGGTGATATTGACGGATTCAGGCACCCAAGCGATAGATTTGATTTTTCGATTTTTACTGACGCCAGGTGATACGGTTGTCGTCGATGATCCTTGCTATTTTAACTTTCGAGCACAGCTGCTTGCTCATCGAGTCAAAGTGGTTGGTGTTCCTTATACGCCAAATGGGCCAGATGTAGAGGCCTTTGCAGCGATTTTAGATGAGCATAAGCCGCGCTTGTACATCACCAATGCTGCCATTCATAATCCTACTGGCGCAACGTTATCACCTGCTACGGCATACCGTGTATTACAGTTGGCCCAAGCGGCTGGTTTATACATTATCGAAGACGATATTTTTGCAGACTTTGAAGTCAAGCCTGCAGCGAGATTGGCGGCTTTGGATGGGTTATCACGAGTATTCTATATCGGCAGTTTTTCTAAAACGTTATCCGCATCCCTACGCTGTGGTTATATTGCCGCACCTATAGAATGGGTCGAGAGTTTGGTAGATTTAAAGATAGCCACTGGCTTTGGTGGCAGTCAGTTAGCAGCGGCCGTTGTGTTCTCCGCGTTGACTGATAGCGGCTACCGTAAGCATATGAATGATATCCATATTCGGCTGGTAAGCGCGCGTACTCATACGCTACCACGACTGGCTAAATTAGGCATCGTACCGTGGCTGCTCCCACAAGCAGGTATGTTCCTATGGTGCCGATTACCTGAGAATAATAATGCGACCGAATTGGCCAATCGCTGTTTATCACAGGGTGTGGTATTGGCACCGGGCAATGTTTTTAGTCAGTCGGACAATGCTGAGAACTTTATGCGGTTCAATGTGGCGCAAATGAGTCATTCAAAAGTTTTCGAGGTATTGGCTCAATCGATGACTTAGGTAGTTAGCTTTCTATAAGTTGCTCGATAGGGTTTGAAAGTAAAATATCGCTAATTGAAGCAAGACTTTACTCACAAAAAAACCGCCTTTAATAAAAGACGGTTTTTTGTGTTAGCTTACTGTTAGACAGTCTATTTATACTAATCTTGTAGATAGCTTAATAGACGCATAAACTCAATGTACATCCACACTAGCGTGGCAAGTATACCAATACTGAATAGCCACTCGTAGTCTTCAGAGATGCCCATTGCCACACCGCGGTCGATATTATCGAAGTCCAATAGCAGTGTGAAAGAAGCAATAACAATAACGAATAAGCTAAAGCCAATAGCGATAACGCCGCCTTCAAACAAGAAAGGTAAGCTTGAGCCAAATGCCAAAGAAAGCACCCACTGAGCCACATAGACCAGCATGATAGCGATAACTGCTGAGGTCACGATTGAGCGGAACTTTTGAGTTACTTTAACGAGACCCGAACGATATAGTCCTAGCATAACGGCTGCGGTGACAAAAGTTGCACACATTGCAGTCACGGGCACGCTTGGATACATTCTCATAAAGAAAAGTGAAATGCCGCCTAAAAATATACCTTCTAGTAGTGCATAAGGTACGGCCAAAGTCTTGGCTTTTTGTGGCTTAAAAGTGATGAAAAGAGCCAGAACGAATGCAGCAATCATGCTACCAAAGGCTGCCATCGTGATAAAACCCTGCGATAGACCTGCCATAAGTGCATAAAAGAAAAAGCCCACACCAGTGATAGCTGATAGCCCAAGTAATAGACTGGTCTTTTGAATAACACCCTTGACCGTCATTGGATTCCCGCCGATCGCAAGTTCTGCGCGACTGACAATAGGATTGGCCATATATATGTCCCTAATAATAAAATATAAATGAGTTAGATAACAGCTACTTTAGCAAATCCGCCATTATTGTCAACTGTGTTTGCGTGACGGCCATAAAGGCCTGACGACATTCTGTAGTTGCTTATTAAATTATAATAATGTGATGCTATGTAGCTAAATAAACACGTTTAAAAGTAACGTATGATGGCTTTTATATGGGGTCGATTACGACAGTTAACAACGATAATTCATAAACATGCTAGTCTAAGCGCTCATTTATCGCTATCATTACCTAGTATTTTAACGTTATACCGAGCCGTTTTATGGAAAACTCAGCGCAGTCAGCCAGATTGCCACACTTACATGAGTCAGAGCTGTTTCACGCTATCAAAAACCCTGCTTTTAGGCGTATCGGATTGATGGGCCGTGCAGGCAAGCGTAGTGTCACCCAAAGCCTCGTGCAGATTGCCCAAACGATCAATGATATGAATCTCACATTGATTATGGATGTGAAGACGGCCAACTTACCAACATTGAATCTCACTGAGATTGAAAAAGTTAAAATCGTTAAGCGCAGTCTCATCGGTGAAATTTGCGATTTGGTCATCGTTGTTGGTGGGGACGGGTCGATATTGCATGCCGCCGAAGCTTTAGCACGTTACCGTGTTCCTGTGCTGGGCGTTAACCGTGGTCGGCTTGGGTTTTTGGCAGATGTAAAGCCTGATGAGGCGGCGTTTAAGCTACGCCAAGTATTGATGGGTGATTACCAGCTTGACCATCGGTTTCTGTTGACCATGGAGATACGAGAAGGTCGTAAGATTATCCACGAAGACATGGCGCTCAACGATATCGTATTACATGCTGGGAAATCAGTACACATGATTGATTTTCAGATGAAAATTGACGAGCATGATGTTTATAGACAGCATAGCGATGGTTTGATAGCGGCCACACCGACTGGGTCTACCGCTTACGCATTGTCAGGTGGTGGCCCTATCATCCATCCAAGTATGGATGCGATCTGTCTGGTGCCTATGCACCCGCATACGCTATCTAGCAGGCCTATCGTAGTGAGCGGTAACAGTGAGGTGTGTATTCGTATTCACGAAGACAATCGCACGCAGCCGATGGTCAGTGCAGACGGTAAGCCGAGTGTACCACTTGAGCAAGAGCAGCGGCTCTATATTCGCAAGCACCCTGACAAGCTCACGCTATTGCATCCGCCAGGGTTTGATTTTTATGAAGCCTGTCGTACAAAGTTGCACTGGAACGTCCATGCTGAAGAATTCAGTCTGGATGTCGATGATGATATTATGGATGATGACGAATAACTTTATCCGTTATATAAAAACGTTAGATAGAATATGCTATAAAAAAATAGTAGTGGAGAGTAGATAAGATGGATAAGCAAACGATATTGGCAAGTTTGACGCCAGAAGTGGCTGATAAATTTCGTATGGCGATTGAGATAGGTAAGTGGCCTGATGGCCGTAAGCTAACCGCTGAACAGCGTGAAACTTGCATGCAAGCCATCATGGTTTGGGAGCATGAGCACCTACCACCTGCTGAGCGTACTGGCTATATCCATAGACCAGTAAAAGACGATGGGTCTGTCGTTGGAGCAGAATGTGATGTTGAGCATGAACATCATTATCCTAATATGCCGAATCCTAAAGGGGCCGTGCAACCCGTCAAGTTTCGTGATAAATAAGCATTTATTATCGATGTAAATCACAATAAAAAAGCCACGCTATATATAGCGTGGCTTTTTTATTGCTTGATGATTTATTAAAGTGCAGTCGTATCGACACTAGGGCGTACTGTTAGTGGGTTTTTTTGCATCAAAAACCCTTGCCAACCCCAATGTAAAAAATTACGAATATTGGCATGATCGGTACCATTAGGGGTTGCTTGAACTTTGGCATAATGCTCACCGAATAGTTTTAGCGTGTCTAATTGATCAAGGCCGTGAAGTTTCGCAAAGCCAAAAATCTTTGCACTGCCTTCATTTTCACCAGCTGCATTATGTACCATGCCGTTAACGAAAGGGGCAGGTGCATAGCGATAAAAATCATCAATAAAACTGATGACATCATTGAATCCAATGGCTTTTTTGTTCAAACCATTAAGTAGAGCCGATATGTCTGATTGGCGAATACTCATAAATAAATGACCTCAGAGCAGATTAGAAAAGTGAAAATATATCGATTAGCGATTAAAATAGTCTTCATCATCGAAAGAAGGCGCAAAACTGCCTTGCTCAAGATGTTGCATTTGCGACTGTACAGAACGCTCATGCTGAATACGTTGATAAATCTCTTCGCGGTGTACGGCAATATCTTTAGGTGCATTTACACCGATACGTACTTGATTGCCTTTGACACCTAGGACAGTCACACTGACCTCATCACCAATCATTAGCGTTTCGCCCACGCGGCGTGTCAAAATTAACATGCGTCACACTCCTTATGTCGCATCAACAAATTATTACTCATTAGATTACTTCTCAATTGCAGGACATCACCGCAGTATTAAACATACTATATATCAGCATAACTAAAATAATTAGCGTAGTGCCAATGGCGGTAATGATAGGTAGATTCATTTAGCCCAAATGAAAGCCCATTATAGGGGGCATGGCAGAGACTGTCACGAGTTTTCACAAAACTATTAGGTAACTACTAACGTCAGCAATAATAAAAAATAAAAATAGGATCTCAAGAGACCCTATTTAATTGAACGTATTATTGAATGTTATTAGTAACCCATGAGTGGTAACTGCGCCAGCCAAATCTATTACTGTTAACTAAAATAATAGCCCAGCCACTATAAAGAGCACATCAGGATTATAGGTGGCTATTATAGCCCAGCGATTTTACTTTCGCCATCTTCGCGATCCAAACCAAATGCGGTATGTAATGATTTAACCGCTTTTTCTAAATGTTGATCTTGAATCAGTACAGAGACTTTGATTTCGCTGGTCGATATCATTTGGATATTGATGTTGTTTTCAGCGAGCGTCTGGAACATAAGACTAGCGACACCGGCGTGCGAGCGCATGCCAACACCCACTAGTGAGACTTTCACAACTTCACTATTACCTAAGACTTCTTTTGCACCAATCTCGTCTTTGACTTCTTCATTCAGCACTTTCATGGTTTTGTCTAAATCAGAGCGATTGACAGTAAAAGTAAAGTCGGTTGTGCCATTGGTCGAGAGGTTTTGTACGATCATATCGATTTCGATATTGGCGCGTCCAATCGGACTCAAGATAGCAGAGGCAATACCAGGGTGGTCAGGTACACCGCGCACTACAATTTTTGCTTCGTCTCGGTTAAAGGCGATACCTGAGATGATTGCCTGTTCCATACTATCTCCTTCGTCTATCGTAATTAAGGTGCCGACATTGTCTTGAAATTCTTGGTCAAAGCTACCGTCTGTGTTTTCATCAAAGCTAGATAGTACACGTAAAGGTACACCGTATTTACCAGCGAACTCTACGGAACGAATCTGTAGAATCTTAGAGCCAAGACTTGCCATCTCAAGCATTTCTTCAAAGGTAATTTTTTCAAGTTTCTTAGCTTTTGAGGTGACACGAGGGTCAGTGGTGTAGACGCCATCAACATCGGTATAGATTTGACACTCATCCGCGCCCAAAGCAGCCGCAATAGCGACACCCGTAGTATCAGAGCCACCGCGCCCTAATGTGGTCGCGTTACCTTCATCATCAATACCTTGGAAGCCTGCAACGATGACAATATTGCCAGCATCTAACTGCTCACGAATGTTTTTATCATCGATGCTTTCGATACGGGCTTTATTGTGGGCGCTATCGGTCTTAATTGCGACTTGACGGCCAGTAAATGAACGTGCACCGATACCAAGCTCTTTAATCGCCATTGCGAGCAATGAGATAGAGACCTGCTCACCTGTCGAAACCATTTGGTCATATTCACGAGGATCAGGCTGAGTGCTAATTTGGCGAGCCAGATCGATCAAACGGTTGGTTTCGCCGCTCATGGCAGATACCACAACGACCACTTGATGACCGTTGTCATGCCAGCGTTTGACTCGTTTGGCGACGTTTTTGATGCGGTCGATACTGCCCATCGAGGTGCCGCCGTATTTCTGTACTATTAACGCCATAAAAATCTACCTATTATTCATTAATGGCCTTTTGTTATCATCAATAAGAGCCAATGTCGCCATGTGATGCTCAATCAATGTTTGCATAGACAAAGCCGTATTATAAGAGTTGCGCCATATGCCTTTTATTTATTCCATGGTACTTATATTTAATGGTGCTTAACAGTTAATGAATGAACAATGTGTTCAAACGTTGACCTTTATATCATATCTACGTCACCACGTTAAGTGCTAGTACGGCTTAGATGTATGGCGATTGGTTATAATGGTT
Organism: Psychrobacter sp. SCQQ22; assembly: GCF_015864605.1. Taxonomy (NCBI): domain Bacteria; kingdom Pseudomonadati; phylum Pseudomonadota; class Gammaproteobacteria; order Moraxellales; family Moraxellaceae; genus Psychrobacter; species Psychrobacter sp. SCQQ22. The sequence goes on from NZ_JADYWZ010000006.1 coordinate 8,451, forward strand.
ATAACCAATCACGTATTGTACATTTAATCATGCAGTGTTTTGCTCAGTTGGCTCTCTACTATCTAGCCAAGCTGGTCTGCAATCCAAGCAGGTAAGGCATCGATGACTGCTGCACTGTTACCAGACTTTGGTGCGCCGCCTTGTGCATAGTCAGGCTTACCGCCACCTTTACCACCCAGCTCACCTGCCAAGTGACGAATGATATCACCCGCTTTTACTTTGGCTATGACAGATTTCGCTACACTGGCTGCTAGGGCTAACTGATCGTCTTTGTCACCTACTAATACAATTACGCTATCTGGAAGTTTCGATTTGATATCGTCCATCAGCGTACGGATTGACTTACCATCGACACCGCTTAACATACTGATAAGTACAGGCGTACCTGCGATAGTCTGCACGTCATCAAGTAAGTTGGCTGCTTGAGCACTGGCGATTTTTTGTTGCAAGCGCTCTAGTTGTTTTTCTAGATCACGTTGCTTATCTGCCATGGTACGGACACGCTGGGCGACTTCTGGACGTTTTACTTTAAGCTGACTGGCAAGCTCGCTTAATTGTTGCTCGCTTTGCTGAATGTTTTTGACCGCATTCATGCCAGTAACGGCTTCAATACGGCGAATACCAGCAGCAATGCCTGACTCGCTCGTGATTTTCAACAGGCCAATATCACCAGTACGCTGTACATGCAAACCGCCACACAGCTCGATAGAGAAGGGCTTGCGTTGACCATCTACGATACTGTCTGTACCCATGGTAAGCACGCGAACGTCACTGCCGTACTTTTCACCAAACAGCGCCATTGCACCGTTTTTCATGGCTTCATCAATCGACATGTTCTCGATACGGGCAGGGGTATTGGCTTGGATTTGCTCATTGACGAGACGTTCGATACGGCTGATTTCAGCAAGGCTAACGGGTCTGTCATAAGAGAAGTCAAAACGTAATACTTCGCTTGATACTAGTGAGCCTTTTTGCGTGACCGCGTCGCCCAATACCTCTCTTAATGCTGCATGTAATAGGTGCGTAGCTGAGTGGTTTTTGGCACTCGCCGCACGGATGCTAGAGAGTACTTGCGCATCAGCCACTTGCTTAACATTAATCTCACCCATGGTGACAACACCATAGTGAATAATGGCTTGACCAGATTTTTTGGTATCTTGAACTTCAAAGACACCAGATGCGGTACGAATTTCGCCCAGCTCACCAACCTGACCACCACCTTCGGCATAAAATGGGGTACGGTCAAGCACAACAACACCTTCCATACCTTCATTCAAGCTGTCTGCTGAATTGCCGTCTTGATAAAGCGCATCAATCGTCACGCCGTCTTCTTCAAGTTGCTCATAACCAATAAAGGTCGTCGGCGTTTCTACTTGAATGACGCTGCTATAATCGACATCGAACTTACCAGCATCACGCGCACGCTCACGTTGCGCTTGCATGTGCTCATCGAACTCAGCTTCATTGATAACAATACCGCGCTCACGAGTGATGTCAGCGGTCAAATCAAGCGGGAAGCCATAAGTGTCATACAGCTTAAAGGCTGCTTCACCAGATAGCGTGTCACCATCTTGCAACCCTTCGAGCTCGCTGGCAAGCAAACGCAGCCCTTGCGCTAGTGTCTTAGCAAACTGTGTCTCTTCTTTTTGAATGGCATTTTCAATAGCGCTTTGCTTGTCTTTTAGCTCAGGATAGGCGTGGCCCATTTCAGCAACCAATGGTGCGACCATCTTATAGAAAAAGTCACCATCTGCACCCAGCTTGTTACCGTGGCGCACTGCACGACGGATTACACGGCGTAGCACATAGCCACGGCCTTCGTTGCTTGGTGTGACACCATCAGCAATCAAAAAGGCAACGGCACGAATGTGATCGGCGATGACTTTCAATGATGATTGCTGCTCATTATCAATCTCTAAAATCTCAGCTGCTGCATCCATCAAATGGATAAACAAATCGATCTCATAGTTGCCATGGACGCCTTGCATGATCGCACTGATACGCTCAAGACCCATGCCTGTATCCACACTAGGGGCTGGAAGTGGTAATAGCGTACCGTCTTTTTGACGGTTGAACTGCATAAACACACAGTTCCAAATCTCGATATAGCGGTCGCCATCTTCTTCAGGTGTGCCCGGTAGGCCGCCCTCGATATCTGCACCATGATCATAAAAAACTTCAGTACAAGGACCACAAGGACCTGTGTCACCCATCGTCCAAAAGTTATCTGACGCATACGGCGCGCCTTTGTTATCACCAATACGAATGATGCGATCACTTGGGATGCCGATATTCTTGTTCCAAATATCAAAGGCTTCATCATCGGTTTCGTAAATGGTGACATATAAACGGTCTTTATCAATTCCTAACCAGTCACTCGATGTCAAAAACTCCCAAATATACTCAATACCGGCTTGCTTAAAGTAATCGCCAAACGAGAAGTTACCGAGCATCTCAAAGAAAGTGTGATGACGGGCAGTGTAGCCGACATTATCTAAATCGTTGTGTTTACCGCCAGCACGTACGCACTTTTGCGAGGACACAGCACGTGTATAGTCACGTGGTTCCATGCCCAAAAATGTCTCTTTAAACTGATTCATACCGGCATTGGTAAATAGCAATGTCGGATCGTTATGCGGAATCAGACTAGACGATGGGACTGTAGTGTGCTGCTTGCTTATGAAAAAATCGATAAAGGCTTGGCGAATATCGGCTGAGCGAAATGGCTGGCTCACAGCGGCTCCTTACTGACGGATAGAATTGAGTAGATGAAGTAAAATAATTTTGCAAGCGATTTTAGCACAAACGCCCAAGCTCTTGGTACAAGAGTTACAACTGCAGGGTTATTCTGTGGATATAGTCAATACTATATAAACAGATAGCGTGTCAGGATTGCTAATTCTACTAGTCGTAGTGCTTTCACTTGCCTTCATTATTGTATCCAAATTATCTTGAGCCGACCATAGCCAGTATTTTAAAGCATTATGAAATCTGGCTCGCAAATGAATTAGTTGGTCAAAATCGCTGCATCAGTTTCGTCCAATCTATCTTGTATCAATGGATTGGATTCAATCACCTGTACTGGCAAGTAGCGCAGTTGTAGTTTAATGGGTAAATATTTGGGAAAGTTTGTCACCATATCTTGGGTAATTGCTAATTCAATTTGACGGACATCGTATGAGCTAGGCGTTGTCTCCCCGCGAATAACAGCACGTACGACTTGGTTGTCATCGACAGTTTCGAATTGGGTATTGGTTAGCACGTTGCCCTTATCAATAAAATAACTATTGATGGTTTCTTTGACGCTACTCTCAAACACTTGCTGTTTGGCATTGGTCTGTAGATTGATGGTCAAATAAGTACCCAAGCCACCTAGCAATAATAAAGTCACAGCGTTACGTCGCAAAAAAGTTAAGTAAGTATTTGATTTATAGTCATCATCAACCAAGCGGCGGAACCCTAGCAGCCAAAGCACTAAGGCATTGGTAAATTGAATGGCAATAATATTGGTGATGGCTAATAAAAATGCACCGAGTCCGAGCTGTAGCTCACCATTAGCCAATAAAATACCACTAGCAGCCAGTGGTGGCACTAGTGCTGTGGCAACGGCTACGCCCACAACGGCAACCGAGAGGTGCGGCGAGACCATCGCATAAGCACCAGCAGTACCACCTGCTAGAGCAATCATCAAATCCATGGATGTTGGCTGAGTACGGGACAGTATTTCTGCTGTTAAAGGCTGGTCTTTGTGTAGCCAGCCCACGATAAAGCCAACCAATATCACCAATGACACACCGATGAGCATGGTGATAAGTGACCTGCGCAGTAGCGGCATACGATGGTCAATAATGGCTAATGCGACACCAGTAATCGGTCCTAGCATCATGGCCACTAACATAGCTCCAATGACCACCGCTGCTGAGTTGGTCACCAGTCCATAACTGGCGATAATGGCAGACAGTATGTTCATGATGAAATACATTTTACTAGGCAGCGCATTGGCTTCAATTCTTACTCGGACTTCTGGATAGTCTACTTTTTGATTGCTAAATTGCTCGGCAACAAACTGCTTATAAGATTCTAGTTTGGCTTCCTTTTGTTCTTTAACTTCTTCCTCTAGGTCTTCGCTATCTTGATCTGTTTGATTGTTGGTCTCATCCTTTATGGTGACTTTTTGAGCATTGTCTTTATTATGCTGACTGCTTTGTGTTGTAGCACTCTTATGCTTATTTGCAATAGCGTTTGTTGATTCATTTACGGATTGCTCTGAATCCACACTCTGTTCTATCGAGCTGTCTTCTATATCACTATCAGAAACTGTTACTTCAGCGTCGGCTTCCTCTTGAGAGGTTTGCGTAGTGCTGTCATCATAATCTTGACTTTTTTTTGTAGATTCAGGATTTTCTAGGTGAGTATGTTCAATATCAGTATGGTTTGAATCTGGTTCAGTCTCTGGTGTTAAGTCTTCAGTAGAAGGCCGTGATTTATCTTCAGAGGTGTTGGATTCAGGTGTTGTGGTATCAGGTGTCTCTAATGTCGCAACTGCTACATCTGGACTGATCGATTCTATGATTACTTTTGCGTCAGGATTTTGTGTATCTGCCATGTCCTTATCGGATTCATTTTCGTCATGATGCTCTAAATACTCTGAAGGTTCAGCATTTTTTGCAGTACTGTCTGGCTCAGAGCTATCAGTCTCATTCGCGACCATAGCGTTTTCTTTTTCAGGCTTAGTCATCGCTAATGATTGTTTGGTAGTACTCGTATCATTAGGCGGTTTTTCTTCAGATGAGGTCATAGCAGGTAGCTTTTTTAGAAAGACAAAGAAAATCATTATTGTAATGATAAATAGAGGAAGGTGTATGAGTTTTTTGCGAACAAGAAGAGAAGTTAGTCGGTAACTGATAATAGCTGAAAGGTAATATTTATGATATTGAGACTACCAGAAAAAACCTTAATATTAACATGGCTTTTGCTCTGAATCATCTGTTATGGCTACTCTATGGGTCTATATTAAATACTTACTTTTAATGTGGGTTTAGTGTATAAAGGTACTATATCCATAATAAAAGTAAGGAGTATCTTATGAACTGGCCATTATTTTCTGTCATTTATTCAATAGCAGCAACCGTTACCATTGGTGTGTTTATAGTTGCCACGTTAGTAACAGGTTTTAATGAGATATTGCATGTGCAAATAGCAGTCGCATTGGGCATTTTGGTATCTATCCCAGCAGGGTTATTCTTTACCAAAAAAGTCGGTAGTATCACTGGCAATGAGGAAGGGTATAAAGTGTAGGACATTTTGAACACTCACAGATAGTCTCTGTCAGCGCCACGATTGAATGTTTAACACGCTTTAAGATATCTTGAGGGTATTCAACCATCATTTATAGTCAGACATAAAAAAAGACCTTGATATAGTTCAAGGTCTTTTTTGGTCACTATAATAGTGGAGTGTTATTGAAGTTCGACTACTGCGCCATTTTCAACGTTTGCATAGACCTCTAGTACATCCCAGTTGGTCAAACGCACACAACCTGCTGACCCTTGACGACTGATGCCTTCAGGTACTGGTGAGCCATGTAAACCATAAGAAGGTTTAGACAATCCCATCCAAACAACGCCTACTGGATTATTTGGTCCTGGTGCGATCATATGCACTTTCTTTTGAGCACCTTCGCCGACTGTTGACTTATACCAAGGCATTTTCACTTTATTGATGATCTTGAACGTACCTTTTGGTGATGGTGTAGCAGCACTACCGACAGTCGTCGGATAGGTAGCAACCAGTTTGTCACCATTGTATGCATACAGGGTTTGGTCTGCTTTGTTAGCAACAATACGGTTGATACGTTGGTTAAGCTCGCCACGGTTGTTCAATACTGTGATGGTTTCACCGACTTTGTACTCTTTGTTCTTGTTCAACTTATCAAGGTAGCGTACGTCCATGTGGAAACGTTCGCCGAGCATCTCTTTGATGTCTTGATAATACAAACCTTTCATTTTTGACTTGGCTTCTGAACCAGAAGGAGTAGTCGCAAAGTTGGTATCAAGATCTGCTTTAGTCAGCGTATAGGTGACCAGTACGGGCTTATTAGCAGGAATGTTTTTGATCAAAGCATCCCATGTTTTTTGGTCCATTTTACCGTTAGCAGTCAAACCCTTCATGGTTTGAAAGTTGATAAGGGCTTTTTTACTGTTCATACCCCAACCACCATCGATAGGACCAGGAGAAGCATGGTTCCAATCGAGTAACGCTTGCATCTTGATAGTCATCGCTGAGTTGACTTTCATGTTTGGTGACCAGACAGAACTATTCACTTGCTTGGCATAGTTTGATAGGTTCAAGGTAGTGTGTCTTTTACCATCTTTGTCTTCGATATTTTTGATGGTAGGGTCATCACTAAAGTCTTGACGTTTTTCGTTTTCAGGCAATTCAAAAGAAAGTGGATCAGATGAATCGATAGAGGCTAGGTTGCTAGGAGCAGCAACCGCTTGACCTTCGCTTATATCGTCAGTACGGTCAGCCTGCTCATCTTTACGCATCAGCTCAGCTGCGCTCATATTATCAGGCGCCGCCGCTTTCGGTGCTTGTTTTGAATCGATTAGCTGCGTCATGTTGTCAGTCGCTGTACGACTGTCTAACGAGTTGCTGCGATTTTCTTGCACATTGAGGCTAACTTTTTTCGCAAGCGAATCCGCTGTACGTACTGGCAATGTGCGAGTCGTATCGGCAGTGGCAGCAATGGCACTAACGCTGACAGCAGCGATAGAAATAGCAGTAATAATAGGCTTTATTTTCATCATGTTGAATCACTTGTAGTTGGTACTAATGTGGCTATTATGCGCATAATTTGGATGCTTCGCAAACTTTAGACACATCTTTTTTCACTTAATGCTTGCCAAACGTCAACTGCTGACGTATTCACTACAGTTGGGTAATAACTGAGCGAGAGTTTAGATAGGGTAATAGCTCATGATATGACTGAAGTTAATTACATTTCCTATTATCTCTACAAACACAAAAATGCAAATATTGGCGCTACTTAGTGTTTATGTCTATAATGTATAATTAGAATATTAATTAATAGATCGGCTTTTAGTAGAAGCGATTTAACCCACCCACATGTCGTCAACGAACATGTAATCAGCAAGGTATGATATGTCAGAAGACCAAACAATGAGCGCAGAAGAGTTTCAAAACCAGTACTTCAATGACGATAGTCTAGAAGATAATATGGCGTTTGATTTGGAGTCTGGGCTTCTCGGTGAGGACGATCAATTTGCCAATTTGCATGCAGAGCTAGAAGAAGCGCGAGAGCAGCTCGTTAGTATTCGCGATTTCATTCGTTTTTCAGTGACTCAACTACGCAATTATGATGTGGTTGTCGCCCAAGGTACTACCGATGAATTCGCAGAGGCGTCTGCCATTGTATTGCATTCATTGTCTCTAGACTGGTCAGCGAACGAGCAGATTCTTGATTGTCGTTTGACGACTTCAGAGAAACAGCTAGTGCTAAGCCTGCTAGAAGAGCGCATCGCTGAACGTAAGCCACTCAGTTATTTGATTAACTTGTCATACTTCTGTGATTTGCCTTTTTATGTCGATGAGCGTGTTTTGATTCCACGTTCACCGATAGCAGAATTGATACGTCAGCAGTTTCATCCTTACTTTGAGGTGACTGAATTGGCCAAGCCTTTAGGAATCAGTCCTAACGAGCAAGGCGCAGCATTTTACGATCATGGTTTAGACGTCAAGCAACTGTCGCAGCCTGAGCGTATTTTGGATATGTGTACCGGTTCTGGCTGTATTGCTATCGCGCTTGCGACCCGTTTCGTCGATGCATTGGTTGATGCTGTCGATATCGATAAAGGTGCGCTGGAAGTAGCGATGGTCAACGTTGATCATCATGATCTTGGTCATCAGGTTAATGTGATTGAATCAGATCTGTTTGCGAAGATTCCTACTGAAAACCAGTATGAGCTCATCGTCACCAACCCACCGTATGTCGATGCGGCCATCATGGCAGACTTGCCACCTGAGTTTTTATATGAGCCTGAGCATGCACTAGCTGCCGGTCAAGATGGCTTAGACTTGGTACATCGTATCTTGTTTGAAGCACCAGACTATCTAAGTCCAGAAGGTCTGCTAATCTGCGAAGTGGGCGATAGCGAATGGGCATTAAAACAAGCCTATCCTGAAATCCAGCTTGACTGGTTAAAGTTTGCCCACGGCGGTCATGGTGTTTTTGCGATTACCTATGATGAGCTCATGACCCATCGTCAGTTGTTTGCCTCTTATGTACAGCTATTAGACAGCATTCAATAGTCAAATATGGGTCGTGACTAGGTACTGATTATCATAACAATCGGTCATTTTCGTCACAGTCACAAACGATTGATAAAATAAGCATAAGTTGTGTTTACTTATTTAAGGATAGATATGGCAGGCAATAGTATCGGACAGGTTTTCACTGTCACTACGTGTGGAGAGTCGCATGGCGCAGGCCTTATGGCTATCGTCGATGGCGTGCCACCCGGTTTGGTTTTGTCTGAAGAGGATTTGCAAGTAGACTTAGATCGCCGTAAACCGGGCACGTCTAAGTACTCGACTCAGCGCCGTGAATCTGACGAAGTTGAGATTATCTCTGGCGTCTTTGAGGGTAAAACGACAGGTACGTCTATTGGCTTACTGATTCGTAATACCAATCAAAAATCTAAAGATTATAGCGAGATTAAAGATACTTTTCGTCCGGGTCATGCCGACTATACCTATAGTATGAAATATGGCTTTCGCGATTATCGTGGCGGTGGTCGTTCATCAGCACGTGAGACGGCGATGCGCGTTGCGGCTGGTGCTATTGCAAAGAAATATCTGCAAGACCGTCTAGGCGTGCAAGTCCGTGGTCATGTGACTCAGATTGGCAATGAATATAGTAACGTCACAGATGTTAGCCAAATTGATTGGGAATTCGTAAATAGTAATCCATTTTTTTGTGCTGACAAAGAGGCGGTGACTCGTTTTGAGTCATTAATTGATAACTTGCGCCGTGAGGGCACCAGTTGTGGTGCTCGTCTAGAAGTTATCGCAAGCGGTGTCCCTGTTGGACTTGGCGAGCCAGTTTTTGATCGATTAGATGCAGATATTGCTCATGCCATGATGAGCATCAATGCGGTAAAAGGCGTTGAAGTTGGTGATGGTATGGCAGTGGCTGGGCAGTTCGGTCACAGCTCTCGTGATGAGCTAACACCAGACGGTTTCACTGCCAATCATGCTGGCGGTATACTGGGCGGTATCTCATCCGGGCAAGACATCCGTGTCAGTATCGCTTTGAAGCCAACGTCTAGTATTACCACCGCTGGCAAGAGTATCAATACGCAAGGTGAGTCGATCGATATGCTGACCAAGGGTCGTCATGATCCGTGCGTTGGTGTCCGTGCCACGCCTATCGCAGAAGCCATGCTAGCGATTGTATTGCTCGATCATTACCTGCGTCATCGTGGTCAAAATGGCGATGTGAAGCAGCCGGTAGAGTCGATTACTTAGTCGTTTGGTTTAGCTAATTATTCAAGAAAAGTCTTTTCTCTGTCGATGGGTTTCATTGATAAGGTAAAAGACTTTTCTATTTTAGAACTTATAAGCTATCGAACTGTAATGAACTTTACCAATGAGCTTTTACACCTTGAAGCTACTTATCCTTCTGTGACAATGATATTTTTAGCAGAATGTAAAAATATTCTTCTATAACAAAAATTCTTGTTATATCCTCTAGCTTCTGCGTATTGCTCATGAATAATAATTTCATAGTCGCAAAAGCCATCTGCTGAAAATATAAAGTCGCTACCTTGACTCTCTATAATTGGGACAAGGTCACCATCATTATCATATACGCGCGTACCCCAACCTACTGATATGTCTATCGGCTGCTTTGCTGTTTGAGTACTAAAACGAATTGAATATTGCGTCTTACCTTTAGGTGTGATAACTAAACTTTGTTGCTTGTCTATCTCTTCTAAGCTTGGGTCTGTGCTTTTAGAAAAATACTCGCCTTTTACTGAGTAAATATCATAGTCTGTTTTATTGATTAATTTAATATGAGTAGCAAAAAATTCGCTGTAAATAAACAATACTGTAAGAAATAGTAGTAACAATTTTAGTGGTTTGTTTCGTGATGACATAGTAATCATAATATGCACTTAATAATTTAAGCCGCTATTTGATAAGCATCAATAGCCACACACCGCTGATGGCGAAATACCAATAATACCTGCTGACTGGGAATAGCGAGCCAATGTCCAAACTCAATACTATCGATACCTTGATTTGACAAAATCTGTGCGCAATGATGACGACTATGACCTAGCAAGCTTTCAATCAATTGACCTGCGATAAGCTTGTTATTAACAATATGGTTGGTAATAAGTGTGTGTTGCATCGTATTTCTATCCTTAATCTGTCTTACGAATTTGAATAACGCTATCGTAAGATAATAAGATAGAAAACCTGTGTAGGAATGATGGAAGTTTAATGAATTTTATTCGCGAGCTAAAGGCAGCGTAATGCTAACCATCACACCAGAATGTAGGTATCTAACAGCACTACTCTCGCCAGTTTCAGAACCTTCATTGCTATGCACGTTGTTAATAGCAACATGACCTCCGTGGTGTTCGATCACTTGTTTTACTAACGTTAAACCAAGGCCAGTGCCTTTTTTGAGAGTGTTGCCAGACGTGCTAGGCTGTTCTGGTTTGGTTTCTGCGATTGATTGCTTATCAAATGAAGGCTCTGATGACTGATTGGGCTGGCTTGCTGCGCTATAAGTGGCTTGGCTCTGATGCGACAAACTAAAATAGCGGTCGAAGGCTTTTTTTACGGCATAGTCGGGTAGTAATTTGCCATCGTTAAATATATCAATGGTTACTATCTGCACTGTATTGTGAATATGAATATTGACCGTGTTCTCAGCAAAGTGTATGGCATTATCTAATATGTTCTGTAGCACTTGCACTAACCAGAACTGATCAGCAAAGACACTGGTATTTGCCAATATATTCGGCTGTAAACTTGTGGTGTCAGTGAAGCGTGCATCATCGATATAGATGTCAATAGGTGCTAAAAGCTGCTGTTGCAATTTGGCGGTATTATTTTTTGCAAGGGTTTGTAGTAATGGTAATAGAGGCGTCAGCTGTTGGTTTAGCTTAAAAGTTGGTTGCTCAATTTTGGCAAGTAACAGTAATCGATCAATGAGCTGCTGCATTTTTATGCTTTGTTCACCGATAGTTTGGATCAGCATCTGCCGATCTTCAATGTCTAATGCGCTACTATCGAGACCATCATCCTCTAACAATTCACTGCTGGCACGAATTGCGGTCAATGGGCTTTTCAACTCATGGGTGAGGGTATGGACATAATCGGTCACATAAGATCGGTTTTCCAATCGATGTTTCATGGATTCAATCGTATCTGTCAGGCTATTAAGCTCATGACCTAAGTAAAAATAGGGTTTTTTGGTATCCTCAGCTAATGCGCTGGTATATTGAGTAACCAAAGTAATGCTTTGCTTAAGCCACCAAGCTACCAGTCCTGCCAACATCAGGGCAGCGATGCTCATAAACAGCGCGGTAATCAGCATACGATTGCGCGTATCATCCAAATAAGGCAATACGCTAGCGACAGGCTTACCGACGCTGACGATGCCAATCAGATTGCCAGCGGCGTCTTTTATAGGCTGCGCCACATACATGATCGTGCCATCGCGCTGATTGTGATCTCGCGTGGTACTTCTTGCGCCATATTGACCTTGTAGAGTCAAATAGACATCGTTCCAACGACTATAATCTTGCCCCTCATCGTTGTCAGGGTAAGGCAGAGAGTCATATATAACCATGCCCGAACGGTCTGTGACATATATCCGAAAACTGCTATAGCTTTTATTTTTATATTCTGGCTCTCTGGTTTTGTTCGTCGCTGGCGTGCCAATAAATGCTGAATCCAGTCTTGCTTGATAAGCCTCCTCATATAGCTGCCCAGACGATAATGGCACCTGCAAGCTGACCGCGAGCAATTTACTGGTATCTAATAACGTGTCTTCGATGACTTGCTGCGCTGTCGGTTTGACATAGCCGAATAGCTGAGTAAACACCACTACACCGCAAATGGTCAACACCAATGCAACGGCTAACCAAATTCTAAAAAATATACTTAGATTTAGCAGTCGTTTTGGCTCAGTCGTTTGCTGCGCGGTGCCAATAGGATGTAACTTTGCATACCAGTTACTTTGATTAGCATTAGCAGGATGATCAACGCTATTATTAGCGTGGTTATCAACGATATCATTCGCTTTATTGGTCATATTTTTATCAGTGTTGCTTGCAGTTATAGAAAGTCAGTACTAAGTAAAATATAGCTAAGCGGGACATAACGCATAGCCCAATCCACGGTGCGTATGGATGACATCGATGCTAGCATCTACGGTAGCCAGCTGCTTACGAATTGACTTGATATGGCTGTCTATCGTTCTCGCCAAGCGATGATCCGGATAGTCACTGACTGCATTTAACAGTTGCTCACGACTAAATACTTGATTGGGTGCTTGTAATAAGGTCAATAAGATTTTGCGCTCGGTATTGCTCAGCTCTAGCTTTTGCTCTTGCCACATCAATGAGTAATTGAGTGGTTGGTAATGCCAGATACCAGACTGACATTCAAACGTTAATGCTTGCCCAGTCATATTATTAGACGGGTTATCATTATCTACTGAGTTAGTAGGAGCGGATGACTGTTGAGACAGCAATTGCTCACGTCGCCAAATGGCTTTTAGGCGGGCGACCAACTCTCGCGGGCTAAAGGGTTTGGCACAGTAATCGTCACCACCCATCTCCAAGCCCAAAATACGATCGACCTCATCACTACGTGCGGTCAAAAACACGATAGGAATGTCTTTTAAGGCATCAATATCAGGTGTATGGCGTATTTGTTGACACAAGCTGAGACCATCGCCATCTGGCAAGCCAACATCCAAAATAATGGCTGATAGATCGCTTGCGGCCTCACTATGTAGCATCGGCAGTACGCTACTGGCATTGTCTAACCATGTGATTTGCCAGCCTTCACGCTTGCAGGTGACCTTGAGCGACATTGCGATGGCGGGGTCATCTTCTACCAGTAAAATATGAGTCATGACGGTATACTTATTTTAGAAAAATGTGTAAAAAAATGGCTGCTTGACGCGATGGTTAATAGATAACAATCGCATAGATACTGTCAGTGTCCACTTTGCTGAATAAAGTTTGTATTTGGAGTTAGGGAAAGACTCCAAAGTTGTTGGGATTATCCTAGCATAAAAGTCCCAAGGCATTTTGTGAATGCTTGTCAAAAGCGATGAAAAATTGATGGAAAAAATGAGAGGCTAACTGTTTTTACGTTTCGCGGTGTTGATATGACAGTCGTTGATTAATTGAGTGAGTCAAAACAAACTTTGAACAAACCTTTGAACCAATATTCCAGCATATAAAAAAGCCAACCAAGTTGTGACTCAGTTGACCTTTTAATTACTAGCAGGACTTGTTTATAAATGTATAGGGTGTATCCTCATTTCAAAAATGGAGGTAAAAATGAGATAAATTGCCGTCAAACGAGAAAAATAGTGTAGATAATATCGAGATATTAACCAGCTATTTGACGCTGTTTGGCAAAATTTAGCCATTTTTAGCCCAGTTAGAGGACTATCGCTTGAATTGAGGACATACCCTAATACAGTCTAGCTCAAACCTTTACAGTTTGCGTAGTATGTAACGGTTGCGGGCCAATCTGAAAAAATACCTTTGACCCCAACGTTTTGAGCCAGCACATCGATATAAGTCATCATGTCGCCATCGTTATTAATGGCTTTGCCTAAGTCAGTATAATACCAATCGCCACCTGCTGCTAACGGCCCTGAGCGCTCAATTGACCAAGTAATAATATCCAAATTAAGCGCTTTGGCTTGTTTGGCATAAGCGGATGGTATCATTTTACCTGTCGCGTCAGTGGTTACCAATATCCAAGGTGGCGGTGCGATGGTTTTAATACCACGCGCTTTTATGTTGGCTAGTGAGTGCTTCCAAGTAGACGGGTCGTTTTTATCAAAGGTTTTGCCAGTTGCGGTCTCATTACTATCATCAATCAAGTAAATGGCATTAGCACCAAAAGCAGACTCATTTTTAATCCAGTAATCCACATCTTCGATATTAAATGACTGCGCAAACACGTCACTGGCAGCCACACCTGCATTTTTGTAAGTGTCAATCAGCTGTTGACGATAAGCATCTACGCTATAGCCATTAAATGGCATGGTAACGGCTGGTGCTTTTAGCTCTGGCGTGTGCTTCATACCTAGGCTTTGAGCAAGCTTAATATGTTCTTTTAGCATGAGCACTTGACCATTTTGTGAATATAAATCAGTTCGCCATGCAGCCGTTGCATTCATATAATCATTGAGAGTGGTGGCTGTTTTATCCGCTGCATCCATTTTGCCTGTGAGGGTTTTGAATTCACTTGCGCTAATGTCTGATGTGCGACATTCAATGCTGTCAGCATTGGTCAGCACACCGTTGGCGTCGATAATTGGCGGTACGGTGCACTGTTTGGCCAGCGGGGTAGCCAGAATGTTAGTAGTCGTATGCAGGTCCTCTTGCGCATGGCGGCAGACCAGCTCGCCGTCATTGGTAAAAGCCACATCGCATTCTAAGATGCCTGCGCCCATTTGCGCTGAGGCGACATAGCTGTCATAAGTGTGTTCAGGTAATTGCAGCGGTGCACCGCGATGCGCGATAGAAAAGTTCGTTTTGCTAGGCGTTTGCGCACTACAAGCCATCAGCTCGTCTTTTAATGGTCCTGCATCCATGTCATTGACCAAGTAGAATGGCCGCACACCATATGTATAGGCTTGAGGTTTGGCATGCGGGTTTTTTGGTAGTTGTTTTAGTGATGGCTTAATGGTTTGGTTGGATGTTTGAGTCAATGTGGTATTGCGTATATCGTCTGCGGCCATTGATAGAGTGCAAGTGGCCCCTAGTGCTATGGCTATACTGACCATCTTAACGGTTTTAAATGGCGTTTTTTTGAGTTGATTGAGCGTCGCCACTGAATTATCTAACATTGTCATGTAAACTGTCCCTACAAAAAGTGAAAAATAATAAGTACAATATTGCTGTCATTTATCCATCCCTTACGTTACCTGATAATTTTTAAAAGATAATGACAGGCGAGTGATTGTTACAAAAATATTTCACTTCCAATTCTCAAAGCTAAACTATCAAAATTGTATTAAGGATCAGTCATGACTGACTATTTAGACGCTGTTATTGTTGAGCATAACCCTACCAATAAAAAAATAGACCGTGCTGTCATTTGGTTGCATGGCTTAGGTGCTAGTGGTCATGACTTTGAGCCTGTGGTACCGCAGCTGGGCTTGGCTGATGATATGGCTGTACGATTTATTTTCCCACATGCACCAAAGCGTGCAGTGACGGTGAATGGCGGTATGGTCATGCCAGCTTGGTATGATATTTTAGAGATGAGTTTAGAACGTAAAATCGATGTTGCACAAATTGAAGAGTCTGCCCAACAAATCAATGATTTGATCAGCCGTGAGGTTGAGCGCGGTGTCTCTCCTGAGCATATCGTTATTGCAGGGTTTTCGCAGGGCGGGGCAGTGGCTTACCATGTGGCACTTGGCTATCCAAAGCGTTTGGCTGGTTTGATGACACTCTCGACCTACTTAGCGACCAATGATAATATTGATTATAGTGCTGCTAATAAAGACATGCCAATTCTAATCGAACATGGTACTCATGATCCGGTGGTTCCTGTTGTTTTGGGTGAGCAGGCACAGCAGTTGTTATCTGATAAAGGCTATAACGTGGCATATCATACTTATCCGATGGCGCATCAAGTATGTATGCCACAGATTCAAGCGATTGGTACATGGTTGAATGCAGTACTTGCTTAGACAGCTGAGCTGTAACGTAATGTAATACAGGCTTTATAAAGGTTGAAACCTACCCACTACCTACTATATAATAGTCGACCTTATTGGGGATGTTCTGGCTTCGACGCTGGTAATGAAACTCAATGATGCATGTCGAGAGTATATGTCCTCTCGTTAATCCAACATATATTGTTATAGTCGCAAACGACGAAAATTACGCTCTAGCAGCATAAACCCTGCTTACTAAGTTGCTGATCACCTACAGTTGGTCAACTAAGTTGAAGCGTCCGCATGTAGGCTCGCCACAAGGGATTGTCTCAATCGCTTGGGTTCAAAAGTAGAGAATCGGCTAATCCATCCTGACTGTCGGATCGGTGCAGACTAAAATTAAAGACAGAAACTAAACATGTAGATTCATGAGCGTAATGCTGGCGGACGCGGGTTCAACTCCCGCCATCTCCACCACTTACATAAAAGAACAAACCAGTAACAATTTAGAAATAAATTGTTTTTAACAAAAAACCCTTTAAGTATAATGCTTAAAGGGTTTTTTGTTGCTTCTAATATGGGCTCAGTTTAGACGTTGTATATTAGAGTTAACGACTAATATAGGTTCAATACACACATATAGCATTCAGTCTTACACACAGAAAAAACATAATTTATAAAGTTGTGACATTTTTACTTTGGTCTACGTTTGCGCTCAATAGCCACGCTGCAAACTTCAAATCCCATATGACGGATATCGATCAACGTATAATATTCATGCTCAGCTACAAGTTGCACATATAGCTTGCTTGTCATTTCATAAAATTACCTTTCTATGCATATCCCAACTATTAAGAGTTAGTATTCTTAAATCCTAGATATATAGTCGCCTTATTGTACATAACTTCTAAATTCACACTATATTCGCTATTTGGCTTAGGATAGTAGTAATTTAAAAGCATTACTGATGATAAATTTACTTTGTTTTTCATCTGAGATAATCTCCACAGGATTTCTCCATCACCATTAAGTTCCAACATTTCAGCATACTTCAAGCTCATATAGCTAAGCATATTTTAAATAAATACAAAAAAGAGGCGTATAAGTGAGTTTTTCAAAAAAATTAGAAAGAAGAGTGTTTCAAAATATAGATTCAGGAAAATTATATAAATATAGATTTATATATTACATTATTATTTTTATTACTTTTTTTGCTATTACTTATAAGTATAGATATGCAGTGGATCTGGGAAGCTTTGCTTTCTATATATCTATATTCTTAATTCTCTCAGAAGGTATTGCTAGAATAAGGCGAGATAAAATATTAGCTGGGTCAACTAATGATATGTTTAGCTTTGCCTTGCTTCCTATAATTATACTAATAGGTCTTCCTTTATTTAAAAACTTAGGAGCAACTAATATCTATTTTATGAATTTTGCAGTCGATGAGTCTAGTTTAGATACCGTTAGTGGCACAGTTATAAAAGATGTCGATCATAACAAAATTATTAAAATAAATGATGCTGATAGTAATAAATATAGCTTTGTTTTCGACTACCCATATCATAGCTTTAGACCACAAGAAATATATGTTCCTCAGGGAACTAAGATTCAAATTAAATATACTGAGCTGAATCTTCAATTACCTTCTAAACAAGGTTATTTTCTCTTAGCCTATGAAATTCGTAATGATGATAGAGTTTATTTAAATTATCGTTCAGCTAAAGAGCATTATATACAGTTTCGTAGCAAGGCTATTAGATACATGCTACTCAGTAGTGTTTTTTATATTTTATCAGGTGTGTTAATTTTCGTTCTATATCTAAAACTCTCAGAAAAAAAGGAATCTTAAATGGGTACAATTAGTGGAAATCCATTTGAAATGGCTAAAGACGCTGCAAATACAGTAACTGGAGGTGTGGGTAATGCTAATGGCATAATAGGTACTACTGAAGATCTTAAGAATGCCACTAAGAACCAAGATAGTGCTTCTATTTTGAGATTTACAGCTGCTCTATAGTCAATCCAAGATAAAAGAAGTAGACTTTATATCATGAAACAGTTTTGGTAAATTATTCTTCATCCACTCTTGTCGTAGAAACTTAGCTTGAGCCCACTTTTCTCTTACTCGGGCAAAGCAGTGCTTTGCTTTATCCTCGCTCAGGGTTCTGTTCAAGGCCATAAGGTGGTAGAAATAACAAATGGTAACCAGGCCTGTTCAGCAATTTTTGAGCGCGTTTGTGAAAGCTAGCATTATCCATGACGATCAAGCATTTAGTCTTAAGACTTGGACTGACTATATAAGTAAGTCGGATTGAGAGTAGTGTTGGAAAGGCTTAATTAATAAAATTTTAATATATTTTTAAAATTTATATTTGTGATAGCAGGTAATTTGGATTAAATTCTCTACACACATATAGCACACGGACTTTTTTGTATCGACGCAATGCCTTGTGTTTAAAGGGCTGTAGCGTTTCAGTTATGCTTCCGCCATCTCCACCAAATATTAAAAAACCGATCACTCAATGTGGTCGGATTTTTTTGTCTAAATTTTAGGTGTTTCTATCTAAAATGACCATGAGCTATCGTTCAGAGCTAGAGTCTAGGAGAGCAAGCATTATTTTTTCATCAATTGAGGTCATAATATTCGCTTGTTTTAACCAATAATTCTGATTATTCTTAATTGTGGCCTATTCGGAGTATCAGATGATATACCAATAAGAATAAGCTGACTTTCAAACAACTACAGGGAATGTACTATGTTAGGAAAAATGATGTATCAGCCATTGCTGATCAGTGGTCTTATTGAACATGCTGCACGCTATCATGGTGATACAGCGGTTGTCTCCAAAGAAGTCGATGGACAGATAACGCATACTGACTGGCTTAGCGTGTCAAATAATTCAAAACGTTTGGCCAATGCGCTGGCTACACTTGGATTGAAGTCCTCAGAACGAATCGCTACGCTGGCTTGGAATAATCATCGTCACTTAGAAGCGTGGTATGCGATTTCGGGTAGTGGTATGGTCTGCCACACCATTAATCCTCGATTATTCCCTGAGCAGCTTGGCTATATTATCAACGATGCCGACGACCGCGTATTGTTCTTTGATGTGACCTTTTTGCCGCTGATTATGGCTATTAAGGGAGATATCAAAGGCGTCGAGCATTTTATTTGCTTAAGTGATCGAGATGAAAAAGTCGTAGAGCAGTTACCGAATGTACTGTTCTTTGACGAGTTGCTAGCAGCGCATTCTCCTGATTTTGAGTGGCCTCAACTTGATGAGGCGACTGCCAGCTCCTTATGCTATACCTCAGGCACGACAGGCAATCCTAAAGGTATTTTATATACTCACCGATCCTCTGTACTTCATGCAATGGCATTATGTATGCCTGACGTCTCAGCCCTATCTGCGCAAGATGTTTTATTACCAGTAGTACCTATGTTTCATGTCAATGCATGGGGCACGCCTTATGCTGCTGCATTAACGGGTTGTTCTATCATATTGCCTGGCCCCAATCTAGACGGTGAGAGTCTGGTCTCTCTCATTGATGATTATCAGGTAACCGTTGCGCTAGGCGTTCCAACGATTTGGCAAAGTCTATTGACCGCTGCAAAGTCTAAAGGCAGTAAGCTTGAAAGTATGACGCGTACTATCGTTGGTGGCGCAGCGTGTCCGCCATCAGTTATCAAAACATTTAGAGAAGATTTCAACTGCGATGCGGTACATGGCTGGGGCATGACTGAAACCAGTCCGCTTGGGACGATGAATCAAATAAAAGCCAAGCACAAATCACTGAGTAAAGATGAAATTAATGATTTACGTAAGTCTCAAGGTCGCCCGCCTTATGGCGTTCAGCTACGCTTGATAGACACTGATGAGCCGACTAAGCGCGTAAAAGAAGATGGTCTGTCTCAGGGTCGTTTGCAGATTAAGGGTCACTGGATTATCAATGACTATTACACCGAGAACCCTGATGCCATCACTGAAGACGGCTGGTTTGATACGGGTGACATCGCCACCATTGACGCAGATGGTTATATGAATATCCGTGATCGCTCAAAAGACTTGATAAAATCTGGTGGCGAGTGGATCTCTTCAGTAGAGCTTGAGAACATCGCCGTCGCGCATCCGGAAATCAAAATCGCGGCAGCCATTGCGGCAAAGCATAAAAAGTGGGGCGAGCGTCCAGTATTGATCGTCGTGAAAGAAGACGATTCAGAAATCGATGAGGCGCAAGTATTGAGATTTTATGAAGATAAAATAGCCAGTTGGCAGATACCAGATAAAGTTATTTTTGTAGAGAGTATTTTGCTTAACGGTGCTGGAAAAATGGTGAAAAAGGATTTACGTGATGATCATGGCGATGCCCTGTTGGCTATGTAGTAGAGTCAATCCTCTATAAGTTGGATACGGTGTCAGCCTCTATTAGCCTACTACTTGTCGTACTTTCACTCGGCCTCCTTATATCCAAATTATATTGAAGCGACTATAGTATATTTTGACAGCATAAATTTATAAGGTGTTTAGTCAGTGAATTAGTATTGAGAGATGAATGTAATGATAAAGGGCTGACAGTCTTAGACTATTAGCCCTTTATTTTTTTGGTGTTTTTTGTGCATTGAGTAATAAACAAGTTAATGCAAAAACACTATTTTAAGGTTTAGTATTCATCGATGAAAGTAGATTAAATAAAGATTGATAAAAGAACGTCACAGTAATATAGTTCGAATTTATATTATTCATTTATTGAGGCTTTTATTTATGAGAACTTGGTCAGCATTTTTTATCTCTATATTTATGCTAGCGCCTGTCATGCAGGCAAATGCAAAGAATACGCCTTGTTCTGGCAAGATGGGTGGCATATCGCATTGCCAAGGTGCTAAGTTTGTCTGTAAAAACGGAAAAATCAGTCAGTCTAAAAAATCATGTAGCTAATAAATGCTAATAGTTTAAAAGGTTAATTGATATATAGATTGTTCTCTACGAATAAAATAAGAATGATTTGGTACAAGTATTAGCGACAAACACTGCTATAACCTTTAGCTTTCAATATTTCTAAACAATAAAAAATCCGATCACTGTATGTGGTCGGATTTTTTATTGTTTAGTTCATTATTCCAATATTTTTCAATAATTAGTTTGTTATAGAAGTCATTAACAGGTATTTCGACTTTATAGTTGATTCAGTCTAAAAGAGGTACAAGACAACCGAGTGCAGACGTATATGTGATACTTCAAGCGAGGTTAACGCTGTCACTCTTTTATAGAGGATTGACTATAGATAATAAAACTATTTACCTTGATAAACTGGCTTACGCTTTTCTACAAAGGCTGTGACACCTTCGATAAAATCATCCGTTTTTGCCATCATGGTTTGTTGTTCAACTTCCATATCTAAGGCTTCATTTAGACCCATAAAAGCATGCACATTGAGCATATGTTTCATTGAAGCCAATGCTTTACCTGGCAACTGACTTAAGCGGTTTGCTAATGCCTGTACGCTCGCGTCCAACTCATCGGCACTAACCACGCTATTCACTAGATTCAAGCGCGCCATATCTTCTGCTTTAAGCTTATCACCCAACATAACAAGTTCAGTAGTTTTAGCTGCGCCAACCAGTTGGTTTAGCAAGTAGATACCGCCTGCATCTGGAATTAGGCCAATATTGACAAAGGCTTGTACAAATTTGGCATTGTCAGCTGCAATACGGAAATCACAGGTTAAGGCTAAGTTCATACCTGCGCCAGCTACTGCACCTTCTAACTTAGCAATAATAGGTTTATGAATATTACGCAACTTTAAGCTGACTTCTCCAGCACCTTCTACCATGCCTTTTAGCTTGCTTGAAATAATGTCTTTATCCAGACCTTCAGACAGCATTTCTTTGATATCGCCACCGCTAGAAAAATTGCCACCTGCACCTTGTAAGATAATGACACGCACTTGGTCATCGGCATCGGCCTCAGCAAGCGCTTTTAACACACCATTTTTTAGAGGCGTACCAAAAGCATTTAGACTTTTTGGATCATTAAATGTAATGGTAGCAATATGCTGTTCGACTTGATAATCGACTAAAGGCTGCGACATGTTATCTATCCTTGTATAAGTTTTTATAAGTATCTTATGGTCAATTACATATAAGTCAGATATGCACAATCTACGGTTTGTAGTCCTTTCACTAGCCTTACTTATATCTGAATTATATTGAACTGACTATGTAGACAGCATATTACTATAGCAGTTTGGCATGATTATAAAAGTGGGTTTTGTGGGCGCTCAAGACACATCGAAATTCGATAGGTTATGCTAAAATGCCAAAAGCTGTGTCAGGGGGTTATTCATGAAGATTCTAAAATCCTGAGGGATATATTAGCCTCTCTTATCTATCAAACAAGGAAGTTATTATGCCAATTATTAAAATCAATGATGCTGATATTTATTATGAAGACAGTGCACCAAATGATGTGCAAAAGCCGGTCATGGTATTTGCACACGGTCTGCTGTGGAGTACGCAAATATATGATGAACAAGTCAAACATTTCCAAGCAGATTATCGCTGTATTGCTTTTGACTTCCGTGGACAAGGTCAATCGCAAATTACCAAGTCTGGCTATGATATGGATGCGCTCACAGAGGATACACTTGGTCTGATTGCTGCGCTTGGTATTGATAAATGCCACTTTGTAGGATTGTCTATGGGTGGTTTTGTCGCTCAGCGAGCTGCAATTAAGCGTCCTGATTTATTACTATCTCTTACCTTATTAGCAACGTCTGCTGATCCTGAAGATCCTAAAAATATGCCGCAGTATCGTAAACTTGTCCAAGCCATTCGTTGGTTGGGTAGCAAGCGTGTGAGTAATAAACTCATGCCTATTATGTTTGGCGATACTTTTTTGGCAGACAAGCTGCGAAAAGTAGAACGCAAGCAATGGCTCACGATGCTACAAGGCAATCGTAAAGGTGGTGTGATTAAGGCAACGATGGGTGTGATTGAGCGTAAAGGCATTTATGAGCAGCTTGGTGATATTACAACACCTACATTAATTATCGTTGGTGATGAAGATGTAGCGACCCCTTATGCAAAGGCTGAGCGCATGCATTTTGCGATTGCAGGGTCCAAGCTAGCAATTGTTAAAGGTGCGGGTCATACATCATCTGTAGAAGAGCCAGAGCAAGTAAACCGAGTCATGAGTCAGTTTTTAGAAAACTGTGTGTAGTCAGTGAACTATTAAACTGCTACGGCGTTACCTTCCTTAGATGTACTACTTGTACAATCTGCAGTCGGCTGCCTTATACACATTTTAGAGTTCTTTGACTGTAGTGTATTAAAGCCTCATTCTTAGGGTTAAACTTCATATAAAAAAGCCGCTATCAAATGATGATAGCGGCTTTTTTGTGACATACATTAACTATCTGATAGCTACATTCGAGAGCTGTATTCACTACTGCCATCATCAATAGTCCCAAACACTTCGGCACGATTCACGACCTCAGTCGCCCAAGCACGATGCGTGGCTGGCTCTAACATGGTGTTGTTGTATTTGAATACTGCTTTGGCTTCGCTATGAAGTATCGCTTGCGCCTCATCTAAGGTACTAAGTGGTACGCAATATGCTTGCTGTACCAAAGCGATTTGGCTTGGATGAATGACAGTTTTGCCAACCAATCCCAAGCTAACATCATGGGTCAGCTCCTGCATAAACAGTGTTGGTTGATCTAAGTATTCAAACACGGGTGCCGTCAGATAAAAGCCATGTGGCACAAAGCAGCCAAGCAGCTGATAGGCTAGGGTGCCAATTGGCGTGTCATAGACAATACTGTGCTTAGGTCGCCTGAGACGTAGCGCGGCAAACAAGTCATTGCCACCGATACGCAGTGCAAACACTGGCTGGCTAAAAGCCTCTTTAAAACCAATGGCCAGTTCTTGATTGTGATGTGGATTGAATAAGGCCGCCGTCTCAAGCGTGGGCATTAATAGTTGCTCGGCACTTAGATTCTGACAAGCCATGCGCCAGTTGGATAAGCTATACATATCAACTTTTGGCATGACGAAACCATCGATGAGATCGATATGAGGATAGTCCGCCAACTGCTGTAGCATCATCGGATTGCGCGGGCGAATAAATACTAACGGACGAGTTGGATGTTGAGTTTTGATATCTGCTTTTCTAGATGGATTATTGATACTATCAACATGCGCAGCCCATGTATCGAGCAATGCTTGCAAGCGTTCAAGCGCTAAGTCGACATCGCTGTGACTGACCGCGTCCTCTAGACAAATAATAATACTATTAATCGTGGGCAGCTTGTCACGCTTGATAACTTGCCATATATCTTCCCGAGTTGCAGGCATATAAAGGCTAGCACCAAGCTGATAAGGATGGTGGGTGTGCGGTTTAACCATCGCATGACGCTCAGTAAATAGATGAGCGTAAGACTGGGAATGGTTGTAGATATTTGCTTCGTTGTGTGGCGTATCTGACATAGTTGGCATCATAAGTAGTGATAAGTAAGGAGTTGTAAAAGATCGAAGGTATTATCAAGTGGCATGGCTCAAGGGTCATTACTTATCAACAGCTCTAAGTTCAATAGCTCTAAATATAGCCATTAAAACTAGAAAATAGCCATTAGCTGTCTTTGGTGCGTTGCTTGATGAGAGTGATGGCTTGATAAGGCAGTATTTTATCACCTAATACACTGATAGCGATATCTCGTTGCGCACATAAATGTCTGAGCAGTATCGTATCTGGATGATCGGCAGTTGCTAGCAAAATACGTTCAGGATCACGGCGCAATATGGCCCTCGTGGCTTCTGCAATAGTTGGCTTGATTCGGTTACGATTGTCGATAGCATAATCTACTGCGAGCGTATCGATTAAGTCAGCCGTTTGATAGCGGGGTTGTTTGTATAGTGATAAACACTTCGAAGAATCGGTCAGTGTACGACGTGCCGCATCGATTTGATCGACAAAGGCTAAGCTGTGATCTGACGCTACCAAGTTATCATAAAAAACACTGCGATGCAGCCCTGATTGTGGCTCGGTATATAAGCTGCGTGATATGAGCCCTGACACGGTACTGTTCAGTAACCCTGATGGAATCAACCAGTCTTCTTCGCTTGCCGCAAGCCAAGCGACACCAGCCGGATCAGCCAGCGTTAATAATGGAATCACACCTTTACCTTGATGAAAGATATTGGCGAAATTTGTATGGCTAGGGTTGCTGAATGCCTCTAGGCTACGGGATAGCTCTTGATAAATGGCACCTTTCCCTGTCCAACCATCGACGAACACAATAGGGCTGTTTGGATGTGATTTTAATATTAATGCTAGGGCGACAGAGTCCAAACCTCGGTCACGAATGATGCTAATACCGTAATGTACGCTTGGCAAAGCGTAGTGGCTGTCAGTATCTGCTAACGCACGCTGTAACAGTACCCCAATCGGTAAACCTGCACGTACTAAGCTGACTAATACTAATGGATTCTCAGTATTAACGGTCTGCTCAAAAGTACATTGTAATGTATGAGCCAAGTTAGCGATATCAGTCGCAGTTCTGTTTGTTCCTTGCTCTAGCGCCTGATGATATAATCGCTCATGCATCGCTGTTGGTGCATCTTCTAACGTCAACATATCAGAATAGTGACGCTGGCCACTTTGGATAAGCGCTTCTTTTTGGCTGACAGGTACATCAGCCACGGCATCTTTATCAACGATATCGAGTAGAACAGTCACATCACTGGCAAGGTAACTGCCTGAACCGTAACTTTTTAAGTCAGCTGTTTTTGTATTGAGGTTATTTGAAATCATGATAGCAATATTGTCACTCATTATAGAAAAAGGTGAGGGTTGTGAGAATGAATAACCCAGCCTATCACAAAGGCTGTAACTGCGATTGTAACTCTGAATGCAACTGGCCGTGATTGGGCATCCCATACCAGTCTAGCAATTGCAGAAATGGTAAGTCCGCTAGGCTGTCACCAAAGCCAAAGCTAGGCCGCTGACTGTCTAAATGATGGTCTAATAAAAACTTTACAGCATGATGCTTATGCACGGCACGCGGCAATATCGCTAGATTATTTGCATTCACGTGTACATAAAAGTCTTGATCAAAATCACGTATTAGCGTTGGCAACTTTTCAGCCAAATCTATCAATGCCTGATGGTTTTTGTGAGCATGTTTAATAGCCAAATAAATAGTTAATTCTGCATCAACAGAGCCATTATGAAAGCTATCGATATGCGGTGTAAATACGAGCTGACTGCCATCACTTTTGCTGTAATTGGTAAATACTTGACTCAGCTGATTTAGTTTATTCTGTAGTGGTGCAAGCTGGTCATGCATATGCTGCTGCCACTGTGCTTGTAGCTTGCCATCCTTGCTGAGAATAATCGCACCATGGGTTAAGACTTGCCAACTATCAAAAGGCAGCTTCACGCGTTTGATTTCACTACGGTCACGGGCAGTGACAACTACCAACTCAGTGCTGGCAAGTAGCCAATTAAATAGTGCCGCTTGACGTTGACTCATAAAGCTTAATGGCTCGTCTTGCTTATTAACGGTAGCACAAACCAACTGCTCAGGCTCCGTAGTGGGTAAGTCCCAGGCGTCAATTTTGCGTTGAGTTTGGAATAGCGTATCGTCTAAATCCATTAAGGCATAGGGTTTTACGATATTTGCATTGGGCTGAAAAAATGGTGTGGTCATGTGTTCCTATTACCTTGGTTATCTTCAAATAACGCGCTTTGATGTATGAAATCATCTATTACATTTTTTGTTCTTAGATAAGCTCTTACACCATCTATTTTTATTAATAAATATATTTCTAAGAGAAAAAGTGGCGCTATAGAAATATAGAATAATGTAGTGCTTTTAAAAAGTATGAGGAAAAAGAACAACGAAATTAGTATCCAACATAGGAACCCGATAATGATGAATGTATTAAATCTTCGATGATGACGGATCCAATAATTAGTCAGACTATTGATGTTCTTTATATATTTACCATTTTGGAATTTTATTATAGAACCCGATTTTAAAGTGCTAATCTCATATAAGCTGATTTTTAAGCTCTTTTGAGACATTAGAAACTCTATTTCTTCAACCTTATAATCTTTGAGTAGGTAAAAACGCTTATAGAAAAGTTGCTTAATTAAAAACGGTTGATTACTCAGGCGTTCAAGAAAATTTTCATCATCAATTATTTTATAAAGCATCTCAAATTGCTTATCATCTTTGGCATCTACACGGTTAACTATGTAATTAAAAGGTCTTACAAACACGAGAACGGTTATAACAATAATTGTGATAATAGCTTGCGCATAATCATTAAGACCCAAAGCTATCTGAGCGCTACTTAAAAATTCAGCCATTCCCATGGCTAGTACCTATCACCAATACATTATCTAAACCTTGCCACATGTCATCAACGCTATCGCTTGAGGTCTCTACACACAGCACAATTAAATCCCAATCGCTAGGCTCAACGTTATAGGCAAAGTTGGTCATACCAAGCCCATAGTTATCGCTAAAGCTTAGCATGGTGGTAATCGCACCACCCAGAGCAATGGGTGATCTTGTCAAAGCGCTAAAGTTAACCGTAGTCGTTGCCTCAGAGTCTTGAACCTGACCTTCAAGCCATTCAGCCAATAAAAATGGCAGCCACACAAACTCATTACTACCTAATACCAGAATTCGCTCAGGTAACTGTTCTTTATCAAACGGTGCTTGATCACTAAAACTCGTCAATGCTGCTTGAAACTTCTGCAGATAGTTATAGAATCCATCGGTACTGTCTAGTGTTGGAAAACGTCCCCAATTACCCGTGTTACCTAATGACTGACTACCAGCGTCAGTGGTATCGACCGATGGCATGATGATGGGTTCAGGATTGGGTGCATCCGTCCATTGCCAAGCGCCAGACAATAGGTGATGACGATAAAATTCTATGTTAGGCAAGCGAGCAGATATGGCATCGTCTACATCCGCTGTACCTTGATTCTGACTGAGAGACCAGTCAACCAACGTGGTGAGATGCACTTGCTCTAATTGGCTCAGTCCTGCATTGCGTAGCGCCGTAACGACATTGACGCAAGTATTACCCGTTGACGCTTCATCATCGACCATAATGAGAGTTTTACTGGCCAGTAGCTGCGCTTGCGTGATTTTATCAGAGCTTTGATAAATGAGATGCTGGCTAGCATGACTGTGGTCTTCGCTGAATGTGGTCAGCAACGTTTCACTGTTATCATCATTGTGTTGCGCATGACGCGTAGAGTTCAATAATAAAGCATTAGGGTAACGCGTTTGTAGTGCTTGATGGACACCAGCCGATAAGCCAACAGCCGTCTCTGCCATGCCAATAACCAAAATCGGCTCAGGTAAATTGCTAGGCACTAAGTTTGCCAGATCCGTAAAAGCGCTACGCATCGTACTAGGTGCTACCGGAATATGACGGCCTAATACTTTCGACACAAATAAAAACGCACGTTTTGGGTTAATACGTTGAGCAAACCCGAGTAAATCCTCTAGTTGATAGTTGTCATCTTTTTGCGAGTCGTTTTGAGCCGCTGATGGATTGATTTTATAGGTCAGATCAAGTGTACCGCGAGGTAAAGAGATACTTCGCTTATAAGTTTTATTAGATGTCGTATTGTTTTTAGAATCAGTTATCACTTAGTTCTACTCCATATTTTTCACAGAGATAACGTAGGTCGCCATCTATATTTTGATGTTTTGGCACAAACTGCCATTGGTTGCCAGTTCGGTTTAACGTAAATAATATTAGGCTTTTACCTGATTTATTTTGGACGTCAAATTTGCCTGAGAATAATAATGTATTTTGTTGCTCATCAGTGATATTTAATTTAATACTGGTTTGCTGTGGGTCAATTGCTAAGCTTTCCAATTCACTTGATAGCACGAAGTTAAGTTGTTCAATGCTAGTAGGTTGATGGTTTAGATCACAACTGAACTCAGAGACTGATGTATTACTTTCGAGCTGTTGGTTTAGCTCGATTGAACCATCCTCGCTATGCGTTTGACCATAAAATATCATATCTTCATCACCGCGGACCTTTGCAGTAGGCGTCACTCTAAATAAGACAGCATCGATAGTAGGTGCTGTTGATATTTTTACAAGAATAGAAGCAGCTGGGAACAGGTTAGAAGTTGGCTTAGTATCAATTGTTTTTTTATTAGCAGTTGTAGCGGCTGTTAATGCCTTCTGTATTTTAATCTTTGCCCACATGCCATTAGATTGCTTTCTAATATCATATAAACGCAATGCAATCATTAAATTAGAAAATTTATCATAGCCATACTTATCGAGTTTGATGTCATTATGATTTTTACTAAGCTCGCTGGCTATATAAGATAGATTCGACCAACCATTATGGGCGTTAATATTTTCTTTGATTATTTTATTTAATAAGTTAATTAAGTGCGTTTGTGTTTGTAACTGTTTAGTCGTCCATTGTTTTGATGAATTATTATTAGGTGCTCTTTTAGGAGAAAGGGTTGTTTGCGTAGAATTGCTATTATTCTGATCGACCAATAAATCTTCTACATAAAAGAATTTATCACAAGCCTGCGAAAACGCGCTAACCGTATTACGTTTGCCAAACCCAAAGACTTTTACATGGTTTTTGCGAATGCGTAAAGCCAGTGAGGTAAAGTCACTATCACTTGATATGAGACAAAATCCATCATAGTTATTGCTATACAGCAAATCCATGGCTTCGATGACCATGCCTATATCAGTGGCATTCTTGCCTTTAACATAAGCGAATTGCTGCATAGGATCGATAGCATATTTGAGTAATGCTTCTTGCCAACTTTGAATATGAGCATTTCCCCAATCACCATATATTTTTTTACAAGTGATATGACCAAGCTTTTCTATTTCTTGCAAAATATGACCAATATTTTTTGCTGATGCATTATCAGCATCGATAAGTATGGCTATATTTTTGAGCTGAGCTGACATTTATATTTCCTAATACGTTTTCTTTAAGTCATTGTTTTATATTTTTTAGGTTCGTTACGTGATTCTTTAACCTCAACCTCAACCTCAACCTTGACAGCCAACGAGCCATAGCGCACCGCGGCTTTGTTTGCTCAACTGCGGTGTGGTTAGTGGTGACGTTTTAGCATGAGGCGAGTCTGATAAATCCTCTAAGCCGATGCCAGCGCTCGCCAGTAGGGCAGATAATAACTGAAATTTCACTGCATAGTTCATGTTTTGTGCATGCTCGTGGACGAGGCTAGAGGTTACCATGCCGACAACTTCACCAGTAGGTAGTAATAAAGGGCTGCCACTAGAGCCAGGCTGAATGGGTGCAGTGAATTGCATGTAACGAATATCATCGCCAAACCCTGTCAGACCTGAGATACAACCTTGCGTGACTTGTAATTGGCTACTCAATCCTGACAACGGGAATCCCAATGTGGTAATGGTCTCTCCCAAATTATCAGAGCATCGCTGCGCTAGGGGTAAATAGCTAGGCAGAGGTTCGCTCACTCGAATAATAGCTGAGTCGCTTCCGATATCGCTGAGGACTACTTGCGCCTCCCGATCAGGTTGGCCTTGCTGACGGACACCAATTATCGCCGCCGACTCAATGACATGATAGCAGGTCAATAGATGATAGGGGTCAATAGCGAATGCTGTTCCCGTCCAAGTTTCTCCAGGCTGAACGTGACGTGGCGGACGCGACTCGTTGTTTGGCTGAGTTCGCTGTTGCTGCTGAGCCGCTTGAATAAGCGCATGCGTATCTGGCGGACGGGTATCGAGACTGATTCCGACTCGATGCTCTACACTTGCTAGTCCTTGTGTGGAGCTTTCACCCAGTGCACGGCATTTAAACTGGCCATTACGTCGATATATTTCCAATACAATGGCGGCTTTAATATGACGCTCATTTGCCATGAAATTATATTTAATCGCGTCATTATTGAGTGTTAGACAGATATTGTTGAGCTCAATCGCTGGCAAGTTGAGGCTTGGATCATGATAAACATATGCAATCAGTTGCAAAGAAACAACAGCTTGCGCATCAAACAGTTTGGTCAAATCTAGCTGCCATACGTTTGGATTATTATTATCGTCTAACTGAGCCCAGTCCTTAGGCTCATGAAGGTAGGCGGGGCTACAAGCTGCTTTACGATGCTCATCTAACGGCAGCCATATCAGTCCAAGTTGCTGCCCAAATGTAAGCTGGTCTGTTGTGGAAAAGGTAACCGAACAATTAGATTGCGCGATAATCGTATTTGCTCCTAGCACTAACGCGGTCTGTACAGTCATCATATGCCTCTAATTGAGTTGATTATAAATCATTATAGACAGTTTTTAGATAGCAGTTTAAATAACTATGGGGTCATTATAAAAAACCGATATTTGTCTATTATAGTGGTTTTTGTTTATAATTTGGCATAGAATGATTAAAATGCCGTCATGCCGATCTTGAATAAAAACATCTAGCAAATAGTGAGATTCAAAAACTAATCCAAGCTATCCTTTTAAAGCCCTGCGATATACTTATAATTAGATAAGATAACTTTCTATTTTTATTCACCGCCACCTATCGGATAATATTGCCATTTATCCGACAATATTAAGTTAAGTCTTGTCATAATATATCTATTCGGTAATAATGCTGCTTAATTGCTTCTATAAAGTAACTAAATTTTATCAGATTAGGATTAAGTAGTAGTTGTCTATCTAAATACCATCTATGAATACCCCTCTTGCCTTAAAAGTATAAGAAAATAATGATATATAAAGCTGTGCTTAATTATGAGTGATAAAAAAATTATCAAAAGATTAAAATATATGGATTTGGTTGTTTTATAACACTCATGATTAAAAGAAAAAAATGTATTAAACACTACTTTCTCATTGTATTTGTGCGACAAGAAAATCGGCAAACCACAAGTCTGAAACTGAATTTATATTAATCGTTGAGCTTGGCCAGATAGTTTGTTATCAAGAAAGTTTAGCGATATTTTTAGAAAAGGAGTAATCTTTGAAATTTTCTTGTTCATTGGAAACGTCTTCTGAGCGGATTCGTTTGGTTAATGTTATCTCGCCACTTATTAAAGCAGGTTACCAACTCGTAACCCAAAGACAAGAGCCTTCAGAAAATGGTGGTAACATTATTCATGTTGTTGCCAAAAGCCAAGGATCAAAGACACAAGAAGATTTAATCGATGATCTTTCTTCTATCGAAGGCTGTACACTTTTTCAGCTAGAGATAGATGGAGAGGGAAGTGCGGATACAATACCATCAGCAGTAGCATCAGCACCACCGGTAACACAAGATTTGGATCAGAAAAATGCGTTAGCAGCTATTGGTGCACAGTATCCCGACATCGCCGATATCGTTAGGCACTATGAGGCCAGTTTGCCACATGAGAGTCGTGCTAAGGCAATGCATGAATTAGGACGCAAAGTGGGAAGTGGGATCTACAAGCGTGACTATTCACTTGGTAGCCCCTTAAAAATGCCAACCACGATTAATCGCGAACTTGTACCAGCATTAAAGAGCTTTTCTAAGGTTAAAGCTAAGAACAATTTGGTTGCCTTGACTAAATGTCCATTCTGTAAGTTGTCAGATAGCAACCATTCAGGCTGTCACTTTGTAGTGGGTTACATAGATGGTTTCTTATCAAGTAATCCTGCCGTAGACAGAGTTCGGGTTGAGGAATCAAGTTGTGGCGCTGGCACTACCAATATTTGTGAATTTATCATCTGGTAGAAAATAATTATTCATAGACAGTTGAATGCCTATGAAAAACAGTAATAAATGCATAAAGCAATGTCAGTTCATTAAAACGCACATTGCTTAAGCTCAGTTTTTATTAAATATAAAGGTCGAAAAAATGATTGAAGTTGAATATAACCTGCTTTTGGTGTTTATCTCATATGTTATTGCCGTAATGGGCTCTTACGTTGGTCTAAACCTTGCCATTCGCGTGCCATCAGCCAAACCAGGAGGCGATCTGTACTTTTGGGTAGCGTTATCTTCAATCGCGATCGGTGGTGCCATTTGGTCTATGCATTATATTGGTATGATGGCCGTTGATATGAAAATGCCGGTCACTTATGATTTAGGTTTGACCGTTATTTCAATGCTACTTGCTATTTTGTTTGTGGCCGTTGGTATTGTTATCGTTGGACGCGGCGCGTCAAGTATTGCCAAGTTGATCAGTGGTGGCGTGCTTACTGGACTGGGTGTTGCAGCAATGCACTATACAGGTATGGCTTCAATGCAGATGGATGCAACCATGTCATATAATATACCACTGTTAATCACTTCAATCGTCATTGCTATCGTGGCAGCTATCTCTGCGTTATGGTTGGCATTTAACCTACGTGGTACTGTACAGCGCTTTGGTAGTGCATTCATTATGGGTATCGCTGTTTGTGGTATGCATTATACTGGTGTAGCAGCAATGGAGATGAGCGTTACAGCGGGTCACACAATGTCTATGAGTCATACACATGATGGTGCGATTAATTCATCGATTATCATCTTTATCGGTTCAGCGATTGTACTTGGCTTACTATGGTTCTTAGCATCTAAAAATGCTCCTAAACAAGAAAACTTAGTATTCGGCGAGTAATGATATAGTTGATTCAGTTAAAGAGAGAGTCAAAGCAACCGAGTACAGAGGTATATGTGATATCTCAAGCGAGGTTAACGTGTCACTCTTTTATAGAGGATTGACTATAAGCCATTGTTGTTCTGTTTATTGAATGGTTAATACAATAAAAAGGTTTTTAGATATTATTCTAAAAACCTTTTTTTATGTGGAGTAGCTGGTGTATAGCTAATGGCTTATCTACACTTTAATCCATTGTAGTTTCTTCGATTTTTACACCCATCATGATTGAACGTACTTGGCAAGGTACTATCTTTTGAGCGATATCAGCTAGCCTTGGTTTATCAGTCAAGCCCAACCAGTAGGCAAAGCCGACCTGTGTTAAATCCACACCGCTATGAGTTGTGTAACCAATACCACCAGATGGGCGACTATTGATCTCAAGTATACGGTGCTGACCCTCATCATCGGCCTTGGTTTGTACACTGATGATACCATCACAGTTGAAAGCTTTGATTAATGGAATGACGACATCCATGACGGATTGCTCGTAGCCGATATGCTGGATTTTCCCAGTTTTATAACGAGTAATAGCGGCCAGTACTTCACCATATTCGCATACCACATCGATAGAGTACTCTTGCCCTGACAAATAAGGCATTAATAGCATTGGAATAGGGCGCTCATGCACCATTAA
The DNA here is from genome assembly GCF_015864605.1 of Psychrobacter sp. SCQQ22. NCBI lineage: Bacteria > Pseudomonadati > Pseudomonadota > Gammaproteobacteria > Moraxellales > Moraxellaceae > Psychrobacter > Psychrobacter sp. SCQQ22. Next base: position 42,719 of record NZ_JADYWZ010000006.1, read on the forward strand.
GCTGTTTGTGTACGCATTTATAAATTGGGCAGTACTGATTTTTTTCTCTTCGGTAAAGTATAAATGCTCAAAGCTATCGTATTTCTCTTCTTCTGTTTTACCTAAATCTAACCGCCAGAACCCTTGCGCAAAAATACCAGTGACTGGTTTGACACATAAAGGCTGATGGCCATGTTTGGCAAGTAGCGCCTCAAGCTGCTCAGTCGTATCAAAGCGCCACGCATCAGCAACAGGTATGCCTTGAGAATGGCACTGTTGCATAAAGGCAAATTTATCATCGATTGATTCTAACGCTGCAACACTGGTTGCGCCGGTCAATAAGCGAATACCTGCTGCATCAAATACCTCTCGACGGGCCTCATAATCAATACCATTGCGACCAGTCAATAATACCTTTACGTTGTGCTGTTGAGCCTGTTCTAGGACGAACTGCCAACGCGGCATAACGAGTTCAGGTTCAACATCCACTTCATCGAGGCTACCTATAGAAGCTATAGTAGGTTCAAGATAGACATCATCCGCAAACTCAAAAATTTCAGGTCTATCGTGACGGTGTGAGGCGATGATGTTGAATGGTGTCTCAGATTGGGCCTTTAATGCTTGTAGGCTGGCTAACATATCACGCTGGCTTGACTGGCCTTCGGCTAACCAAGCTGCAGTTGGCGTTGTATGGTGACTATCGTTAGCAGTGTTATCCATAATTCTCTCAGCAGTATCATAAGTGTTAGATATAATTGGATAACGTAATATCGTCATCGCAAAACCAACAGCAATCTAGATAAGCTAAAAATGTAGCTAACCATCCAAGTCATCATATTGCTGATAGTAGCGCTATTATATACAAATGCTAGCCGTTATAAATGATGCTAAAAAAATAGTATCAGTAAGAATGCTTAGGATTTACTTTGGGGTCTTGAACAGCACTTCACTGAAGGTATGTACCGACTAAAAATCTTGTAATAACCGTGCTACTATATGCTGATAGTAGACATAATAAATACATCGATATAATAAATAAATGAAAGGATGAGTAATGAGTCAAACCCTAATTGCAGGTGCCAATGCGCCACTACCGACGGACAATATTAGTATTCGTATCTTAAGCCAAAATGCGATTGATTGTGCTGCTTATCGCCTAACTGCCAATGGTAAAGTGCGCGGTGATGGAGACATGATATTTTATGGGCAGACACGTAGCGATGATAGCAGTGTCAGCTTTCGTGGTCACGACAGCGATGGCTTTTTTGACATCAATTTGCCAGCTCAACCTGCAAATATTGAAAAGATAGCGCTCGCATTTTCTAGTGATAAAACACTTGCTCAAGTCGGTGATGTTGATATTCAAGTATTACAAGGCAGTCAAGTACTGATGACTTGTCAGCTCAGTAGCGCAGGCCGTAATGAAAAAGCGATTATTTTAGCTGAGTGCTATCGTAGGCAGGGCAGTTGGAAGTTTAGATTTATTGCTCAAGGTTTTGAAGGTGGTCTAAAACCTTTGTCAGAGCATTTCGGTGTTGAGATTGCTGATGAAGCGCCAGTTCAGAATCAGCCACAGAGTCAAGCCCAAAACCAGTCACAGAGTCAGGCTCAACCTATCAACACGCAGCGTCCAATCAATACTCAAAAACCGGGTAGCGCCCCTCAAGCAAACACACCACCACCGATATCAGCTAATCCTGCCATAAATCTAAGCAAAGTAACCTTAACCAAGAATCAATCGAGCATCAACCTCAAAAAACGTGATGATTTTGGTAAAATTACCGTTAACTTAAACTGGAATCAACGACCGAATGCTGATCAGCAAGCACCTAAAAAAGGTCTCTTGGGTGATCTGTTTAAGCAACATAAAGCGGGTGGTATTGATCTGGATGTTGGTGCGATGATTCACCTGAAAAATGGTGAAAAGACGCTTATTCAAGCATTGGGTAATCGTTTTGGTAGCTTGCAATCAGCGCCTTATGTTTGTCTGCGTGCCGATGATAGAACAGGGCAAATAAGTGGTGGTGAATGGCTCGATATCAATGGTCAGCAGTGGTCGCAGATTGAGGAGGTCTTTATCTTCGCCTTTATCTACGAAGGGGCTCCGAACTGGGCGCAAACAGATGGCGTGGTAACCATTGCCGTACCAGAGCAGCCGCCGATTGAAACGCGTTTAACAGAAGGCACAGGCAACTTGCCAATGTGTGCAATCGCTCGTTTGGTTAATCAACAAGGTAGTATCAATGTTGAGCGTATCAATCAATACTTTAAAGGTCACCAAGAAATGGACAAAGCCTTTAATTGGGGATTTAGCTGGAAACGCGGTAGCAAGTAGTAACTAAGTAGTAACGGCTGCAAGAATATCGATTGGTACAAAAAAAATAAGCCCTTCTATAATAGAAGGGCTTATTACTGTTGAATACGCTTCAACATTCAAAAATTTTCTAGAGTCAATTATGCATGCGGTGTGATAGCAGGCATCAAATCATGAAAAGTACGACCAGACGCTGTTTCACCGATGGCATGCATTTTCCACTCATTGTTATGGCGATAGACTTTTGCCATTACCATCGCCGTGTGTCCACCTTGCGCTGATAAGTTATAGCGAGCAACTTCTTGATTGTTATTGGCATTTACAATACGACAAAATGCATTTTCTACGGTCTCAAAAGTCTGACCAGTAAAGCTATTGACGGTAAATACCAGCGATACAACATTAGCAGGAATTCTAGATAGGTCTACGTTGATGACTTCATCATCGCCATCACCATCACCCGTACGGTTATCACCAGTATGGACAATGCTGCCATCTTTTGATTTTAGCTGACTGAACCAAATAGCATCGACCGCCTGTTTATTGCTATCAAACATGATGCATGAGGCATCGAGGTCAATAGAGTCGCCGCCACTACCACCACCGAATAATTTACCTAAAAACCCACCTTTTTTCTCTTGTGGACCTTGTGCGACATCCCAGCCTAAACCTAGTTTTACCTGCGTGAGGTCACCACCAGCTTCTTTGCTAAGTGAGATTTTTTGACCTTTTTGTAAGCTAACTGCCATGTGATTATCCTTATAGTATCAATATTGAGAAATATGAACTGAGTGTAGTGTTACCACTCGTCTTCCTTGCTATCTAAGTTTTTAAAAATGTTGTAATAGTTTTGAGTAAAGCGTCGAATAAAATCTGTATATGACGACATACAATTATAAGATATTGCCTAATAAGCCGCTACTACCACCGCGACCGCCTGAGCTACTACCTAAGACGCTTTGTAGCCAACCTTGGTAGCTATCACGATTGCGCGAACAGATAATGACTTTGCCAGTACCAGAGAAGTTCAATACCATGCCTTCGCCACTGGTGACGGAGTTGATGATATTGCTCATGAATCCTTTTTTCTTGCTGGTAGACACTGACAGCTTATAATCTAAGTTGGAGTCCCAGCAGACCACGTGACCATTATCAATAATGACGTCTTTACCGGGTTCTACATCGATCTCGAACAGTGAGCCAAACCCTGATACCACGACCTGACCTTGGCCTTGCGTCTGCATAACCATAAAGCCACCAGTATCACCAAATACCGCACCGCCAAGGTTGCGTTGAATATTGGCTCTGATATCCACGCCAGTTTGCGCCGCTACAAAAGCACCATCGCTGAGCGTGTACTGCTGAGCACCGCAATCAATGATCTGCATATCACCATCGAGCGTGGGTGCAAGCAAGCAATCACCTTCACCATTGACCGCTTCGATTTGCTGTTGAAATAACGACTCATCATTAGCAAAACGGCGCATGAGTGACTGCATCAACCCGCCTTGCAATTTCCCTTTGAGCTCAAGGTTCGATTCCATCATCACCATTGCATTGGCTTCACAATAAATCGAGTCGCCTTTTTTGAGATTACAATGTAAAAAAGGTTCGATGGTACCGATTAAGCTAAATGTTGCGGCCATGACTTGCAAATCCTTATTCTAATTTTTTAATATGTGCGCTTGATAGCTATGTTTATGGCTGTTTATGTATATGGTTCTATATAAGCTATCTTCAAGACTTGGGCTTTTTTGGTTAGCCAATTAAAATTAAAGCCATCAAATGCGTTAAAAGGGCACACTTGATGGCTTTAAATAGCTCTGTTATATCGCAATCAACTATATGACTGCGATATTTATTTTGCTAAGCGATTACGTCAAAGCTAAAATTAGTTGAAGCTAAGCTTATACGTTTACGCCATAAGAACCCGCTAATGGTCCCAGACCACCGCTGAAACCTTGACCAACGGCACGGAATTTCCAATCACCGCTGTGACGATACAACTCACCAAAGATCATGGCGGTTTCAGTGCTGCCGTCTTCTGATAGGTCATAGCGTGCAATTTCACTGCCGCCATTGTCATTAACGATACGGATGTAAGCTTCGCCTACTTGACCGAAGTTTTGGTTACGGGCTTGACCTTCATAAATGATGGCACAAAGTGCTACTTTATTAACGTCAGCTGGAATGCTCGCTAGGTTTACTTTGATAGCTTCATCATCGCCATCACCTTCGCCAGTACGGTTGTCGCCTGTGTGCTCAACAGCGCCATTGTCTGACTTTAGGTTGTTAAAGAAAATGAAATCTTGGTCGTTACGTACTTTACCTGCTTCATTGACCAAAAAGCCAATCGCATCTAAGTCAAACTCTTGACCGTCAGTAGCGCGTGGATCCCAGCCAAGACCGACTGTAATATTGGTTAAGCCTGGCGCTTCTTTTGATAAGTTTACGTTGCCGCCTTTTGTTAAGCTAATAGCCATATAAATATCCTATTGATTAGTAATTAAATAATAAAAAAACGAACTGAAAATGGTGCAATGGTTGATACGTAAGCGTACACAGTTAATAACTCTACCTATATGTCACGGCCTACGTATCATTACGTTTTACTATACTAAGCGTTTGCTTAGTAAGCAAGGCGTATTTTGTGCACTTACTATATGTTTCCTAAGAGACATAATGTCCCTGTATATCTGATACTTTTTAACAATCTTGATAGTAATACTTAAGGTGTTGTTATCAAAAGTAAATTACCTATCTATCATCATTTGTAGATTAAACAAGAAAAAATTGGTTTTTGGCTGATAAGAACGCATTTTTCTAAAGAAAGCTTTAAAACGAAAAAGGGTCATGCAAATATATTTGCATGACCTGAAGTAAAACTTGTCATATTTAACGGTGTTCATCGTCTTGAACAACTCACCGATAAAAGTATTAGATGATAGTCTTTAGTCGCCGAAAACAGACCAGCCAGTTTCTTGTACAAACAGCTCTAGTGCTTTGGTTCCAAGCTTAGAGTTGCCTATATGATCGAGCCCTGGTGACCAAACAGCGATAGAACCTTCACCTGGTGCTATCGTTAAAATACCACCGCCAACACCACTCTTACCCGGTAATCCGACACGATAGGCAAACTCACCAGAGCCATCGTAATGACCACACATCATCATCAGCGAATTAATCCGGCGAGAACGCTGTGCATTAATAACTCTAACGCCTGTGTGTTCATTAATACCATTAGATACTAAAAATAGGCCAGCTTGAGCTAACTGTTGGCAGTTCATCGCAATCGAGCATTGATGAAAATAAGTACCCAACACTTTATCCACGTCATGTTTTAGACGACCAAAGGATTTCATAAAATAGGCCAGTGACGCATTTCGATCTTTATGTGCCATTTCGGATGCAGCCACTTTGTGATCAAAACTGATTGAGTCATCGTCTGCGATAAAGCGAACAAACTGTAGTATCTCGCCCAATGTCTCTTTTGGCTCATGACCCATCATAATCGCATCTACCACCGCAATTGCACCGGCGTTAATAAAGGGATTACGTGGTCTGCCAGATTCATGCTCTAGCATCATGATAGAGTTGAAAGGGTCACCAGATGGCTCGCGACCGACGTGTGTCCACAGCGCATTACCTAACTTGCCAAGACCGATGGTTAAGGTAAATACCTTTGAGATACTTTGAATAGAAAACAGTGTACCAGCATCGCCAGCTGTATAGACCTGTCCGTCAGGTGTCGCCACCGCAATACCGAACTGATTTGGGTCGACATGAGCCAGTTGCGGGATATAATCTGCTACTTTGCCACGATCGGTTTCATTTGCCATTTCTGTAGCAATATCATCAAGAATTTTTTGTATATTAATCATGTAGTCGTATTTTTATGGTGTTGTTAGAGGGTGGAGATTCTAACTGAATAAAGGATGATAGTAATCATGGAATTGTATTTTAATGATTGGTCATTACGGTATACCGATGCATACATCATATATTTATAACTTATCGCTTTAATTAGGCCATAAAAAAACAGGCCATATCAATTTTTTGATATGACCTGCTTAAATACATCACTAGATACAGCAGATGCTATATGAACGACATGCCTTAATTCAGACTTGCCTTCTCAGCCTTACGGTAATTAAGTGATGCAACAAATGCCCAACCAATAAAGGTAATGCCGATCAGACCAGTAATGATTTCTGGTACATGGAACTTAACCGACAACAGCATGATAATTGCTAATGCACCAATCGCATAATGTGCGCCATGCTCAAGATAGACAAACTCGTCAAGTGTACCTTTATCGACTAAGAAGATAGTCATAGAACGTACAAACATCGCACCAATGGCAAGACCTAACATGATGACAATAACGTCGTTGGTAATGGCAAACGCACCAATAACACCATCAAAACTGAATGAAGCATCGAGGACTTCTAAGTATAAGAAACCGATGATACCGCCTTTCATGATAGCGCTAGTCGCCGCAGCACCCGAACCACTTTCTTCGTTTTCTAAGCCTTCTTCGAGATCACCTTCGAGCATGCCAGAGACAACCTGTACGCCAAGGTAAACAAGAATACCCCAAACACCTGCAATCAAGACAGCACCTGATTGTTCAGCGTTGGCCCATGATACAGCAATCATTAAGACGATGAGAGCGATAAATACGCTCATAGCATCGACTTTGCCGAGCTTAGCCAAACGGCTCTCTAGCCAATCAAACCAATGGACTTCTTTTTCATCAAAGATGAAGTTCAAGAAAACTAATAGTAGGAAAATACCACCAAATGCTGAGATTTCAGCATGATGCGCCATCAATCTGGCTGAGTATTCTGCTGGTTGATACAGAGCTAGATTGATAACTTCCATCATGCCAAGATCAGCGGTAACCGCGACGATGACAATAGGAAAGACCAAGCGCATACCAAATACTGCAATCAAAATACCAACGGTTAAAAATATCTTCTTCCAAAATTCGTCCCAGCCCTTGAGGACTGAAGCGTTGACCACCGCATTATCAAATGATAATGAAATCTCCATGACGGCCAAAATAGCGGTAATAGATAAGGTGGATATCATGCCACCCATACCGCCATGTGAATATCCCCACCATGCCGCTACCGCTAGGGCAATGGCTGTGAAGATAAAATCTAAATAAAAATGTCTCATGACACATCCTGTCTGGTTGCGTAAAGCTAAGGTCGGCCTATTATAGACACAAACTGCAAAAAAGTGGTTATTGCTAACCACCTTTGATAGGTAATTCTAAACGAAACGCAGAGCATTACTAGTCATTTGGTCACTATAAATTGTGACTATTTGCAACTATGTCAGCTTTACGTTTTGGACGTGATAACGACGGTTGATAAGTACCTAAATGTTAATAAAATAGGGTTTTAAATATCAACGCCATATTGCTGGCACATCGCCTGTAGACCACCTGAATAGCCTTGACCAACGGCGCGGAATTTCCACTCACCGTTATGGCGATATACTTCGCCAAACACCATTGCCGTCTCGACAGAGTAGTCTTCAGCCAAGTCAAAACGTACGACTTCAGTGCCTGTTTCTTCATTAACGACGCGGATAAAGGCGTTGGCTACTTGCCCAAAGTTTTGGCTGCGAGCCGCCGCATCATGAATAGTAACCGTCACGACGATTTTGTCGACATCAGCGGGTACTTGGGTAAGATTTACTTTAACGACTTCATCATCACCATCACCTTCGCCAGTACGGTTATCACCAGTATGTTCAACGGCACCATTGTCAGACTTAAGCTGATTATAAAAGATAAAGTCATGGTCACCGCGCACTTTACCAGCGCCACTTAGCAAGAATACGCTCGCATCAAGATCAAACTCTGCACCTGATGTGGCACGCTCATCCCAGCCAAGACCGATAAGTAGCTTGGTTAGGTTTGGATCCGTTTTGGTTAGCGATAAGTTACCGCCTTTATTAAGTGATAAAGCCATGAGAATATCCTTGTTATTAGAGTAGGGAGAGGTGCAATATTAAAGCAATAACTATGCGAAGAAGTACAACTAAGCGAGAAAAATCGATAGTGGGATTAACATTATCAAAAAACTATCGCCGCAGAACTATTGCTTAATAACGCTCTATCATAACAACAAAAAATGACCCAATCAAAGCTGATTGGGTCATTGTTATGTTTCATAAAAAATTGAGCATAAAACTTAAGATTTAGTGGCTTACAGATGACCGTTTATATAATTAGTCATCTGTAGGCGCTTATCTAAAAGCTGCCATTTAAAAGCTCTGATCATAGGCCTAAGATTATAGACTGTCGCTTAGAAACTTTGACGATGACGAATCTCAAAGCTTTGATGAATCGGTTTTTTGATATTAAAATCAAAGCCAATGGTTTTTTGTGTAATCTCAACAATATCGTAGCGCTCAGTCAACTGCTCATCTAGCTCAAAGCGGGTAAAGTTGTTTGAGAAATACAAAACACCGTCAGAGGTCAAGCGATTCATGGCGCGATTGATAAGGGCAGCATGGTCACGTTGTACGTCAAAAGTACCTTGGAACTTCTTAGAGTTTGAAAAGGTTGGTGGATCAATGAATATAATATCAAACTGCTCGGTATTGTCTTTAATCCATTCGAAGATATCAGCAGCAACGAACTGGTATTTATTGCGGCTAACGTCCAAGCCATTGAGTACAAAGTTTTGTTTGCCCCAATCTAGATAGTTCTGTGATAAATCGACACTGGTGACTTTTTTCGCGCCAGCCAATGCAGCATGAACACTCGCCGTACAAGTATAAGCAAATAAGTTCAATACCGCTTTGCCGCGGCTGTTGTCCTTGATTCGTGCACGCATGTTACGGTGATCGATGAACAGACCAGTATCAAGATAATCTGTAAAATTCACATATAGATAAGCGCCGTCTTCGCGCGCAACATGAAACTTGCCACGTTTTTCTGTGGTGTTCTGCTTGCTATATTGATCATTACCAGACTGGCGTGCACGCGTTTTGATAAAGATTTGTTCGCGGTTAATACCGAACACTTCACGTATTCCCATCAATGCCAAGTTAAAGCGTTTTTTGGCTGTCTCAGGCGGGATAGTCTTTGGTGGTGCATACTCTTGCACATGCGCATAGTCACCGTATAAATCGATCGCAACCTTGAAATCTGGTAGGTCGGCATCGTAGACACGTACATTACTGACGTTGTCTTTTTTCGCCAGTTTTTTAAGCTTGGTAAGATTTTTTTGCAAGCGGTTGATGAAGTCTTGACCATCTTCTACTTCAATCTCACGTTTCTCAAAGCGACTCACGAGATTGCCCGTTTGTCCTGCAATCAAGGTGCCATAGCGGAAATAAACGGTGATAGCACCATTATGACAACGCAATGTTTTTGGTTCTTTAATTGGTAATATATCGACTTGTTCGACATGAGACGCCAGTATGCCAAGCATCGGATCAACGCCACTACCGGCAAAGCTATCTTGCAAAATAAGACCAATCGCTTGATATAACGGCTTAATCATTTCTTCATCACCCAAACGCTCACCATAAGGTGGGTTGGTGATGATTAAAGGCTTGCTCAATCGACCATCACTGACGAGGGGGCTTAGTACAGCACCCAACTGGTCAAGGGCGCGAGTTTCGATATCGAGTAGCGGGAGTAAATCCTGTAAACCTGCGGCAATGATATTTTTTTCTGTGGCAAGAATTGCACCACTATCAGCGTCGAAACCTAAGATTAGCGGTAACGTGTCAGGCTGCTCGTTTGCAATCTCCAACGCGTCGCGGAAACGTGTCTGTGCATCATTAATCATTTCTTGCCAGAGCACATCGTCATGATGCTGCCATTGATAAAAGCCAAATTGGTTGGCAGCTTTATCGATACCAACCGCATAATCACAATGCATGAGTAACGCTTCAATGATGAACGTTCCAGAGCCACACATAGGATCGATTAATGCATTGTAGAAAGGCGCATTACCTTCTTCGTTCTTTTTATGCCAACCAGCGCTATAGAGTAGGGCGGCAGCCAAGTTTTCTTTTAGGGGCGCGTCTGTCATGGCCACACGGTAACCACGGCGATGCAAGCTGGTACCTGATAAATCTAAATATAGTTCAGCTTGTTTGTCATTTACGGTGGCAAAAATAGAGAAATCTGGATTTTTGCTATCGACGTTAGGACGGCTGTCATAAACTTCATTGAAGGTATCGGCAATCGCATCTTTGATACGTAGCATGGCGAACTGCTGGCTAACGGCAACGCGCTTGTCTACAGAGAGACGAATCGCAAACGTTTGCTCTAAGCTAAATTGCTCAGTCCAATTGACTGATTTTGCCAAACCATAAATTTGCTCAGCCACATCGTATTCGGCATTGATGTTTTTACGTTTGATGAGCATCAATACTCGAGAGGCGACACGTGACCACAAACAAATAGTATATAGGTCGCGCAAAGTACCCGTAACTGCTAGACGGCCTGTACTTTTGACTTCGCTGGCAATACCAAAACTGGTCAGTTCGGTCTGTAGTGGTGCCTCAAGCCCATCGGCACAAGTGATGATAAGGTCAAGCGACAACTCTGGCGAAGCTGCTACTAAAGTTGAAGGCGCGGTTGTTTCGGTCATACGGATACCTGTGGGCTAAATTGATAATTAATGCACATCATAAAGTAAGATGTTTAACCGGCAATTTTACCATATTTCAATAAGTTTAGTTTAAAAGCTATCTAGGATTATAAGATTGAATGTCATAGTGTTCAATAAACCAGTAATAAACTGGTAAGTTAACGCAATATTTGTTTTATACTAAAAAAATGGAGACGATAACCACAGTAATCGTAGCAGACAACCATCCAATATTTTTGGAAGGGTTGATGCTTTTGCTTGCACGTGTAGAAGGGTTTAATGTTGTAGGCCATGCGACTGATGGCGATCGAACATTACACCTAATAGAACAGTATGAGCCAGATATTGTCTTAATGAATGTCACCATGTCTGGCATGAGTATCGAAAATATCATTCTTTCGGTCGAAAAACAATCACTCATCACGCAATTGATTGCATTGACTACTGTCAATGATGGCGCTAAAGCACAGCAATTACTCAATATTGGATTGTCAGGTTATGTGTTAAAAAATACAGCCTTTGTAGATTTATTAGCCATTATCAAGCAGGTTCGTACGGTCAAAAAATTCATCTCCCCATCATTACTCGCTAGTCTGAAACCTATCACAGCAGAAATCAATAAACCCCAACTCACTAATCGCGAAATTGAAGTGCTAACCTGCATCGTAAAAGGGGATAGCAATAAAAAAATCGCGTGCGATCTTGGTATCTCACAGCGTACCGTTTGCTTTCACATGAGCAACTGCCTTAGAAAGCTAGAAGCTTCTAACCGTACACATGCCATAGTACAAGCAGTCAATCATGGGCTAATAGATATTGACTTAAAAGTATATGATTTGAAAAATGGTTGAGCTGGATTGAAGAAGCGAGAGAACTAAATTGGAGTCTAAATTAACGAACAAACCACCTATCATAAAATGATAGGTGGTTTATTAATTGATAATTAACGTCTTCAAAATTTTATGACTTCTCCGTTACTCTCTTATCAGATTTCTCTAAAGCGCTATAGATCTATTTTAGAATCGTTTTAGAGTAGCGCTTTTCTTCATTGACATAGATTTAGGCTGAGCTTTAGATTCTACTTTGACTCTAGCAATCTCTTTCTTACCATCACTAATGACGAAGCTACCAGCACTACCATTTGAGCCAGACGACTTGTTTCCACCAACTTGCCAATTAACCCAATAATCAGCAGACTCGCATGTTTGGTGGAAGAATTTGTTACCACCATTAAAATATGTACCTACTTGTACACGATACCAATGGTTCGGTTTCATATCATAACTTGCTGAAGTACTACCATGATTTATAGGGTTAGTGATGTGGAAGTTAGTATAAAATGCGTCAATACTAGTGCCCCAACCTGGTGACGTAGGTACGGGTGAACCTAACGCACCTGGTCCTTTATCATATATAGTCCATTTGGATATTAATGCATTGATAGGGGGCTTCATGCTATGCACATAGTTTAAGTAGCTTTGCATCTGATTGTTAAATTGCGGTGTCGCTGAGAAATTAAGGCGATATTTTGCATTTGATCCGCCACCGGGCTGAAATACCGGGGTTAATTGTCGAATGATAGCTTCTTCATTGATGGGTGGGCAGCAGTTATCAGCAGGTATATTAATGACAATATCATCATAATCCATTGGAACCAAATCACCTAAATTTGTAGCCTCATCAAAAATTATGGGACCCGGTCCAGTGCCCCCATCGCCAGCACACCCTTTGATATTGACAAAGGCTTCATCAAAGTTCATGTTATTATCCATTTTGATGACTAATGAATAGGTATTACCTGCTACCACTGGGCTAGTATAGGATACTAATTTCCAAGGATCTGTTGAAGAGTTACCACCTGGGAGAGCGACAGGGTTAGACTGACCAACGATTGATCCATTGATACCTGTTCCATTACGCAAGATGACAGAGGCTGTTCCATTACTATCAGCTCTGGTAGAAAAGTATCCACCAAAATTTGCTTCACCATTACATTTTGCTATAAAGGTTTGATAGAAGTCATTGCTGCCATTAGCAATATCAAGATAATGTCTAATAGTTCCTGACGCAGTGCCCGATGCATCACTCCGAGGGCCATCTCCCGTGGAATTAATGCCTTGGTTGGTTCTGATGACGTTTGAATCATCACCTGTTCCTAACACCCAAGGAGTAATAGGATGACCTATATGATTGCCAAATCCACTGGTAGGCGGACTTAGCTCAAAGCCTCCATTAATCAGTTGATTTGCAAATGCTCCCGTTGTCAATATTAAACTAGCACCAGCTATGCTCAAAGCTTGAGTGAGTCTTAATTTGATTTCCATGCGCAGAACTCCCTGTCAGTAATCAATTGATTATGCCCCTAGATATTTTGTTAAACCTATTCAACGGTCTATTAGTATCTGTTTGCAGCATAACAAGGATTTATCAAAGATGTACCTGTAGATATCTACAGGTGCAGGATCTGCATGCATAGAGTTAAGGCGTGTCATCAATTAGCGTATTGATGCATTAGCAATGTCATAAGCAGTCTATTGCATGTGTGCAAAATTTTATTACGCTAACAGAACAACCATAAATGGTTAGCGATTTTATTTGTTATTAAGGCTGGGTGGTGCTTTCAGGGTGGATATGATTGTTTGGCATTACTCTTTGTGTTGTCATTGCAAAGGGTTTGGTCGCGATAGGGTAGTCGACATCTTTTGGCATCAGCAAACGCATATGTGGATAAGGGGTTGAGATGTTTGCTGCATCGAAAGCGCACTTGATATCTTCTCTCAAATGTTCTTTGATTTTTGGCATACGTGCAACAGCGGCTGGTTTCACCCAAAACCGTACAATAAAGAATACACCATACTCACCAATTTCTGCCACGGTGGCTGAAGTTTCAGGACGGCTAAGTACCACCTCAGTATCGGTAAGTACTTGCAAGATTTCCTTACGGGCAGTGTCAATATCATCTTCGAAAGCAATACGTACACGAACATCAAAGCGTATAAAGTTTTTGGAGGTTAAGTTAATTACCTCGGAGGAGGCAACATTAGAGTTTGGAATAATGACAGTGATGTTATCTCGAGTCAAAATATGAGTGGTACGTAAGGCAATAAGCACTACACGGCCCTCATTCTCATTAATATGAATCCAGTCGCCAACTTGAAAGGACTGCTCAAGTAAAATAGTAATACCAGCGATAAAGTTAGCAAGCGTCGATTGAGCAGCAAAACCGACTGCTAAACCTACAATACCCAAACCTGCTACTAGTGAGACGATATCAAAACCAAACTGCGCCATGACGCTGGCAAGTCCGAGTACCAATAGCAGCACGGACAAAATGTTTTTGAGGAGCTGCTCTATGGAGGCGTTGAGGCCATAATGCTGTAGCACTCTGTGAATAATTTGCCCTGAAGAGGCCCAGAGCACATAATAGATACCGGCCCAGGTACTGGCCTTTGCCGTCGCTTTGATGGTATCTGGTTCAAAGTAAATCTGACTCATAATGGCGATTAAGCTAGCCACAACCCATATATAACGTAGCACTGAGCGAACAATTTTAGTTCGACGCTCATTTAAACGTATCTTTGCTTTGCTTTGTTTGAGGATATAAATAGCCAACCAATAAAAAAATCCTAATACCGCAAGCAGTATTAGGATTTTGATGCCAGTACTTGCCAGATCCACTGCTTGAGATGACCAGTCAAGTGACTCTTCATCTGCAGATCCACCAAGCGCAAGATAGAGGCTAGTATGGAGATCACGTATGATCTCTTTGAAAAAATCAGTAATACTAGCGATTGGCATTTTTTGGTCCATGCAGATTCTGGTATATGCAAAGTATTTAACATAAGGTATAGGATTATAAGCTACCTTAAATCATCAGTGCAATCAAACATAAGAGATGTGCTGATTGACACTGAGTATACCTGTTTTGCAGGTGCGGCTGAGCTGATAATTAAGAGCTATTTTTCTGAGTGTCTTGATACTGATAAGGTATCTCCATTTTATGCTGCACATCACGTAAAGCAGTGCGTAGACCTTCCAGTATCGTTGGGTGATAAAAAGGCGTGTCAAGCATGTCTTTAACACTCAAATTATTGGTAATTGCTGATGCCAAAATATGACCAATATATTCAGCGTCAGGACCCACCATGCTAGCCCCTAAAATTTTATCTGTTTTTTTACAGCCATAGATATGTAATAGACCACAATTGACGCCCATCACACGACTACGGCCTTGATTGTCAAAGCTGACGCTGCCGATCACATGCTCTAGATTTGAGTCTTGTTGAATTTCTGGTAAGGACATACCAACATTGACGATTTGCGGTGAGCAGAATACGATAGAGAAAGGCGTGGCGGGCGGGCGAATATAGGCATTTTCTTCGTTTTCGCAAACCATACTTCCCGCACTATAGCCTTCATCACTGGCCACATGTAGCAATGGAATATGTGCGTTAGCATCACCCACAATATAAACGTTTGAATCACCAATCTTACCTGTTTTTTTACTCAAATATTTTGGGCGATTTTTGTCATCAAGTTCGACACCTAAGTTTTCAATGCCTAGCTGTTTGATATTATTACGGCGGCCTGTCGCGACCAGTACGTATTCACCTTGCCATTGTTTCGACTCACCAGCACTGTCTTCATAATCGATAAATGCTGTTTTATGCTCTGCATTTATCTGGGTGCCGACATTATTAATCTCACTACCCAAGTGCATGGTCAACTCACCACTCAGGCACTCAATCGCTTTGTTGTTGATATCGTCATCTTTGAGTCCGGCAACACGTTTGACCCGATTGAATAATGTCACGTCCACACCCAAACGTGTCAACGCTTGAGCTATTTCCAACCCTATCGCACCTGCGCCAACGACTGCCATTGATTTCGGTAGATCTGTGAGCTCAAAGACGTTATCAGAAGTGAGTATCGTATCGCCTAGTTTATCAGTCCAACCGTCTGGAATAAACGGAGAGCTACCAGTCGCAATAATGATTTGTTCTGCCTTGATTAGCTCATCATTGACTTCGATAAGCCCTTGCTTATTGATATGAGCACGACCATCTATCTTCTTATCGTCAGGCCATCCCTCGACTTGCTTTTTGATGTAGCTAGCAAAGTGATTGCGCTCATCACGGATACGCTGCATGACTTGCTTACCATCTATCTGAACGGTAGCATGAACACCAAATTTAGCAGAACTTTTAGCATCATGAGCACGCTCAGCGGCTGCAATCAACAGTTTGCTTGGCATACAGCCGACTTGGATACAAGTGGTTGTCCAAAACCCATCATTGATAATGACAATGTCGTCATGAATTTTGCTGGCTTGGCGAAAGGCATTTTGACCAGCGGTACCTGCACCGATGACGGCTACAGATACTTTGCGAGTGACCTTGGGTGCGGCATTATCAGCACCAGTCTCAGATTGTTTATTCATAGTATTCTCACATTATGGAGGCGGTAGCTTTGAATGCTTTTATTAGTATTTGGCACCGCGTTATTATTGTCGTTATGGTTATTGTCGTTATTATCAGCGCTTATTCTAAAGTGACTTTGTATATAAGTAGCTTTATATAAAAATGGATTTATACAAAAGCAACTTTATATCATTTATGACTGTCGTGATTTATGGCTATATTGGTTAAGAGGCTATGTTGATTAAGGTGCTAATATTTCAAGCAACCGTTCGGTATAGCCTTTAGCACGTAGATTGCGCTGAGCGTGAGTTAGCGTACCATCCGTATCGAAAACAAATGCGGAACGGACTAAGCCGAGCGTTATTTTTCCATACATATTTTTTTCTTTAATAACGTCAAAGTACTGACACAGTTTTTCATCAGTATCACTAATAAGTGCGATGTTTAGGTCTTGTTTAGCGATGAATTTTTCGTGAGACTCAACGCTATCACGTGAGACACCGATGATGTCATAGCCCAATTCGTCAAAGTCGTTGAGATGAGCGGTAAACTCTGTCGCTTGCGTGGTGCAGCCAGGCGTATTGTCTTTTGGATAAAAGTAAAGAATGAGTCCTTTATTGGTATTGCTGATCATCTCTTTTAAATTTATCTCGTCATGGACGAAGTTGCCATCTAGCTCTCGTACTATCGTGACTGGGAACTCAGGTAGTGTGAGGTTTTCTGTGGTTGGCTTTGCCATTATAAAGTCCTTATTAATTTTGATGATATAGTCAATCCTCTATAAAAGAGTGACAGCGTTAACCTCGCTTGACGTATCACATATACATCTGTACTCGGTTGCCTTGTCTCTGCTTTAAACTGAATCAACTATATATTGGCTGTATTTAGTTATCGTATTCTTATTATAGGGGGATTCATTGAAATTCATAATGAGTTTTACATTTTACTTGTCTATTCCCAACAAAAAAGACTGGTAATGACCAGTCTTTTGTATGTTAAGCAAGTTGTCAATTAAGCAGGTTTTTGTGGCTGCTTTAAGTCTAAGCCAACGGTGCATTGCTGCAGCTCTTTTTGCATTTTTTTGACATAAGGTAGGCCAGAAGGGTCTTTTTTATCTTGCGCGTAACTTTCTATTTCCCACATTTGACCGATGGTCATGTTGCTACGGACGTCAATGGTGCAATTACACAGCTTGGTAGCAGTGCCTTTATCCGCGACTTTGTATTTGACCGCACCATCAATGCAAGTATTGATATTTTCTTTTTTGATATCAGCAGCATTCGCTTGTGGCATCGCAAAAATAGCAGCTAGAGCTAAAGGTAATATTGGTAGTAACTTCATAAACATCCTCTTACAGGTGGCATCAGTTTTTATATTTTGTACGCAAAACATTAATAGTTGATGATTGATATGGGCACTTGTGTCTTTCGATAAAGGCAATCGCCCATACCATAGCAAGTATATTGACTAAAATACAATGGCGACATGCTGTGTTAATGCAAGCGAATGTTGCGCTAATGTTGAGCACTGCCATTATTTAGTATGAATCTTAATAAGACTCAGCTTATACTATTTACTAAGATTGATAGTGGGTAGGGTCAGCAACGCCAGCTTGTTCAAAGCCTTGACGACGTAATGTACAGCTATCACATACACCGCAAGCAAGGCCGTTTTTATCGGCACGGTAGCAAGAAATGGTCTGCCCATAATCGACACCGAGTGATAAGCCAAGCTCAATAGTTTTTGCTTTGGACAACTGCTGCAATGGCGTTTGAATCGATAAATGGTGTCCGGTGACGCCTGCTTTTGTGGCAAGATTGGCCATATGCTCAAAGGCAGCAATATATTCTGGACGGCAATCAGGGTAGCCTGAGTAATCGACTGAGCTGACCCCAATCACGATATGGTTGGCATCAGCCACTTCTGCCACTGCTAGCGCATACGATAAAAATATGGTGTTGCGGGCAGGGACATAAGTGTTAGGAATGGCGTCGTTATCGATTTCATCACGGTTTTTATTAGGGAATTTATCTGAATCACCGTCAGGAACGATCATACTATGATCTGTCAGGGATGAGCCACCGAGTTGGGCGATGTCGATATCGATAATTCTGTGATTGACTTCAGCCGTCTCAGCGATAGTCTTGGCTGCGACAAGTTCACTATTATGACGTTGACCATAATTAAAGCTGACTGCTGTCACAGAGGCGTAGCGTGCCTTTGCCCAATATAAACAAGTGACCGAATCAAGCCCGCCTGACAATAGCACGACGGCATTTTGGTTGTTATGAAGGCTATCTAATTCGCTATCAAGCGCTATGTTATCGGCGGTACTTTGTGAGGTAACGTTAGTCATAATGGTATCTATTATTGGTTTACGAAAAACGGCTATTTTAGCAAAAATCCAACCGTTACAGAACCATGAAGCCATTATTTAATGTCCTCTTTTCAAACTGTTAGCAAATTTTGTTATAATCGCTGCTTTTAAAGCATCAGTATTAGTGCTTGCCCATCGTGTATGACAGCACTGTAATAGCAGTTTGCTGTATAGCAAAATCACCCTTGTAAAGATATTGAGTAACTTATGACCGCAGCGACCTTGTTTACGCCAAAAATTACGCCAGAGTTTGATGAGATGTCTGCTGATGCAGGTATGGCTGACTATATTTTAGAGACTGATGGCATGGAAGATGATGATGCCGCTGAGGATGAGTTGATGGCGGAGCAGTTATCACCTACTCAATCAGCACAGTTCCGCAAGCTACAGAAAAAACTGCGTAGACAAGTATCTTGGGCGATTCGTGATTTTAATATGATCGAAGAGGGTGATGTGGTAATGGTCTGTGTGTCAGGCGGCAAAGACAGTTATACGCTGCTTGATATCTTATTATTGCTCAAGCGCATTGCACCGATTAGCTTTGATATCGTTGCGGTAAACCTCGATCAAAAACAACCTGGCTATCCCGAAGATATTTTACCCGCGTATCTGAACGAGCAGGGCATTGCTCACTATATTTTAGAAAAAGACACTTATAGTATCGTTAAAAGCGTGGTGCCAGAAGGCAAGACTTATTGCTCTGCCTGCTCACGTTTGCGTCGCGGTTCGTTATATGGCTTTGCGAAGCAGATCGGCGCCACCAAGATTGCACTGGGTCATCACCGCGATGATATGTTGGCCACGTTCTTTTTAAACTTATTTCATGGCGGTACGCTCAAGTCTATGCCACCTAAACTATTGAGCGATGATAAGCAAAACATGCTTATTCGTCCACTGGCTTATGTCGAAGAAAAAGACATCATTGAATACGCTAAATTGAAAGCATTCCCGATTATTCCATGTAACTTGTGTGGCAGCCAAACCAATCTACAACGAGCCATTATCAATGATATGTTGCGAGAATGGGACGATGCTCATCCACAGCGTTTGGCTTCTATCTTTAAAGCGATGCAAAACGTTGCCCCATCGCAATTAGCAGACCGTGAATTGTTTGACTTTGAAGGATTAAGTCTTGATCGTGATGACAACGAGCGTTTGTTTGAAGGAGATAATATTCAAGTAGGGCAGACCGATAGTCTTGCCGAAATTGGTTTGCCTATATCACCAAAGACCCAAACGTTTAGTCCGAAGTTTATGAGTGATAAACAGCAACTGCCAGAATTAGATAAGGCGACAACAGATAATCGTACCACGCAAAAAATCCCAACGATTAATCCGGTTATTTGATGGTTCTATACTGAACCAGCTATCGCTAAAACCTTTAAATTGGCTATAAAAAACCAGCTCATTATCTACTAATGGCTGGTTTTTTTACGTCTTCAGATTATATCTGATCAATCAGGTTGTTTTTTTTCGAAAGCTTGTAAGGGTACAAAACTAACATTTGAACGAGGTAGCTTGGCGACATCTTGCATACGCCAGTTGTTTGTACCACCATTACTGACTTGCAGATAGTATTTGGCTTTTACTGGATCCATATCGACTCGCGCACTATATTTATTACCTTCTTGGTGCTTTAGTATCACATCATGGTCTTTTTTGATATCAGTGGCATGCGAGATAGACAGATCTAGCTGTTCAGGATAAACGAGCGGCGTACCATTCAATAATTTACCTGATTGCAAGCTTTGCTCAGGATAATCTAAATAAAAGGTAACATCCCCATTATCAGCAAATTGCATTTTGCCATGTAGGTCTAAATCATAAGTCAGCTTGTCACGTGACACATCTTGGTAAAGGGTCTTGCCATCCATGTACCAATCGTCACGCACTACACTGTCTCGAATCTGATAAGAGTAGTAAACAAAGTAGATACAGGCCACTACCACAAATGCGGGCATGCCAATCACAAAGATAACGACCATGTAATTTTTATACCATGGCTGAGTGTCTTGATGCTTAAAGTTTGATGCTGGAGTAGACATAAAGTACCTATTAATCAGATATCTGGTTTGTCAGACATCTATAAACTGTATCAACGAACCATTTGACGGCTATATGCTGCCAATGTAATGATAAACGGTTTACCTGCTAGTCATAGACTAACAGGTAATATGCATAATTATATACTAGGGCGTGTCTTCAATTCACTCGATAGGCATCTAAATGGGCTAAAAATGGCTAAATCTTGCCAAACATCGTCAAATAACTGGTTAATATCTCGATATTATCTGCGCTATTTTTCTTGTTTGGCAGCAATTTATCTCAGTTTTATCACCATTTTTAAAATGAAGATACGCCCTAGCGAAGCACTCAATAGTTTATTGAAGCTTATTGAGTAGTAAAGACATTCTGCTTACTGACTTTGTATTGTCCATCTTCACTGGTTACATTTAGAGTGACTGGCGTCTGTTCGAAATCGATAACATCTGGATCTCCATAAATGCTAACTGGCATATCGAAGCTTTCGCCTGCCTCTAGTGGCACATCATTAAATCGTAGCTCTAAACTTAAACCATCTTTCGGTGCTAGTGTTATTTTATAAGCATGAGGATTCTGCGTTTTATTGGTCAGTTTAACAATATAACTGTTCTCAATCATGCCTTGATTGTTTATGGATGACAACTGATTACGGTCACGACGAATATCAATCTCTAAGGGCACACGATCCGTCAATGCATAAACTAGACCACCACATAAAATAGAAATAACAGCTAAATAAGCAAATAAGCGTGGACTGAATACACGGGTATCTTCTTTTTCTGCCAGCTGTCGTTCTGTCGTGTAGCGGATGAGCCCACGAGGGTAGCCCACTTTGTCCATAACGTCATTACAGGCATCGATACAAGCGGCACACTGAATACAACCCACCTGCAAACCATCTCGAATGTCGATACCAGTGGGGCAGACCTGCACACACATCGTACACTCAATACAGTCGCCCAAATGCTCAGGATTTGTACCTTTTTTGCGTGTGCCACGTGGCTCACCACGCTCATAGTCATAAGATACAACCAACGTATCCTTATCAAACATGACACTCTGAAAGCGACCGTAAGGACAGATCTGGATACACATCTGCTCACGCATATAACCTGCATTGGCATAGGTGGCAAAGGTAAAAATAAACATCGATACCCATACCCATGTTGGCCAATCAGGAATTGGGACGACACCAATCATTTGCCAGCTTTGATACAGATAATCTGTTCCAGCGACGTAGCTTACAAAGGTCGCCGCTGTGATAACTGAAAGTACAAACCAAATAAAATATACAGCAGAGCGTTTAAAGGCTTTTTGCGCGCTCATTGGTTCTTTATCGAACTTTATGCGCTTATTGCGATCACCAATGATCCACTTTTCAACATACTGATACAAGTGTGTCCAAATCGTCTGTGGACAAGCATAACCACACCATACGCGACCTGCATAAACAGTCACCATAAATAGCATAAATGCAGCAATAATGGCAAAGGCAGCAATGAAATAAAAGTCTTGAGTCAAAAATGTCGTACCAAAAATATAGTAATGCTGCGAGGGAACATCAAACCATATTGCTTGTCTGCCATTATAACGTAGCCATGGCAAAAGCAAAAAAGCGGCCAATAGGGCATACATTGTGATAATGCGGATATTTTGATAAAAGCCTTTGATGAACCTAGGATGAACACGGTGCTTGGTGGCATCCAAGTCAATTTGCTGTACAGGGATTTTATTGGGTTGTTGTGCTGACATAAACGTGCCTCTTTAAAAAAAGAATCAGTTTGCTGGCATGATGAACAAACATCTTTGATCATAAGATGTATGAGCGAACGATGTTATCAATGTCAGTAGGTAGCGGATAAATATTTGTTAAACCATCTACCAAATGATCGATTACGAATGACTTCATGAAAATGAAAAATAGCTCTATAAATCAGCGATTAATGAGCCGTTTTTGAGTGCGGCTATTTTAGCATTCTCCTTACTATAAATGGGGTAATAATAATAAAAAGCAATTAATATCTTACTCTAAAGATATGCCAGTTATGCACTAGCTAGTATCCAGATTGCATGCCCTAGCAAAAGTATATAAAAAAGGGAGAACTGCAATAACAGTTCTCCCTTTTTTCAATCTCATTCATTTACGACAGAGCAATCTACTAAAAGTATTAGTTAGCAGTAGCTTCTGCTGTTTCTACAACTTGAGTAGTGGCAGCAGTTTGCTGGGTCACAGGTGGTGTTGTCTTATCTGATAATGAATAAACATAGGCCGCAAGCAGCATAATACGTTCATTACCAAGTTTAGTCTGCCATTGTGGCATTACACCAGCACGACCATAACGTAAGGTGTCACGAATGGTTTCGCGCTCTCCACCGAACAGCCAGATATTATCTGTTAGGTTTGGTGCACCTGTAGATACCATGCCTTTACCTTCTGGACCATGACAAAGTACGCAGTTAGTAGGCTGATTAAATAACGTCTTACCTTGTGTAACTAACGTTTGGTCTAGATCGTAATCGTTTTGATTGCCAGAGATTGATAGTACATACTCAGCAACCGCACGCACACCATCTTCACCAAGGTTTTCACGCCAAGCAGGCATTGGTAGTTTTGCAGGTTCTTTCTTGTAATCTACACCAATGTGCCAGCCGTTATGTAAAGTCAGCAAGATATTCTCTGGCTTTCCACCATGCAACCAATCATTATCAGTCAGATTTGGATAACCTGTTGCACCTTTAGCATTAGAGCCATGACATACAGAACAGTTCTGTAAAAATAAACGGCTACCAACTTTTAAAGCATTTGGATTTTCAGATAGCTTCTCAACATAAGGTGCAAGTTCTGCAACTTTGCCATCAATCTGAGCTTTTAAGTCTGCTGGTGCTGTTTCGCTATGACGCAAAGTCGATTGCATATCTGCAAGTGTGGCTAACGTTGATGTTGCACCACTGGCATCTGCTTTCGCTAAGATATTCTGTTCAAAGTTAGCCGTAAAGACTTTGTTGTTCTGTTCAAGCTCACTATTTAGCTCGTTATGAGAGGTCCACGGTACCGTTTCACCATCAACTTCTACCGTGGCAATTCCTTCCCAATGTTTAGGAAACATTGCTGGGAAAAATACCCAATAAGCAACACCCCAAACGATCGAACCAAAAAATATCACTAGCCACCATTTAGGCAATGGTTTGTCGTATTCTCGGATGCCGTCATATTCATGACCAGTGGTGCCATCTTCTTCTACGTCAGGTTTGTATTTTAGAACAAATAACAGAACCCCAAGAATAAAAAGCCAGCAGCCGATACTGATTAGCGTGATCCAAGAACTCCAAAAAAATGTCATCATTTATCCTTATTGCGCTGCTCTTCAGACAAAGACTTTATATCTTCGTCATCAAGCGCAAGTTGTGCATCTTCTTCGAAGCGTTTTTTGTTTTTTGGCGAATACGCCCACCATGCAACACCTACGAAGGCAATAAAGGCAGAAACGGTCGCAATTGTTTGTAATTCACCAATACCCATTAGCGCTGTCCTTCCATCGCGGTGCCTAGTTGCTGTAGATAGGCAACCAAAGCATCAAGTTCAGTGGCACCAAGAACAGCATCTGGTGCTCCTTCGATATCTTCTTCAGTATAAGGAACACCGAAGCGATCACGGAATAGGCGCATTTTATCTTGAATGTTAGCACCATCCACTTCATTCTCAGCAAGCCAAGGGAAGCCAGGCATTACTGATTCAGGAACCAATGAACGTGGATTGATCAAATGCTGCTTTTGCCAGTCTTCAGAATAGCGTCCACCAACACGTGCCAGATCAGGTCCAGTACGTTTAGAACCCCACAAGAATGGGTGATCCCACGTTGATTCTGCAGCACGCGAGTATGGTCCATAACGCTCGACTTCAGCACGTAGCGGACGAATCATTTGGGTATGACATACGTGACAACCTTCACGAATATAAATGTCACGGCCTTCGAACTCTAGTGCAGTCCAAGGTTCCATAGTGGGAAGGGGAGCGTTAACCCCGCCTTCTTCAGGACCCTTGTTGTCATATATTAATGGTACGATTTCAACTAGCGTTGCAAAGCTAATAGCAATAACGATACCGATGACCAACAAGCCTGTATTTTTTTCAATAATTTCATGCGGTGTACCAGCCATGATAGCTCCTTATACGTTAGCTGCTGAAGGTTTATCAACACTAGTTTCATGATCCGTTGGATCAGCCACATCTACAGGCTTACCTTCTGGCATCTTAAGTGTTTTATAAACGTTATATGCCATCACAAACATGCCCGACACATATAAGAAGCCACCAAAAGCACGACCAATATATGGGAAATGTGAGAACTCAACAGTATCAACGAAGCTATATACCAAAGTACCATCTGGATTGGTAGCAAGCCACATCATGCCTTGGCCAATACCTGAAATCCACATAGACACGATATAGAAGATCGTTCCTGCAGTCGCTAACCAGAAATGCGTGGTGATTAAGCTAATAGAGTACATTTTTGGTTTGTTAAAGATACGTGGTAACAATACGTATAGTGAACCAATAGTAATCATACCAACCCAGCCAAGCGCACCTGAGTGTACGTGTCCTACTGTCCAATCCGTGTTATGCGATAGCGCATTGACTGTCTTAATAGACATCATTGGGCCTTCGAACGTCGACATGGCGTAGAACGACAATGCAACAATCATAAAGCGAATGATTGGATCGGTACGTAACTTATCCCAACTACCCGATAACGTTAGTACACCGTTAATCATACCACCCCAAGATGGTGCAAATAGGATGATTGAGAATACCATTGCTAATGACTGCGTCCAATCTGGAAGCGCTGAATAATGCAAATGGTGACCACCAGCCCACATATATGAAGCAATCAATGCCCAAAAGTGAACGATAGACAAACGGTAAGAGTAAATAGGGCGACCAATCTGTACTGGAACGAAGTAGTACATCATCCCAAGGAATGCTGCCGTTAGATAAAAACCTACCGCGTTATGCCCGTACCACCACTGCACCATCGCATCAGTTGCACCGCCAAATAACGAGTAAGATTTAAATGCGCTAACAGGAATCGCCATGCTGTTTACGATATGCAGTAGTGCAATCGTAATAATAAAAGCTGCAAAGAACCAGTTAGCTACATAGATATGTGAGGTTTTACGTTTGATGAGCGTACCGAAAAAGACAATGGCATAAGATATCCATACCAAAGCAATCAAAATATCGATTGGCCACTCAAGCTCAGCGTATTCCTTAGTCGAGGTTAAACCTAGAGGAAGGGTAATAACTGCTGATACGATAACCGCTTGCCAACCCCAAAAGGTAAACCAAGCTAAATAAGGCGCAAATAACCTTGTCTTACAGGTACGTTGAACAATATAGTAAGACGTTGCGAACAGGGCAGAGCCACCGAACGCAAAAATGACCGCATTGGTATGAAGCGGTCTTAGGCGACTAAAAGTCAGCCATGGAATGTCAAAGTTGAGTGCTGGCCATGCTAACTGTGAAGCAATGAACACACCAATACTCATGCCGACGATGCCCCAAACTACGGCCATTATCGCAAAAAATCTTACGATAGTAATTTCGTACTCACGGTCCACTGGGGCGACTGCTGTGTTTTGTAAACTCATTGGATGATTCCTTTACAGCCCGAATTATCAACAGAATTAACTAACTCTCCGCACCATCTGCATCATAATAATTGATGATCAAATAGTAGTTGCGGTACATGCTGTTTTTTGGATCGCTTATAGTTTTAACGTTATTAGCTATCAATCTAAGCCATATATCAGCTGGTGCTCATATATAGAGGCATTTAAAATACACAGCGCTCATAGCCAATCGATAGTAGGATTATTAATAACTGTTAAGGTGAATAAGAAAATGCGCCGTTTTTGAGCATCAAACATCTAATGAGGCTAAGTATTTATCTTAATTATTACCAATAAAACTGTACCAATGAAGATAGATACCAATATCCATAGGGCCATAAAAATGCACTGACCATAGACGTATGCTAGCGGCGGCTGACAAAAAAACATGTTTACGTAATGTTTAGTTAAAACTCCCGACTCTGTTTAAGGGTATTGTAACGCAATCCTAATCAAATATCATCAGAACTATGCGGCAAAATACAAACTCTTTGGTAAAAACTCTAGCGAGCAACTTATTATTGCTACGCTATCCACCTATTTTATACACAATTTTGTCATGATTCTAGAGGTGGTCTTTGGTTAGAAAAGGATAGTGATTGTGATACGTTACTGTCAGTATGAAAATAATCTTGTAACAATGGCAGCATGAGTCATGTAAATAAGTTTTACTTATCATCAAGTCGACCCTTATAATGAGGCTAAATATGATGGGTAGCAGTGCTTTTATATCGTTGCTATCAGAAACTATTTTATAATTTGATGTTCAGTCAGGCGAGGGTGAATAAAACCTTAGCCTCACATAATACTAATTAAGGACAATAATATGGCAGTTTTTTTGACAAATGAATGGTTTGAGCAAGTTGAGCAAATGGGTCAAGAAGCGGGTGAGCTTAATTTACCGCCAGCACTTGCAAATATGATCGTCAACTTGAAATTATCTGATACTGATCAAGATATTGAAGCCAACTTCACTAATGGCTTATTACATCGCGGATTAAATGACGCGGCGACGACTACCTTGCTACTTGATCGCAGTATCTTGCAATCAATCATCACTGATTTTGATACCAATCAAATCATGGGTGCATTTATGAGCGGTAAAATTCGTGTTGAAGGCGATATGTCACAATTGATGGCAGTACAGACTGCTCGCCCAAGCACTGAGCAAAAAGAATTGTATTCTCGTATCAAATCTATGACGACTATGGCGTAGTTTTAGATTCACATGGTTCTATGTGATACGCGCTAGTTGACATAAAAAAAGCCTCTAATTCATATTAGAGGCTTTTTTTATTGATAAATTTAATAGCAACATGTTTTTGTTTGATTAACTGGCTTTTGATTGTTGCGTTGCGCTTTTTTGGTTTTGCTTATAGATAGCCGCCTGTAGCCAAACATTAGCTTGTATATAATCATGCACTTTAATGATGGCGGTCTCTGCAGTATTAAGCGCGCCAACACGTATTACAAATGGATCTGCATCTTGTTCGCGTAGTATGACGACATCAAACAAAATAATAGATTTGCCATTGAAGACAGTCTCTTGTTTGCCAAGCACTTGACCTTGACACCATGCTTCGTCTTCTTGTCCGAGTGTATCGCCAAAGAGATATGCACACATATGACCTAAGTTGATTTCGACAGGCGCCATTTGCTCTTTGGTCTCAGGTTTCCATTCTTTGATTTGATCTTGCAAATCGTCTGGTATCTTTCCATCATTGGCGGCAACAATGTCGTTAAAGGCACGATGATAGCGAATCGACTCTTGATCTTCGACCATAATCACTTCATTTTGTTCGCTGTGTTTGATCTCGTGCGCCCAGGCGCTAAGGTTCACGAAGTAAGAGGTATCTCGCTGATATAGATGACGATTGGTGGTATAAAGTTGATCAAAAGCATAAATGATACTGCCATCAGCCGTGTGTAAGCGTAGTACGGCATCATGTGATTTGTCATTAGCGATGATACGCTCAATTTTACAATTCAAACCATATGGGCTATCGACACAAGGATAGGCATTGATAAAGCACTCAGGCTTACCATTTTTCATCGCCAGTACTTGATTAATGTGACAAGGCTGATTTTCAGATAGTAATAGGCAGCTGTCTTGCGAGCTGACATTGCTATTAAGACCTTTAGGCATTGCTGCTTGTTCGATCATTTTCTGTAGCCACTCTGGTACATCATGGCTCATATCATCAGTTAAAATTCGCCAATGATCAGCGTGACCTGCAGATTGCTCGTCAGTTAAGGTTACCTTAGTAGGAGACTGGATGTTTTTATATTGGTAATTAATGGTCATGAGAGTACTCAAAATTAAGTCAGCGTGAAGTCTGTCGCTATAGCTGCGATTGCTGGTTATCATAACCTACTATGCTAAATATGGGTCTATGATGGCTAGCAACGTTGTCATCAGCAAAAGGTCAACAAACTACAATGAATGGGTAATGACAATTGTCCTTAGCATACAATATATAGGTATTGACGCAAGTAATAGCAAGTCCCACATAAAAAATAGTAACAAAACCCTATTTTTTAGCAAAAAACATACTCAGTTTTTGCTAATGATTGGCACATATCAGCCGATTTGTGTCAAACTAGCTCCCTTTTGACGGCTGTCTTAAGCTCGTCTGAAACCCAGTTTGTGTGCTCGTTTTATAGCATATAGCCAATCCTTTATAAGCTGGATACGGTGTCAGTCTCACTTAGTCTACTACTTGTAGTACTTTCACTTGCTTTCCTTGTATCCAAATTATATTGAACCGACTATATATAAAGTCGCACGTAGATAAGATAAAGAGTTTGAATATGTTTCGTCCTTTAGCGTTATTTATCGGCTTACGATATACCCGAGCAGAGCGTAGTAATGGTTTTATCTCCTTTATATCGCTGATCTCGATGATTGGTTTGACTCTTGGGGTTGCCGTATTGATCACGGTGCTATCAGTCATGAATGGTTTTGATCGGGAGCTAAAAACCCGTATTCTGGGTATGGTCCCACAAGCAACGGTCGTCTCATCCGAGATTATCAGTGACTGGGAACAATTGGCAGACAAGATTAAAGAAGACCCAGAAGTGGCAGCGGTAGCACCATTTATTCAACTGCAAGGGATGTTGACCTCAAATGGTCAGGTTGCAGGGATTATGGTCACAGGTATTGAGCCTGAGTATGAGAAAAAGGTCTCTATCATCAACGAGCACATGGTTGAGGGTAGTATTGATACCTTGCAAAATGGTGACTTTAGTATTGTACTGGGTGAAGAGATGGTGCAATCACTAGGGTTGCAACTCGGTGATAAAGTCACGTTAGTACTGCCAGAGGCATCACCATCAGCAGCCGGTGTCATACCGCGATTTAAGCGTTTTACCTTGACGGGTATCTTCACCATCAGTCCAGAAGTCGATAGTCTAATGGCCTTTATTCCTATGGGTGATGCTGCAAAACTGTTACGTCTGCCAGAGGGTGCGCAGGGTGTGCGTATGAAGCTTAATGATATCTTCACTGCGCCAATTGCCTCAGAGAAAGCGGCTGCGATTGCCCCTGATAGATTGTATCCGAATAATTGGACACAGACTCATGGCAATCTGTTTGGTGCCATTCAGATGGAAAAAGCGATGGTAGGCTTACTGCTCTTTTTGATTATATTAGTTGCAGCCTTTAATATCGTCTCTAGTCTCGTCATGCTTGTCACAGATAAGAAAGCGGACATTGCAATCTTAAAAACCTTTGGTGCATCACCTCGATTGATTACCCAAGTGTTTATGGTTCAAGGTGTGGTCATCGGTGTCATCGGTACGGTTGCTGGCACGATATTGGGTGTGATATTTGCCCTCACAGTCAGTGATATTTTGGGTTTCATCAATCAAGTCTTTAACCTGAACCTATTTGATGCGTATTTTGTGAACTATTTGCCGTCAGAGTTGCGTTTACTAGATGTGGTGTTGATTACTGGTGCATCATTTGTATTAAGCTTTTTGGCAACGATTTATCCGGCACGTCGCGCGGCTAAAATTCAGCCAGCACAAACATTGCGTTATGAGTAAATGATTTTATAAAGCAACAACTATATAAATAGAATAAAGGAAATACCATGTCTGCCATTTTAGAGGCGAAAAACATCAACAAGATATATGATGAAGGGGCAGTTAGTACTCAAGTATTGACTGGCCTTGATTTGACGGTTAAGGCTGGCGAGCGTATTGCTATCGTTGGTACCAGTGGCTCGGGTAAGAGTACCTTGCTACATTTGCTAGGCGGTCTTGATACACCTACTACGGGTGAAGTTTGGCTACATGGTCAATTATTAAATAGCATGAATGAAACCGAACGTGGTGCGATGCGTAATAAGCATTTAGGGTTTATTTATCAGTTTCATCATCTGTTGGCTGAGTTTACGGCTATCGAAAACGTCGCTATGCCGCTACTGATGCGACCAAAAGTATCGACGACTGAAGCACGCCAACAAGCGATTGATATTTTAGAAAGTGTCGGTCTTGAGCATCGTTTGATGCATCGACCAGGTGAGTTATCAGGCGGTGAGCGTCAGCGTGTGGCGATTGCCCGTGCACTTGTGACCAAGCCATCGCTTATCTTGGCAGATGAGCCAACCGGTAACTTGGATTATGATAATGCCCAAAGCGTTTTTGGACTGTTGACCGAATTACAAAATACGATGCAAACGGCACTATTGATGGTGACGCATGATCGTAATTTGGCCGCATTGGCAGACCGTCAGCTACTATTGCGCAATGGTCATTGGGAAGAGTATTAAGCCCCTTATGTCTGACAAGGATAAACATAATGAATGAAAATGAAGATCCAATCGAAGCTTTTGGCAGTGCCGAAGAAGGCAATGCGCCGCTACATTCTTATATGGATCCGGCACTGTTCGATACGCTTGATAGACAGGCACAGATAGATCTGCTGACACCTGTCTTTGATGCCATTACTCTGGCTGGTGTTGATTACGATCTCAAAGCCCAAGATAGTGCAACAGGCAAACGCTATACGCTATTCAAAGGTGAAGAGGTGATTGAGGTCTTTGTGATGGATAGCAATCTCACCAGTAATATCACGGAAGCCATAGAAAATAGCAAAGACGTGTAGTGTAGCTAGCCTAGCTTACAGTTGATACTGTTAGTAATCTATAATCTAATGGCATCTAGCATAGTTTAGGATTCAGGCGGTTTGTCAGAAGGTATATCCTGACGGTTTTGCCAGCTGACAACCGTTTTATAGCGCCAAATGGCTTTAAATGCTAACCCACAAATAATACTAGTCAACACTGCTAAAATAGTGAGTCCAATACAAAATGCCGCAATCGATACAGTGCCGCGATAGGTAATAAATGGATTGGCGCCATCTGACAATACCCACAAACTAAAATCAGCGATCATTCGTCCAATAAGTCGAAGACTGAGCACGGGTGCGTCGATAATTTTGGCACCGATGTAATAACCGGCATAAAAAATAGGCAAGCTAGTAAGCGGATTGGTAATCCAAGTCAAACCGAGCGCCATCGGAACATTAGCACGGAAGATTAATGAACCAACCAACGCTATTAGCATCTGTCCCGGCAATGGAAAAAATGCGCTAAGCACACCAATGTAGACCGCTTTATTTAGGCTGTGACGATTAAAATGCCATAATCGTGGATCAGCTAAATGCGGTGCAAACAGTTTTAAGGTGCGACTTTCTAGAATTTTCTCTGGTGTAGGAAGCAGGCTTTTTAGACGTTTTTGGGGCACAAGATTGCCTTTAATCGTTAACTACAGCCCGATCAATTATTTTGATGGACTGTTATAAGGTAATATTATTAATAAAAAATACGGATGAGATTATATAGTATGATAATGTCAGAGTATCGTCATCGTACTATGTATGAGCAGTATAGGGTAATATAAATATAAATGCCATTGTATGACGTATTAGCTACCGCTTGTTTGGGCTCAATTTTATGCCGATACTTCTCTGTGGTGGCAGGTTGTTTATGATGGTAGGTTGCTGCCCATTGTAACCAATGACTATATTTAGCCATATCATAATATTTATATCATCAAGCAAGGAGTGCTGGTGTATTGGTTGATCTGTAGCTTGATTATTAGCGCTATGATGGGCGTGTTGGCAGTTTTAGATAATATGCCGACGAGTCCGTTATTAATGGAGATTGCTAATGTCTCTATCGTACCTTTATCCCTAATGGCGCTTGCCATCGTTTTGATTATCCTTGTTCAATTCAATATACCTTCCGTCAATATCAGCCGTTCCTCACAAAAATCTTCTAGCTATTCTCCACTTTATCCTAAACTATTATGTCGTATTGCTCATCATTTGGTAGTCGCTATATTAGCGATTGGATTGCTTATTGGTAGCACGATGCAAGCTTTGCTAAGCCACCAACAAGCAGAAATGAAAGCAGTCACTGAGCCTATGCGTTTGCAAGCGTTGGTGACCGTTGAGGGGATAAGTGATAGCGTCTATGATGCAAATACAGAAAGTGGTTATCGACAAGTGGCGGTTATTAGCCATATATCACCGCTGGTATCAGAGTTAGCATCGCAAGACTTAGATGATATTACCGTTGGTTTTTTAGGCGATGGCAAAAATAGCCTAAGTGAAAATTCCTCAAATAAGGATATGTCGCATGATAACCATTCAAATAACAGTTTAGATAGCAGTGGCAATGGCAGTGAGGAGATAGAGTACCGTGTATTACTCAATGCCTATCCAAAAAAATCCCTATCTACAACGTCTTCAGGCAGTGATCAGTTTACAAAATTAAATCATTTGCAGCCAGGTGATCAGCTGTTTATGAGTTTGACGCTTGCACCACTGGCTATCTCCGAACAAGCCCTAAACAATCCGTCTGGTTTTGATAGCTATCGTTGGCTGCGAGGTCGTCATATTGATGGTGTCGCAAATATATTGGCGGTTAGTACATTGCCCGTTACTGATGGTGAATCATCAAACATATCGCTCGCTTCCGATAGCTATCTTCAGCGTTTGCGTACTCGTATTGACCAAGGGCGTTGGCAATTGCGGCAGCATTTCTATACCGATTGGCGTGATAAAACCACAGCAGAGCAGCAAGCAAAAGCCGTTACGCTCAGTCTACTGACAGGCGACCGCAGTTTAATAAATCGCGATACCAAAGATTTGTATCAGCTGGCAGGTATCTCACATTTACTGGCAATATCAGGGACGCATGTATTGTTTTTAGCGATTGTATTGGCGGGTGGTGCAGTTCTAATCTTTGATCGATTCTGTCCAGTTGTTTATCGCTATATACCACGTTGGCAAGTGCGTTGGTGGGTGATGATTGGTGCTGCTTTTGTCTATGCATTATTTACAGGGTTTGATGTACCTGCTGCCCGTACTGCATGGATGCTACTGGCGATAGGCTTGGTACGTTTAACCTTATTACCTATCAGCACCATGCATGTATTGTTTGCACTGGCAGTGCTAATGGCATGGCTTGATCCTTATGTGCTATGGCAAGCAGGGTACTGGTTGTCTTTTATCGCAGTGGCACTACTACTTAAATACGAAGACACGTCCTATAAATATAGGCAAGTATCTGTATCTACTCCTCAAGCTGGCGCCTATAAATCCAACGCCATAAATGGGTTGGCCAAACGTGTTTGGATGATAGTTAGACGCATATTCAAACTACAGTTTTGGTTGTTTATTACTTTACTGCCTATTACGTTACTGCTGTTCGGCAAGGCCTCACTATGGGGACTTTTCATCAATCTATTTGCTATCGGCTTATTTGGTTGGGTAATTGTACCGCTTAATCTACTGGCAGGGCTTTTTTATCTGTTGTCACCTACTATCGCTGATAGTATTTGGGCACTCGTCAGTGCCATCGTTGCAAGCTTGCATGAGTTGATGACGTGGCTAACTTCATTACCCTCATTATCAGAAGCATGGCTCTACACACCAGTAAATATGGCGATTTTATTGATGGTATTGCTGAGCACATTGCCTTGGCTGTTACCACGTGGGTTTATCAGTCGTTGGCTAGTATTGCCGCCATTGACTATGCTGATGATGACGGTCTATGCCAATCAGCAATCACTAACGATGACACCGACGTTATATATACTACCAACGGGTGATCAATATATAAGTGCCGCTCTGTTGCAATATCCTATTATCAATTCTAAAAATACCAATAATGAGAGTGTCAGTTGGCTGTTTTTAGCTGATCATAGACCGAAAGCCACGCGAACGATGCCAAGTAACTTGACGGTAGAGAAGCTCTCGACGATGTTGGAGCAGCAATTGGGCAGTTTATCGATTAATAAGCTAGAAGGTATTACCGTACAGAGTGGTAGTGTTGGATTAACGGCTACGCTGACAACTGATGATAAGCTTGCTGACATTAATACTAGAGGTTCTGAGCTATTATCACTGACGGTTGCCCAGTTAAATCAGCAGCTGCCTATTAATCAGTACTGGCAGGCCGGGCGTTTTGATCGCTGGCCTGAACTTCAGCGCTCATATAAGGTCGCCAGTCAATCTAAGAGTAAGTCAGATATTAGCGTGCAAGGTTGCGAGCAGGGTAAAACATGGCAGCTACCAAATGGTGACTTATCGATACAAGCACTGACAGGTTGGCGCACAATAGATGATGAAAGTGTTTGGGATTGCACGCTCACTATAGACACTGGCTTACCGATACAAGTATTAAGATATAATGCCGCTGATCCACTCAGGTCATTACCTGCAGCTGTACAAACACTGCCATCGAACCTTTCATCCTTGACGCCTAACGTAGCAGCGACTACATCACGTCTAGTTTTGAATGTAGATACTCATCAGCGTATTTGGCAGATGTGGGAGTTGCTATGTTCAGCGAAGCCATTATCTGGTCAGGTAGCTGCTGGTCAAACACCTATTAATCAAATAATCACTGATCCAATAACCATCAATCAAACAATAAAGCCATCTGATATTACATGGCTCGGGCACAGTACATCGTATATAACTGCTGATGTATTAGATCGCCAAAGCATTAATCAAATTGTGACTTATGATGATAAAGCGCTAGCGGTGGCACTATCTATAGATGATAACTCTCAGAGCAAATTCTCACACTAAATTATAATAATACCTCTCAAAAAATTGCTCATACTCTTAGCGTTACAATATGGTGATATTTCACAGTTATACTATTGAACCATGATGGAAATGCGACCATACTTACCAACCTATTAATATAAATGACGCTTGCATTACAAATGCGTCGAGAGTAAGAACTAGCTTCTTACTACATTTATATTCTATATCATCTCTTTTATCGCTTTAGATTGTTTCTGACTTAGGAAGTTATATGCCCAACTGGCCACCAGACCCTAACAAACGTCCTGACACTTCGGCTAATCAGCCAGCACCCATGCAGCAATCAAGCCAACCGACTGGACAAGAGTGGCGACTGCTGGAAAACACATTGCTGGCTAGTGTGGTTGAACAGCGCCGCGCTCGTCGCTGGAGTATCTTTTTTAAATTATTGACCTTTGGTTATATCTTATTGATATTTTTGACCCTTGGCCGTGGTTGCAGCAGTGCCTCAACGGGCATGGACGCAGTCGACAATAGCGAGCCACACTTGGCTGTGGTTGAGCTACAAGGTGTCATCAGTAGCGGTGATGTGGCCAATGCTTATGATGTCAACGAAGCCCTGACCCGTGCCTTTGAAAACAGTAATTCAAAAGCCGTTGTACTAGATATCAACTCACCTGGTGGCTCACCTGTACAGTCTGATGAAATTTGGCAGACTATGATGGAATTGCGTCAAGAGTACCCAGACAAAAAGCTTTATGCAGTGATTGGTGATATTGGTGCTTCTGGCGCTTATTATATCGCTTCTGCAGCAGACGAGATTTATGTCAATCCATCAAGTTTGGTTGGCTCTATCGGCGTGATTATGTCGAGCTATAATATTGAAGGCTTGATGGATAAAGTCGGCGTAAAAGATCGTACGTTGACCGCTGGTGAATACAAAGATATCTTAAGCTTATCGCGTCCATTGACTGACTATGAAGAAAGTCATGTCGAAAAAGTATTAGCGAATACGCACAAGCATTTCATCGATGCAGTGAAAGAAGGCCGTGGCGACCGTCTAAAAAATCCTGAACAGAACAAGTTGTTCTCAGGACTATTTTGGACAGGTGAGCAGTCTATCGAACTTGGTCTAGCAGACAAGAAAGGTAGCATCGCGAGCTTAGAAAAAGAGTTAGATCTTGATACGGCGATTAACTACAGCCCAACAGATCCTTTTGAGTCGTTTATGGATCGCTTCGCT
Source organism: Psychrobacter sp. SCQQ22 (assembly GCF_015864605.1). Lineage (NCBI taxonomy): Bacteria > Pseudomonadati > Pseudomonadota > Gammaproteobacteria > Moraxellales > Moraxellaceae > Psychrobacter > Psychrobacter sp. SCQQ22. The sequence goes on from NZ_JADYWZ010000006.1 coordinate 79,465, forward strand.
GTTAAGTTAGGTGCAGGCATTGGTTCAAGTGTCAATCTTGATGTTCTAACAAAAGAAGATGGTAATGTAGAGATGCGTTAAGCATTTTGTATTTGAGATTTACTGTGTATGATTGATAAGGCTGAGTATATGATTATGCTCAGCCTTCTTATTTATATATTAGATATGTCAGGTATGTCAGATTTAATCATGATAAATGACATGTAAGCTATCCATAATGATTCGATGAGAGCCTGTTATGACTGATGAACGCAATTTTCAGACCTTTACCGCTTTACCTATCTCTAAAATAACAAACAAACCTGTTATTCATTTTGCACATGCCAATGGTATGCCAAGTGCTGTTTATCAGCCATTTTTTGAGAATTTAGCAGCGTTTTTTACGATTGAATATATTGCGATGCTAGGCGATACCCCAGGTTATCCCGTAGACGATCATTGGCGTAGTCTCACAAACCAAATTATCGATAGCGTGAAAGATGCTTGTGAAAAACATGGCGTCGCGCAAGTAGTCGCAGTCGGTCACTCACTTGGCGCAATGTGTACCATGCAAGCATTGTATCGTGAGCCAAAGTACTTTGCGCAAGCGGTCCTCATGGATCCGCCTTGGATTTATGGCAAGGTCAGTCTGCTATGGCACTTGGCAAAGACAGTGGATCGGTTGCCGTTGATGAATAACCGTTTGATGGATAAATTATCACCTGCTGGAATCTCTAAGCACCGCCGTGATGTGTGGGATAGTCGAGCGGATGCTTATGAGCAGATGCGCCATAAGGGGTTTTTTAAGAATTTTGATGAGCGCAGCTTTCAAGGCTATATCGATCATGGATTACACCAGCGTGCTGACGGTAAAGTAACCTTGGCCATTCCCAAATCTAGCGAAGTTGCCGTATTCCGTACCAATCCATCTTGGTATTGGCTCACACCAAATCGTGGTCCTAATGTGCCTGTGACTTTGATTATTGGTGAAGACAGCATATTCTTAAAACGTCACTTCCCTCAGCAAGTGCAGGCACGTTTAGGGGTGCCTTACACTACTCATGCAGGTGGTCATATGTTTCCGCTTGAACATCCTGACTCTGTATCGCTGCAAGTATTGTCATTGATTGAGCAACAACTGTTAAAATAGTCGCCAATTATTATTAATGTTTTTCACAGACATGGGCTGAAAACCAGACTTTTGAGTAACGAGTTTATGCTAAAAAATGCTACTGACGCACACAAGCAAGCTGCATTGCTTAATCATGTGCCATTGTTTTCACACTTGGGTGCATTCCTACTAACGGTAAGCATGGTAATGGTGTTTTTTGTCAGTCAATTGCTAGGGATATATGTCGCTGGCAAGTTAGTGTTACCTGCTACTCAAAATGCAACAGTAGGCGATATTTTCTTATTTGGTGGTAATGATGGCACGGTTGTGAGCCTCTCTATCATTATAGGTTGTGTGTTAATAACAGGGATTACTGTCTCTATCATTCGTTTGAGAGGAGGTAGTGTGCGTCAGTATCTGGCGCTAAAGTCATTTTCACCTGCGGTAGGGTTGAAAATGGCTGGGTTGCTATTGATATTTATGATTGCCAGTCAGGCGCTGACGTACTTTCTCGATGAGACGCCACTGGTATTTGTGGATCCGCTATACCAATCTGTCAGTTCGGTATGGCTGCTGGTCTTTGCGATGGTCATCGTTGCACCATTATATGAAGAGCTGGTCTTTCGCGGTATCTTGTGGACGGCTATCGCAGAACAGTTCGCTGATTCCTCTTATTCCTCTTATCCAACAAAGTATCGAGGCGCAATCGTTGCCAGTATTGTGACCAGTTTGATATTTGCAGTAATCCATGTGCAGTATGGTATTTATGAAATCAGCACCATTGTTGTATTGGCATTGGTATTTTGCTATGCACGTGTCAAATCAGGGTCGTTATTGTTGCCGATACTATTGCACATCGCTAATAACGGTGCGGCGATGTGGCAATATATGGCGCAAGCAGCTTAAATAAACAGTTATGGTTCCTAACGTTTGAATATATCTTTATTGTTGTTCTTATGATGATAAAAGCGATTACATATCAGGATTCAATAAGAAGACTTCATCTGCCGCGCGTTTGATATCATCAATGGTCAGCTGAGGTTTACCACTCAATGCCTGACGCCATTTACGTGCACCCATAAGTCCTTGGAATAACCCTAGATAATGACGTGTCATCGTAGGTAGCGGTTCACCTTTGGCGAGTTGCTCTTCGAGATAGGGATAAAGCTGCGATAGAATTTCTGAGCGTTTAGGTGCTGGCTTGTCGCTCCATAAGCTATTGGCTTCTGCCAATAAGTAAGGATTGTGATAAAACGCTCGTCCAATCATGACCCCATCGATATGCTGCAAGTGCGTTTCAATATCAGCGATGGTGTCAATCCCACCATTAATCTCAATATCAAGTGCTGGAAAGTCTTGTTTTAGGCGATAGACATCTTCATAGCGAAGTGGTGGTATCTCGCGATTCTGCTTAGGACTCAGCCCTTGTAGCCACGCAGTACGTGCATGAACGATAAATCGCGTACAGCCAGCCTCGGCGACCGCCTGCACAAAATCTACCATAAACTCATAACTGTCAAAGTCGTCAATACCGATGCGATGCTTAACCGTCACCGGAATATCGACTGCTGCTTGCATATGTTTGACCAAGTCTGCAACCGTGTGAGGCTCTGCCATTAGGCAAGCACCTATCTTATTATGCTGTACGCGATCTGATGGGCAACCAACGTTGATATTGACTTCATCATAGCCATGCTGCTGTGCAAATTCAGCGCATTGAGTCATCTCGCTGTTGTCTGCGCCACCCAGCTGCAACACTAACGGATGCTCTTGCGTATCAAAGCGTAGATGGCGTGCGCGATTGCCATGTATTAGGGCACCCGTACTGATCATCTCTGTATATAAATACACGTGCGGATTAAAGAGCCGTGCAAAGTACCGATAATCTGTGGTTGTCCAGTCGATCATTGGTGCGACAGAGAGTCTTTTATTGGTCATATCAACCATGATTGTTAAGCCTTAATATTCTAATCTTTGAGGGTGTGGGGTTTAGTACAAAAATATTTATACCAAATAATGGTATAAATATTTTAATGAATATCCCGATCTAGATAATCTGGTCGATTTTTTTGGCTTCGGGCAAATTATAGAAGTAAATGCCCATTATTATTCCAATAAAACCGATGAATGCAATGTAGAGTGCTGGTGAGAAAGCCACATAAAGAGTGGCATAGCCAAGCCCGAAAGGCACTAACACCCCGACAATGCCGTAGGCTATATTATAACAAAAAGCCATTCCTGTGAGTCTGACATTGGTTGGAAATAACTGCAAGATAATGGCAGGTATCATACCAATGATGCCAGCACAAAATCCTAACAGCGCATACATAATGAGTATGTAGTCACCGCTCGACTGTAGATGATAAAAGAATGCCAGCATCTGGACGATTAATAGAATAGAACCAATGGTCAAAATTTTACCAAAATTTTGACGGTTAGAGATTATTCCATAAAAAATACAGCCAAGAATCATGAATATAATACCTAGACTGTGTGAAAATCCAAACAGGTCGCTATCTAACGTAAAGTGCATCTCAATCAAATCAGGCAGCAAGAGTACGACCACAGTCGTTACACTAGAAACAATAAGGGTGAGAATCATACCAATAAATAGTGAATGTTTGCAGTGCTTGAAGAGTAGGCGGAATGGTTTGGCAACATAGTCGTTTGGTTGCGAGTTTTTCATTTCAAGGAAAAACGGCGACTCATCAATCCATCGCCATGCCAATAATGGCACAAGGCTTAAGGCAGCCGCGATGAAAAATGGTAAACGCCAACCGTAATCAGCCAATTGCGCCGTCGTCATGGCACTGGTCAGCCAAAGAAAAAAGGCATTAGAGAATAATACCCCTACATAGAAACTGGCGCTGACATAACTACAGACGACGGACGAGTACAGCCGTGGAACATGCTCTGCTACAAAAATCCAAGCGAGTGGTACATAAATACCAAATGCCATACCTTGTATAAATCGTAAAGTGATAAATAAGATGGGTGCAATCAATCCCCATTGTGCATAAGTAGGTAAGCTTGCCATTGCCAATAGGCTGAGCGCTGTCACTAATATACTGATTAATAGTATGGGTTTGCGACCTTTTATGTCACCATAACGACCAAAAACAATGCCACCAATCGGGCGTGCGAAATAGCCAATCGTAAACAGTCCAAGCCCTTGTATCTTTGTAATAGTCGGGTCGATGTTAGCAGGAAAAAAAGCGGCCGCCACAATATCTGAGATATATAAATAAATCAAAAAATCAAAAAACGCCACTGCACTACTAAAGCAGATAAACATTACTGTATTTCTGTCTCTAGAAGACATCAGTGCATATTGGGAACGGGAAGGCATAATAGATCACGCATATATAAAGGCATTCGTTAAGCCGGTTATTATCTAGATAACCGGCCATAATAAAAAACGACAAATCAGTATAAATAGATAATGATTTGTCGAAAAAATAAAGGTTTGGGAGCTAATATATGAAACAGATGTCTAAGTTACAAGGGTTCTGAGAGTAAGCGAAAATTAATCACTCAGTCATTTTAATTTACCTCTAAACAGTCATTTTGAGGGTTATCAAGTATGAGCGCTACAATAGCCAGTCAATAGGTAACCATGACATGATAGTCAGCCAAACATGATCACTGACATCGACACGCGGCTCTGAATCGTAAACCACTTTTTTACCATTTTCCATGGTTTGCCATTGCAGGTTACCATTGTCTAATAATTTTACTTCATAAGCTTTGCTTAATAAATCTTCACCAAGTGCGCCATGCAACTGTCTCGCTAGCTCATCATCATTGATAATCACGCCCATTTCGGTATTGATATTGGCAGATCGAGGGTCAACATTATATGAGCCAATGAATACTTGGTGGTCATCAACCGCGAAAGTCTTTGCATGTAGGCTGGTGGAAGACTGACTGCGCGCTTTCCACAGCTTATTTTCACGTTGTTCTTCAGAAGCAGTCGATTTTAGCTCATAGATTTTGACACCGGCACTGAGCAGGCTAGGACGCCATTGGCTATAGCCGGAATGCACAGCAGTCACATCGGTTGCATCAAACGAATTGGTTAAGATTTTGATATCAACACCAGCTTCGGACAGTTTTACTAGGGTATTGACGCCGTCTTTAGTAGGCACAAAGTAAGAGGAGATAATCGTTAGCTGCTTGGTTGGTGTACCTAATAATGTCCGTAGTTGATGCACCAAATTGGTGTCAGCAGGGACAGCTTTTGTCAGTTTGCCAACATCATCACTCAAAAACTGCATATCTGTCCAACGAAAGGGCACACGCTTATTGATTAAATCGCTGTCTATCGTTGAGTCTTCGATTGCTGTTTTATAAATCGTTAAATCGCTCTCTGACTTTTTGTCATCTAGACCAAGTTTGTCTAACGCTGATAGAAAATCAGACGGTGCGCTATCATCAGCGGTGACTAGAGTTTCGATATCAAATGATAGTGGCGATGACCAATAACTGATAAAGCTGTTATCAATATCTGCGACTACTCTACCAATCAGTAAAACATCTAAATCGGCAAATTGGCTGTTTTTATCATTACTTAGGTATTCATCGCCAATATTACGTCCACCAATAATAGTAATCTGCTTATCAAAAGTCATGCTCTTGTTATGCATACGGCGGTTGATACGTGGTAAGCCCGTGACGTAATTCAATGTTTGAAATTTACGATGCATAAGGGGATTGATGATACGTACCGCAATATTAGGGTGGCTGGCAAAACGCAGTAAGTGCTGATCGAATGTCGCGTTATTATTAAAGTCATCTAATAATAAACGCACAAGCACGCCACGCTCAGCGGCTTTCCATAAATCTCTTAACAGTAATTGGCCTGCTTGATCATTGTGCCAAATATAATACTGTGCATCGATGTTGCGTGTGGCCATATCCGTTAATATACTGCGAGAGGCAAATGCATTGGCGCCAGTCACGATAGGGTGGTAGCCTGATAATTCTGGATGAATATCGTTTTGCTCACTAACGGCTGCGACTAGATCGATGTTGCTGGTTATAGATGTTTCATTGTCTTGGCTGTTTTTAGGTTGATATAGAGCGTCGACCCGTGCTGATAGCGCTTGGCTTTCAGGCAGATGTGGTTGCTTCGGTAAGCTTTGGCACCCAACAAGTCCTAAGGTAAGTCCAAGCGTTAGACTCAACGATAGATTACTTGGATCTATACTGAACATCGACATAAATGAGTTACCTTAATGAGCCTTAATATAATAAAAATTCCGTTAAAAATGAGCATGTCATCTCTGTGTTTGTTGACAGAAAACAGTGCCAATTATGGGACAAGTAATAAAACTGCCCAAGGTGGAACTTAGATCGCCGCTAAGCTTATCAGCTGTCGGCATCTATGCCTATTATAAATACGTTATTTTTGTTAGATTTGACGGCGCATTTATTGATTGTTTAACTACTCTTTAATCTTTATTAATCTTCAAACCTATCTTGATATAAATGTATGTTGGTATTCAAAAATAACATTTGATAATCATCTGAAACCAGCTGTTTGGAATAAGTTGGCATGATATGATAACGCTGGTGTATTAGGGCGTGTCTTCACTTCAAAAATGGTGATAAAAATGAGATAAATTGCCGTCAAACAAGAAAAATAGCGCAGATGATATCGGGATATTAAACAGCTATTTGACGATGTCTGGCAAGATTTAGCCATTTTTAGCCCATTGAGATGACTATTGAGTGAATTGAAGACACGCCTTAGGTCAATAATTAAAAAATAAGCAGCCACTTTTATTACAGTCAAGTTTATAACTATCAAATTTACAACTATCAAGTCTATAACTATCAAGATAACGGAAGATTTATGAGCCAGTCGCAAACCAATGATGAAAGCAGTGTAAACAAGTTAGATCCAAACTGGCGCAACGATGCCTTAGATTTAGGGCTGGATTATGGTATGCAGACCATTGCGGTACGAGCAGGTCAACATCGTACGGACGAAGGTGAACATTCAGAGCCTATTTTCACCACCAGCTCTTACGTTTATACCTCTGCTGCTGATGCCGCTGCGCATTTTGATGGCACCAAGACGGGCAATGTTTATTCACGTCATACCAATCCAAGTGTACGTACCTTTGAGCGTCGTCTAGCCGCCCTCGAAAATGGTGAGCGCGCCGTTGCGACGGCTTCAGGTATGGGTGCGATTTTGACCATGTGCTTGGCCTATTTGAAAGCAGGCGACCACCTACTGGCGGCCAATCAATTATTCGGTTCCTCTATTGGTTTATTTAATAATTATATGGCCAAGTTTGGTGTTGAAGTCAGCTACGTTGATTGCTTCGATAACGAAGCATGGGCGAATGCCGTTCAGCCAAATACCAAGGTTATTTATTGCGAAAGCCCAAGTAATCCGCTAGCGCAGATTTGCGATCTTGGTTATCTCAGCCAGTTATGTAAAGCCAATGATATCTTATTAGTGGTTGATAACTGCTTTGCCACGCCAGCATTACAGCGCCCGTTAGATTTGGGTGCTGATGTGGTAATTCACTCTGCAACTAAATATTTGGATGGTCAAGGTCGAGTACTTGGCGGCGCGCTTGTCGGTAGCGACAAGCTGATGCAAGAAGCATTTACCGTGGTACGCTCAGGTGGTATTAGTATGAGCCCATTTAACGCTTGGGTATTTACCAAAGGCCTCGAAACGCTTAAATTGCGTATGCAAGCACATTGTCAAAATGCCAATCAAGTGGCTGATTTCTTAGTCAATCATCCTAATGTCAGTACCGTGCATTTCTCAGGGTTGAGCGATCATCCTGCTCATGAGCTTGCTACGCGCCAACATCATATGAAGGGTGGCTATGGTGCTATCATGGGTTTTGAAGTAAAACCAACTGCTGACCTTGACTCAAAAGCTGCCGCTTGGCATGTCATTGACTCAACACGGATGGTATCTATCACCAATAACTTGGGTGATGCGAAAACAACCATTACCCATCCGGCGACCACCACACATTTCCGTCTGACTGCTGAGGCTCGTGCAGAGGCAGGCGTCAAAGATGGTCTTATCCGTCTGTCTGTAGGTTTAGAAGATGTAGAAGATATCATTAAAGATTTGGCGCGTGGTTTAGACAGTTTGTAAAGATAACGGTATAATCGCTATTAGCACTTTATATTAGTAAAATATCAATCATTTATTATTAAAAAACAAAAGAGGCAACTATGAATATTCAAGCATTGATGCAACAAGCACAAACGATGCAAAAGAAAGTCGAAGCAAACGTTGAAAACGCTAAGAAAGATCTTGCCAATAAAGAAGTGCACGCAGAAGCGGGTAGCGGTCTGGTAAAAGTAACCATGACTGGTCGCCATGTCGTTAAGCGTTTGACCATCGATCCAAGCTTGCTCGAAGATGAGCCAGATATGATCGAAGACTTAATTGCTGCTGCTATCAATGATGCCGTTCGTCAAGCAGATGACTTGTATGAAGAAACCATGGCTGGCGCAACTTCAGGTATGGGTCTGCCACCAGGTATGCAAGGCATGTTCTAATATCCATTCCAAACATAACTTAACTTGTTAGACTGGCTAAGCCTACTAGGGTGATACTAGTCTTCCATGTTACTTTTAATTTTTGGTATGGATAGGCGGCTTGTTTTATAGTTAATTGGCGATATGTCATCTGACTATAATGTCTAGCAAATGGGGTTGTTATCGATACGATACGACCCCATTTTTATAGCTACGGTTTATAGATAAAGGAAGTGGTTTTGCTGACAGCCAAATTTGATCAGCTGGTCAAACAGCTACGTATTTTGCCAGGCGTCGGGCAAAAAAGTGCCCAACGTATGGCGTTACATCTGCTCACCAAAAAACGCCCACAAGGCATGGCGCTCGCCCAAGCGTTAGATGATGCGATGCGTGATATTGTTGAATGCCAGCGTTGCCATAGCTTCAGTGATGAGGCTATCTGTCCGTTGTGTCAAGATCCTAGACGTGATGATGGATTGTTATGTGTGGTCGAAACGGCTGCAGATGTGATGGCGATAGAGCAGACAGCAGGTTATCGTGGACGTTACTTTGTCTTAGGCGGACACTTATCACCTATCGACGGCATCAGCGCTGACGACTTAAATATCGATCAGCTGGTCTGGCGTGTCAAACAAGAGCCTGTTGAAGAGCTGATACTGGCTACTGGTACTACTGTTGAAGGGCAAACCACTGCACACTTTATCAGTGAAGCCGTCAGCCGTCATGTCAATAAAGTCACGCGCTTGGCGCAAGGCGTACCGATGGGCGGTGAGCTTGAGTACTTAGACAGTATGACGCTTGGTCAAGCCATGCAAAACCGCTCTTTTTTATAGACTTGTTATAGTATTTTTATCACCGTCAAGTCTTGCCCATTTGATTTTATGGTACTGTTATAATTGTTTTATTATTTCATTTTATTAAAACGTGGTTTAGCGTTTTATTTTCTCTTATTTATGCAGGTATCTGCCCGTGTCCAACCATGTTTCGAACGCTTCTACCCATTCAAACACCCAAGACGACGCTTGTGTTGCTAATGACGACGTATCCAGTCAACCACTTAACACCGATGTCGATTCAGCAATGTTACCGCCGCAACCAGATATCGATGCGTTACTAGATATCGCTGATGAAGCCGCTGTCACATGGGTACGTGAGCAAAGAGGTCTGGATCAAGTCATCGATGCATTAGCTACTTGTGGCCGTGTCGCATTAGATACCGAATTTATCAAGCGTGATACGTACTATCCAAGATTGGCATTGGTTCAGCTGAATACGGGTGACCATATTTATTTGCTAGATGCACCACAGTTGCAATTGGCTGAACTGTGGCAGGCGCTGAGTGAAGTTGATGTAGCGATTTGGCATGCGTGCGGTGAAGATTTAGGTATTTTTTATCTGTTGTCTGGTTGTCCGCCATTGACCAATATATTTGACACTCAAATCGCGTTGTCTTATCTAACAGGTCAACTGCAGATGGGTTATCAGCAAGCGCTTGATGATCAGTTGGATATGCATATTGATAAAGAACAAAGCCAGTCAGATTGGCTGCAACGTCCGCTATCGGATGAGCAAGAGCAATATGCGATTGATGATGTGCGGTTTTTACCAGCGTTGTATTTAAACCTTGAATGCGAGCTAAAAAAACAAGGTCTGTACAATTATGTATGGGCAGATTGTCAGCTTTATGCCAGTGATTTGTATAATACGCAGCACGTTGAAGATGATGCGATGTACTTAACGATGGCAGATTATCGCTATAATTCTCAGCAGATGGCGATACTCAAAGGAGTTGCTACGTGGCGAGAAGAACTGGCGCGTGCGACCAATCAACCTCGTACGTTTGTGATAAAAAAACAAGCAGTGCGCGAAATTATCACCGAAAAGCCTAGCAGTATGCGAGAGCTTGCGCATAAAACAACGATGCATCGCAGTATGTTGCGACTGTATGGTGAAGAGTTGCTGAAGGTCATCAAAGACGCAAAGAGTTTGCCACCTGCTGAGCATCCCGATTGTCTATTACCACCTTATCGTTCAAAAAACAAAGTCCTATCAAAGGCAGTGCAACAAGCGATAGATAATCAAGCGCAGAAAATTGGTGTGCCTGCTAATGTGCTGATGCGTAAAAAATGGCTTGCTCAACTGTATGAAGTTGTGGCTTTCAACAAAGGCATCAGCGAGTTACCACAAGGGCTAAAAGGTTGGCGCAATAATTGGATAGTGCATACCTTGATTCCAGTCATTGAGAAGCACAAAACTGAATTACAGCAAGGTATGGGTGTTCATGCTTAATAAGCATGAATGTCTATTGGAGTTTGAGCGTTGTTAATTATCAAAATCTCATAACGATCAGCGTTCAAATTGTCCATTTTGTAAAAAATATATTGCCTGTTTCGCAACGGATTTGTCGACTAGCATACCCGTATGTGAGACAGGCATCACGATATGATCGGCAGCTGCTTCAATCTTAGTTTCTTGTATATATACTGTGCCGTCATGCATCAGATGTTCTGCTGATGGCACGTTATCTGTCTTACGCAATTTTCGATTATGATAGGCTAGGATAGGTTGCCCTAAGCCTTGCGCTTTATTGCCAGCTATGACGCCAAGTTCAATACCTTTTGGCAAAGGAGCAACCGTGCCATCCAAAGCTTGCTCGTATGATTTACCGACAATCGCAGGAGCGAGTCGCCAAATATAATCGCCACTAATGCTGCCATTATGCGGCGTGCCTAGAGTCACACAGCGTCCAATTTGCCACTTTGGGTACTGGACGACAAAATCCCTAATAATCAGACCACCCAAGCTGTGACCAATGAGGTCAATGGGCTTGGCAGGATTGTGATTGCTCTCAAGCCAAGCGTTTAAACGTTGACTATTAGTCTTGATTCCATCACGCATACTACGGTAGCCGTATTGATGAGTCTCAAAACCTGCGGCTTGCAAACGTTTGGCTAATGGTCGCATAATCCATGCAGTTTGATGTAGGCCATGAATAAGAATGACGCGATTTTTCTGTTGCATGTCTGCTCCAACATCGTAAAAGTCATTTTATTATATCGATAAATACTATCATTATTTATGCTACTTAGAATTTATTGAATGTTCAACAGACCTTACTACGACACACAAAATAAAACCTCCAAATCAGCTACTGACTTGGAGGTTTGTTTTTTTATAAAAATCTACTTATGGTTGATCAAAGACTACGATTACAAGTAGTTTTCGATACTTGGGCAAGAACACATGAGGTTCTTATCACCATAAGCGTCATCGACACGTGCTACGCTTGGCCAGAACTTATGAGCGCGGATATAAGGAAGCGGGAATGCAGCTGTGTCACGGCTGTATGGGTGCGTCCATTCGCCGCTAGTCACCATAGCAGCAGTATGCGGTGCGTTGACCAATGGGTTGTCTTCTAGCGTCCAACCATTTTCGCCAGCTTTGGCTTGTAACGCTTCAGCTTTGATAGATTTGAGCGCGCTGATAAAGCGGTCTAGCTCTTCTTTTGACTCAGACTCTGTCGGCTCAATCATCAAAGTGCCAGCAACTGGGAAGCTCATCGTTGGTGAGTGGAAACCATAATCCATCAAGCGCTTAGCGATATCGCTTTCACTGATGCCAGTATCTTCTTTTAACGGACGAATATCGATGATACATTCGTGAGCGACACGGCCGTTTTTACCTGTGTATAGCACAGGGTAGTGATCTTTTAGTTCAGCGGCCACATAGTTAGCATTTAATAGGGCCATCTCAGTCGCTTTTAGCAAGCCATCACGGCCCATCATGGCGATGTACATCCATGAGATTGGTAAGATACTCGCTGAACCATAAGGCGCTGCTGATACTGCTGAGCAGTCTTTTTGCGCGTTATGTACAGGGCTTAGCGTATGGTTGGCCATAAATGGTGCTAAATGCGCCTTCATACCGATAGGCCCCATACCTGGACCACCGCCGCCATGTGGGATACAGAAGGTTTTATGTAAGTTCATGTGTAGCACATCTGCGCCGACATCTGCAGGCTGCATCATGCCTACCTGAGCATTCATGTTGGCACCATCCATATAGACCTGACCACCGTGATTATGAATAAGGTCACAGATTTTACGGATGCCTTCTTCGAACACACCATGCGTTGATGGGTAAGTGATCATCAAAGCACCTAGACGCGCGCTATGCTCTTCACATTTAGCAGTTAGGTCATCGATATCCACGTTACCATTGTCATCAGTTTTGACCACAACCACTTTCATGCCCATCATCATAGCAGTCGCTGGGTTGGTACCATGCGCTGACATTGGAATCAAGCAAACATCACGATCGGTTTCACCCAAGGATTCGTGATAGCGGCGGATGGCAAGCAGACCTGCATACTCACCTGATGCGCCAGAGTTTGGCTGCATAGACACATCATCGAAACCAGTAATGGCTTTGAGTTGGTCTTGTAGGCTATCAATCATGGCGATATAGCCAGTGACTTGATCACGTGGTGCAAAAGGATGCACATTAGCGAATTCAGGCCAAGTGATCGGTAGCATTTCACTGGTCGCATTCAATTTCATGGTACAGCTACCAAGTGAAATCATGCTACGGTTCATCGCCAAATCTTTGTCTTCAAGCGACTTCAAATAACGCAGCATTTCATGCTCGGTGTGATGCGAGTTAAATACTGGATGTGTCAAGATATCATCAGTACGTAAGTGTGCACTATCAAGAGATACACTGGCTGCTTCAGGTAAGTCGTGTGTTTTGCTGACAAACAGCTGAGTTAAAACATTAAAGTCTGTTTGATCACTGATTTCACTGAATGAAACGGCTAGTTTGCTGTCACCCAGACGCCATAAGTTGTAACCAACATTATCCGCGTTTTCAAAAATCTGAGTAGCCAGACTTTCTGAACCACAATCAACCACAACGGTATCGAAGAACTGATCATGTACCACGTTTAAGTTGCTATCGTTAGCACCCTTAATTACATTAGCAAAGGCAGTGGCAAACGCATGGATACGAGTGGCGATACGTTTAACACCAGTTGGACCATGATACACAGCATACATACCTGCCAAGTTGGCAAGCAATACTTGTGACGTACAGATGTTTGAGTTGGCTTTTTCGCGGCGGATATGCTGCTCACGAGTCTGTAGAGCCATACGTAGCGCAGTATTGCCTTGCGAATCTTTTGATACACCAATGATACGGCCAGGTGCTGAACGTTTGGCTTTGTCAGAGAAAGCGAAGTAAGCCGCGTGTGGGCCACCGAAGCCCATTGGGATACCAAAGCGCTGTGTGCTACCCAAAGCCACATCTGCGCCCATATCAGCTGGTGATTTTAGTAGTACCAAGCTCATGATGTCACTAACCACACTGACGTAGGTTTTGTTTTCTTTAACAGCTGCAATGACGTCTGTTAGGTCTTTTACGTCACCTTCAACACCGACGTATTGGAATAATGCACCAAAATAATCGCCTGATTTGGCAGTTTCAAAATCCCCAACGACCACGTCCCAACCAAAATACTTGGCCCGAGTATTGATGACATCTAGTGTCTGTGGATAGACACGATCATCTACAAAAAACTGCATCGATTTGCTTTTGCTCACGCGCTTTGACATGGCCATGGCTTCAGCTGCTGCGGTTGCTTCGTCAAGTAATGAGGCACCAGCAAGCTCAAGACCTGTTAGATCGATACAAACTTGTTGAAAGTTAAGCAAGGCTTCTAGACGACCTTGCGCAATTTCTGCTTGATAAGGGGTGTAAGCGGTGTACCAACCTGGATTTTCAAGAACGTTACGCTGAATGACAGCAGGCATACGCACAGGCGAGTAACCTTGACCGATATAGCTTTTCTTAACGGTGATGTCATCTGCCATCGTACGCAGTTTCGCTAATGCGGCATGCTCGCTCATCGCAACTGGCAAGTCTAACTCTTTGTGTAAACGTACTGGCTCAGGCACGGTATCATTGATAAAGCTAGCCATATCTTGATAACCAACAGCGCTTAGCAGATCAGCTTGTTTAGTGTCATTTGAACCTAAATGACGGTAGACAAATTCAGCTTCGTTGAATAGTCCTTGAAAAGTATCAAACGTCGGGTTTTGAGAGATAGTCATGATAGTCCTTGATTAAGGGAGTAATAAAGTAATAAAGAGATTAACTAAAAATAACGGCATGGTGCATTAGACATAGTGCACAAACTGATCTTGATCAAAGCGGTACTGGGTGTCATAGATACCATTGTCAGCACGCTCGCCAGCACCAATCATCATAATGATATGTTGATCGTTGTTTAAACCTAATAGTTGCTTCATAGCAGGCTCATCAAAGCCGCCCATCGCACAGCTGTCAAAGCCATGTGCTCGTAATGCTAGCATTAGGTTTTCCGCAGCGAGCGAGGTGTTGTTGGTTGCCCAGTTTTTGGTGTCTTCAAAGGTATAATAAGGCGATTTAATCGGACCTTTTAAGCGTCTGACCACTTGAGTCGCGCCCCATTTAGCCGCTGATACCACATTAACTGGACCCCGTAAAAAATCCAGTGCGACGACTTTGGTATAGTAGTCTTTGACCTTTTTTGGTACAGGCTTGTCAGGGTATTCACGTAGGATTTGCTGAGCATGACTTTGCCAGATATCAGTACGAGCAACGACCGCGATCAGGCGTGCTGATGTTTTTGCCGCGTTTTGATTCATGCAGTTCTTCACCGCACGTTTGCGATTATCAACATCATCGATGACATAGAATTCCCACGGCTGTAGATTGCTAGAATTCGGCGCCAACATGGCCAAACGCAAACAGTCTGCTAATACATCATCAGGTATGGGCGTGTCCGTAAAACGACGAACAGAACGGCGTGATTCAACCACGTCGCGAAACGCTTGTAGCTGCGGTGTATGAGTAGGCGTTGCAATGTTGTCTTTAAGGTCAGTGTTGGTGCTCATATTAGGATCCATGCTGGGGATTGAATGATCAACTTGAGTCATTATTGAGTGCACTTCTTCAATATCATCTGACAAGTGATTGATACGAATAAATCAAATAGCGGTTGGAAGTAATAAACAGTATGCAGGTTTTGAGAGTAAAGCGTACAGATACCAGCTGCTGCTAGTATCTGTCATTATTCGAGTTTTCGATGTAATAAGGTATGATGAATAGTGACCTCTAACCTTAGCGCTGCTAGTAGATTAGAGTATCGGGCTGATATTACAGCTCGTTTTCGTACTCATCAGCAGTCAGTAATGCTTCGTAGTCAGCGATGTTGTCAGGCTTCATTCTAAAGAACCAACCTTCACCATATGGATCAGAGTTGATTATTTCAGGATCATCTTCTAGTGCTTCGTTGATTTCCACAACTTCACCTGAGATAGGTGCATAAACGTCAGAAGCGGCTTTTACTGATTCAACCACTGAGATTTCGTCATCAACAGCGATGATGTCGCCGACGTCTGGTAATTCAACAAATACCACGTCACCCAGTAGGTCTTGAGCGTGGTCAGTGATACCAACAGTGATAGTGCCGTCGTCTTCTAAGCGTAACCATTCGTGGCTGGCAATGTATTTTAGTTCTGCTGGGATGTTGCTCATGGTCTCTCTCCTACGTGATAGAGGTTAATTAACAAGAATAGTAAAGCAAGAATAGTAAAGCTAAAGCTAATAGAGGCTAATAATAGAATTTATAAAGCCTATGAGTCAAACTGCTGCTTGCCATTACGAACAAACGGTAGTTTAAGAACGCGCACATCAACGAACTTACCTTTGCCGCGTAGATCAACTTGGACGTTGTCATCGTCTGATACGCTGGCAGGAATACGGGCAATCGCGATTGAGTTTTTGAGGCTAGGGGAGAATGTACCACTGGTAATGATACCAGTCTGCTCATTGTCTGTGCCTTGATTGATGGTCACCGTCATGCCTTCACGCAATACACCGCGAGTCGTTAGTAGTAGACCCACTTGCTTCATTGCAGTGTTGTCCTCTTTTGACTGCTTACGTTTGCTAACCATGGCAGTGCGGCCGACGAAGTCACGCTCATCTTTTAGCGCTAGTGTCCAACCCATATTGCATTCATAAGGGCTGATGGAGTCGTCCATGTCATGACCATATAGGTTCATGCCGGCTTCCATGCGCAAAGTATCACGTGCACCGAGGCCCGCAGGTTTAATGCCATTGGCTTTTAATTGCTCAAAGAACGCTGGTGCATCATCGCCATGCATAATGACTTCGACACCATCTTCACCTGTGTAACCAGTACGCGCGACGAACCAATCTGTGCCTTCGATATCCGTTAAGTCTGCACCAACGAAAGGCTTGAGTCCTGCTAAGGTATCTGCCCAGCTAGGTTTGGCCTGTGCCAGTTTTTCTACGGCGTTTGGACCTTGAACCGCAATCATCGCAAGCTCAGGGCGCTCAGTGATGGTAATGTCAAAGCTTTCGGCGACTTTATGGAACTGTGCCATGTCTTTATCGCGAGTGGCAGCATTAGAGACGATACGGTATTCAGTGGCTTCTTCATTCATTAGGTAGACGATCAAATCATCGATGACGCCACCTTGCTCATTTAGCATGCCAGAGTAGAGGGCTTTACCGACAGTTTTTAGTTTCTCAACATCGTTGGCCAGCAGTTTCTGTAGCCATGCTTTTGCATCGCTGCCTTTGATATCAGCCACGACCATATGTGAGACGTCAAACATCCCTGCGTCAGTACGAACGGCTTCATGCTCTTCTATCTGTGAGCCATAATGAATCGGTAATTCCCAACCAGAAAAATCCACCAGTTTGCCATCACTATCGACGTGAGACTGATATAGAGGAGTGCGTTGAGGCGCTTGATTTTGAGCTTGGTTATCTTGAGTATTGGTCATAACAAATCCTTATGTGTACATCAGTCATACTCAAAAAGTATAGAAACGGATGCGCATTATCATAGTAGTGAGAAGCAACATTGCAAGGTGCAAGTATTACATCAAAGGGTGGCACAAAAAATAAATAGAAAACTGTAGACCAAACAGACGCTGAACGTCGGTTTAAGCAATAGCCCTATCTGTCCTGTGACCTGAGATTTTCAACACGAATCATCACTATGTGGTTTTTAATCTAAACCTGCTATTGATGATAGCGTATTTTCTCCCCTTCGGTGGGTAAAACGTCGTCCGTTTTACCGCTCTCCAGATTTGTTATGCCTAATGTTTGAGTTATGCACGCTTGATGGCGTTTAACTAAACAATAATGACATGTGTTTTTTCAGTCCTTTTACCTGAGCGATTGGCAGGGTAGATGCGCCTTCGGTGGTCGTATAGCAATTATAGACATCGTATGACCAATGCGGTTTGATACGAGGCAGATGCTTACAGACTCTCTCCTGAAAAACGCTTTTATTATGAAAGGTTAATCGTATTTTTACAAGCCATCAACCACATTAAAGTGGATAATTTTGGCAAAAATGACTGTTCGAGAGGGCAATCAGTACAATTATCAATAAATAGACGGTTTTTACGTCTGTCAGATTGCAGTGAATGTGGAGCGAATACTGACACCAAAACATAAAGCGACTACTGATAATCGCCCAAAATATGCTAACCTATGGCGATAGTTTCTGATAGGTTGTTTTTATGCATTGCGATATTTATAAATTTCCAAAACATGACGATATGTACGTCTATATTGCTCGCCCTGATTATCCAGATGATACCGATGAGATTAGGGATTGGTTGGGTGTTTTGCCCAAAGATTTCCGTGCAGGCTTAGGCCGTAGTAAGTTTGTTATGCATCTAGATTTGGCAGCCACACCAACGCTGGCCCGTGTTGATAAAGCAGAAGTATTGGCAAAGCTAGAGTCACAAGGATATTTTGTGCAGATGCCGCCGCAAGATGTCATGCGCCGCCAAGCAGAATTACGGGCCCGTGAAGCGCAAGATAATATTTACGACTAGTGTCTTTATTATAAGGCGTTTGCTGCAAGGCTGTTTTAGACAAATCCTTGAGACGAGCTCCTCAGAAAGTAATCAACAAAACGTTTAGTAAACATTTGGTCACATGCATTTTGGTAGAGAGTCGTGATAAACTAGCGGCCTATCAAGTGTGCATGTCGATGATGTATTCGTTGTTACTGATTATAGTAGGGCAGTATCTAGTGTCTGCCTGCAAAAACGAAAAGACGCACAATTTATAAACGCAAATAGTGAAACGCGTATGGACTGGTTAAAAAATATCGTACATCTCTTACCGTTAGAAGCCATCAGTGATATTCTCGGTGAGGTTGCTATTTGGTGGG
The DNA here is from genome assembly GCF_015864605.1 of Psychrobacter sp. SCQQ22. Taxonomy (NCBI): domain Bacteria; kingdom Pseudomonadati; phylum Pseudomonadota; class Gammaproteobacteria; order Moraxellales; family Moraxellaceae; genus Psychrobacter; species Psychrobacter sp. SCQQ22. The sequence continues at coordinate 98,337 of NZ_JADYWZ010000006.1, forward strand.
GGCAGATGGTCAAAGACGTGCCACCTGCCGATTTACCAATGTATGCTTACCTTGGCGGTGTCGTTATCGTATTGGTATTATGGTTGTTGGTCGCTCGTATGCTACCGAAACCACTGGGCGGTATGAGTTGGATGTTACTGTTTGCTGTTTTATTAGCACCTGGCACTGCTCTGAATGACCCTAGTGTATTAGCACCTGCTAGTATTCACGTTGTCTATTCTATTATGATGAAAGATTTTGCTGGTGCGATAGCTGGCATGGTGCCGATATTGGTGGTGTTAGTGGCGGGATTGTTTGTTGGTTTTATTTGGCAACTCATCCGTGGTGCTTTTGAATCGAGCTTAGACAAAGCACGTAGAAGCAGTGCAGAAGATACGCAGGCGACGATGCAGTTGACGACAGGCAGTTATTTGCCAGGAAGTGATACATTAACTGAACAACCTGATGTCACTCCGCAGTCTGGTAAAACGCCTTTAGCAGCTAAGGCCGAAACAGATGTCAGCTTAAAGAAAGACAGTAGCTTAACTAAAAGTTCCAAGGCAGAAAAATCTGATAAGTTATAAAGCGGTTGTTAATAGTAAGTACTTTATAAATAATTCAAAGCGCTGAAATAATAAAATAAGACTTTATAAAAAAGACACCTTGCGTGTCTTTTTTTTTGAGATTTTTTACCCCTCCTGAGAGAGATAGTCGGTTCAATATAATTTGGATACAAGGAAGGCGAGTGAAAGCATTTAGCGTGATGAGAAGTTCATACTATGTTTATTAATCGCGAAGCTTAGCAATCGCGAACGCATGAGTATTTTGGCAATGAACAAGGCTGTGCTAATCTAAATGATAATTTATTTTCCATCGATTACTTTTAATAATTTGATGACTCCTAACAGCCTTAATGTATAACAATAACTGAGACTCGATTATGACCACGACTGACAAGACTAAGAAAAGCTTTACCGGTACCAGTAGTTATATTGCTACTGATGATTTACAGCTAGCGGTAAATGCAGCAATGACGCTACAAAAGCCACTGCTGATCAAAGGTGAGCCGGGTACAGGTAAGACGCTACTGGCAGAAGAGGTGGCAGAGAGTTTAGGTATGCCCCTAATTACTTGGCATGTCAAATCGACTACTAAAGCTGAGCAAGGTCTGTACGAGTATGATGCAGTATCACGCTTACGTGATTCACAATTGGGTGACGATAAGGTCTATGACATTGCCAACTATATCAAGCCAGGCAAACTGTGGGATGCATTCACCAGCACAGAGCGCAGTGTGCTGCTGATTGATGAGATTGACAAAGCCGATATCGAGTTTCCAAATGACTTGCTGCATGAGCTGGATAAGATGTCGTTTTATGTGTATGAAACGGGCGAAACCATTACCGCAGCGCAGCGCCCAGTGGTGATTATTACATCGAACAATGAAAAAGAGTTACCAGATGCATTTTTGCGTCGTTGCTTCTTCCATTATATTGATTTCCCTGAAGAAGAAACTATGCGCCAAATTATCGAAGTGCATTTTCCTGATATTCAAGAAAAATTGGTTAATGATGCGCTCGATATCTTCTATAAACTGCGTGGTATTCAAGGTCTCAAAAAGCCACCATCAACGTCTGAATTGGTCGATTGGTTAACGCTATTGCTTGCTGATGATATGGCACAAGCAGAATTAGAAGAAAACCTGCGTGGTGAAAAGTCCATTCCGCCACTATATGGTGCGTTACTGAAAAATGAAGCCGATGTGAGTCTATTGCAGCGCTTTGCCAATATGATGCGTCGCTAGCCTGTCAGCAGTAGAAGGCGACTTAACTGCCTTGTTATCATGGTTTGAGCTTATAAGCACTAGGCTCAGTCATAACCCAATCAGCCAATAAGTGATGCGTAGCTTATGTTCATAAAACTGTTTTATACCTTGCGTACTTACGGCGTACCAGTCAGTACACGTGAACTGCTTGATCTCAATGCTGCGCTTGAGCAGGGTTTGATGATGCAGCCGCATCCTGAAGATCCAGCACTGACTACTTTTGCTAGCCGCGAAGATATGTATCGGCTGATTCGACTGTGCATGGTCAAAGACGAGCGTCATTTTGATAAGTTTGATCGGGCAATGGCGGATTATTTCGAAGGCGTCGACAGTTTAGATCTGGATGAATTATTGGCCAAGCTGACGGACGTTCCTAAAGAATGGCTGGATTTAAAACTAGACCCAAAAAATCTGACAGAAGAGCAACGTCGACTACTCAAAAAGTATGGCTCGCTAGAGGAGTTAATGAAAGCGTTAGAAGAGCGTCTAAAAGAGCAAAAAGAACGTCATCAAGGTGGTAGCAAATGGGTTGGCACAGGTGGTACTTCACCATTTGGTGCCTATGGCGATCATCCAGAAGGCGTACGGGTCGGCGGTGAATCTCGTAAGCGCAGTGCTGCCAAAGTTTGGGAGCAGCGTAAATATCGCAATCTAGACGACGATAGTCAGCTTGGTACGCGTCAAATTCAGATGGCGCTACGTAATCTGCGCCAGTTTGCACGTACTGGCAGTGCCGATGAGCTTGATATCAAAGAGACCATTAGGCGAACCGCGAAGAAAGGCGTGCTTGATATTCATATGCAGGCTGAACGCCGAAACCGTGTCAAAGTGCTGATGCTGTTTGATGTGGGCGGCAGTATGGATGTTCATGTCGAAGCGCTCGAAAAACTATTCTCTGCGGCAAAAAATGAGTTTAAAACCTTAGAGTTTTTTTATTTTCACAACTGTCTTTATGACTATGTGTGGAAAGATAATAACCGTCGCCATAGCGCACCGATGCCAACCTATGAGCTGCTCAATAAATATGGCCGAGAGTATCGCGTGATATTCGTTGGTGATGCATCGATGTCGCCATATGAGTTGATGACGGTGGGCGGTAGCGTTGAGTATATGAATAATGAGGCGGGTATCGTATGGCTGAAACGGGTACTGGATCATTTTGATAAAGTCGCTTGGCTCAATCCGGAAAATCCTACATATTGGCAATATACTCAAACCATCGTTGAGATCAAAAAACTCGTGGATAACAAGATGTATCCCATGACCTTGCATGGCGTGGAAGAGATGACCGGTTACTTAGCACGATAGTTTTGACGTTCATGCTATAGTCAGTCCTCTATCAACTGGATACGGTGTCAGTCTACTACTTGTAGTACTTTCACTCGCCTTCCTTGTATCCAAATTATATTGAATCGACTATCACTTATAAAATCTATTAAGTCTGATTGAATCCTTATGAAAGCAGCCGTTATGACAACATAACGGCTGCTTTTTTTGTTTAAAAATAAGCAATATGACAATTCGGCATTGGTATGCTGAGTAAAACATGATAACATTCATTTTAAATGAATCTTATAAGTGTTCTTATTTAAGATATTTACTTAAAGATTCTTATCTCCTGTTTTTTAATATATCAATTCGACCACACACTGAGAAACAACATGGCTTCACCAAAAACATTAGAAATCGTCACAGCAACCGTTCCTGTACTTGAAGAACATGGCGTTGCGATTACCACCGTATTTTATAGAAACATGTTTAATGAGCATCCTGAGCTGTTAGATATTTTTAATGAGACCAATCAAAAACTAGGACGTCAACAGACCGCACTGGCTACAACAGTATTAGCCGCTGCCAAGCATTTGGATAAGTTGGCCACGCTATTGCCGCAAGTGACTCAGATTAGCCATAAACATAGAGCGTTACAGATTTTGCCTGAGCATTATCCTATCGTCGGTAAGCATTTGATCGGTGCGATAAAAGAAGTGCTAGGAGAGGCGGCTACTGATGACATCATCAACGCTTGGACAGAAGCCTATGATGAGATCGCTTCGGTATTTATTCAGATTGAACATGGCATGTATAAAGAGGCGATGTGGCAAGGGTTTGCGCCTTTTATAGTGACTGAAAAGGTAGCGGCTGCTACGGATATCGCAGCCTTTACGGTAGTGCCAGTGAACGATAATGAAGACAGTAATCAAGATATTAACCTGAGTAAATTGAAGTTAACCGCTGGTCAATATATTACGGTGAAAACAGATCCAGCAGACAGCGATCATATTGCGCTGCGTCATTATTCTTTATACTCTGCCAGTACCGAGACAGGCATTCAGTTCGCTGTTCGACGTGACAACCGCAATGAGCATCATGGCTTGGTCTCTAACTATATGCACGACCAATTAGAAGTGGGTGACACGGTTTTATTATCGGCTCCAGCTGGTGACTTCGCGCTTAATCAAGATTTGGTACAGCAAAATGAGATTCCGTTGGTATTGATGAGTGCCGGTGTGGGGGTAACACCTGTGCTGTCTATGCTAGAGGCACAAGTACTGGCCAATCCGAAACGACCTATTGTTTGGGTTTATGCGTGCCAAAATGCCACACATCATGCTTTTTCTGCTCAGGTAAATGAACTGCTTGAACAGGCTGAGCGCGTAGAAAAGCATATTTTTTACTTTGAGTCTGGACAGCTATTAGATGCTGCATGGCTTGAAACATTGCCTAAGCCTGCCGATATCTATGTATGTGGATCAATGCCATTTATGGAAAGTATGATTGATGGGTTAGTGGGATTAGATCATGGTGTCGATAGTGTCCATTATGAACCGTTTGGCCCTAAAATGAGCTTGGGTGGTTAAGTTTTTAACATATAGTCGGTGAACTACTAAACCGTTACGGCGTTACCTTCCTTAGATGTACTATTTGTACAATCTGCAGTCGGCTGTCTTGTACCCATTTTAGAGTTCTTTGCCTATAATATTAAAAATAAACGTTTATAAAAAAGCACTTAGCGTGAAATAATCATGCTAAGTGCTTTTTGTGCAATGTAATATGAGAAGAGGTAAGGAGTTGGGCATTAATATTGAAATGTAGATGCGTATTACTCTTTATTTTCAACCACACCAATCATCACACCCATCTCTTTTTTATCATGCTTATCAATGCTAGGTGCATATAATGCCGATGCAATTCCGCCATCTAAAAACAGTGCATTCGGGCAGCTTAAGTTGTCTTTAAATAGGGATGCAAATTGATAAAACGTGACGGGTTCATCGCTATTCACAAACTGTATGCTGCCATCATCACACACGCCTGCACCATTACGAATCTTAAGTGAGGTGCTATCAGGTTTGAACTGTGGATGTATCTCATTATTGATGACCAGCATAGGGCCTGATTGGGTGGCATACCAAGGCTGCGCTTTATCCTCTGTAAGTAACTCATTTAAGGCATTACTTCCTGTAATCTGTACCTTCCCAGACTTATCCCACCACATGACCCCATTGGGTAGCAGGTGAAAATTACCGCCGCCTTCGTTGAGGTTTAATGCACGAACTTCTTTACCTTCAATGATGGTGTAGCCAATCGGTGCATAGTCTTTATTGTACATACCCGCATTCATGGCAAAGCTAAGCGCTTGATTGCTTGGTAATGTCGACATCAAATTATCAAAAGTTAGCAAGGGCTGATCACTCTCAGACTGTTGCCAAAACAACTTTAATGAGTAACGGCCATCAATCAATGCTTCCGCTTTAATACGACAGGCACTATAAGAAAAAGGGGCATCCTGAGACTGGCACGACCAGTTTTCTGTGTCGCTATGAGTGGCAGTAGTATCTATCGGCTGGCAAGCGCTGATACTAAATGAGAGCAGGGCGACTGTGCATAAAGGTAAAGTATGAGAAAAACTTGGCATTAATTATGGGTCTTTTATCATAAGGAAAGAGATATCAGTGGTCATGGCTCACCGATGATGAATCGCTAATGCTTACTCACTGTTAGGTGGAAAGTCGCGAAAGGTATTATTGACATTGCCCATCATGATACCAGTAGTATTATTGTTTGCTTGATCGTTTGTTGCTTGATCGCCCGCTTTTAAAGTTGGCGCTTGCGTTTGTTTGCCTGTATCTCGCGAGTCCTTATTGTAGGCAATCAATGCGTCATTATCGGCAAGGAAGCTATCCGCTGTCGACATCACCCACATCTGATTAAACACGTCTGCACGGGCACTTTGATCAAGTAATGCACCTCTATCGGTGAAATAAAAGAACTTCGATAACAGTTTGATTTGTCCATCTTCTAAACGACGCGCAATATGGTAAGGCTGTAGCTGGCTTGGATGCTGTAAACCGACTGCGCCTACGATACTAGCAAGTGATTTTAGCGTATTCTTATGGAAGCTTGCAACGCGCTCGGCTTTACTTGGGACATCAAGCGCTTTTTGGCGATAAGGATCTTGAGTCGCTACACCGGTCGGGCAAGTGTTGGTATGACAAGAGCGCGACTGGATACAACCGACGGCAAACATAAAGCCACGTGCCGAGTTACACCAGTCTGCACCCAAGGCAATCATACGAGCAATATCAAAGCCAGAGACGATTTTGCCACTTACGCCTAGTCTAACCTTGTCACGAATACCTGCGCCAACTAAGGTGTTATGAACCAACAAAAACCCATCAACCATTGGCATACCGACATTGTCCATAAACTCGACAGGTGCCGCACCTGTACCACCCTCAGCACCATCAATGACGATAAAATCAGGATAGTTATCCATCTCAATCATGGCTTTGACAATCGCCATAAACTGCCATGGCTGACCAATACAAAGTTTGAAGCCAACAGGTTTGCCACCAGATAGTTCACGTAACTGCTGCCAAAACGCCACGAGCTCACGCGGGGTACTAAAAGCGGTATGTGAAGAGGGTGAAATGCAATCTTGACCAAGCGGTACTTGACGCGTGTCAGCAATCTCTTGGGTGATTTTCTCCGCTGGTAGCACGCCGCCTTTACCCGGCTTAGCGCCTTGCGATAGCTTTATCTCGATCATTTTGACTTGCGGATCAACGGCTTTTTCTGCAAAAGACTGTGCATCAAAATCGCCATTGGCATCGCGGCAACCGAAATAACCCGTACCCAATTCCCAAATCAAATCGCCACCGAACTTACGATGATGAGGGCTGATAGCACCTTCACCTGTGTCATGCGTAAAGCCGCCTATTTTAGCACCTTGATTGAGTGCCATAATAGCGTTGGCAGACAAGCTACCAAAGCTCATCGCTGAGATATTGAATACCGACATCTCATGCGGCTGCTGACAACGTTCACCACCAACCATGATTTTAAAGTCTTTATTCTCTAGAGGTTGGCTGACCGCTGATTGTAAAAACCACTCTTTGCCATGCGCATATAGGTCATCTAGCGTACCAAACGCATTGGTATCACTGACGTTCTTAGCACGCTGATAGACCAAAGCACGCTGCTGGCGCGAAAACGGTACTTGTTCTTTATCATCCTCGAGCAAGTATTGACGAATCTCAGGGCGAAAGTCTTCCAACACATAGCGGACATGACCTGCGATAGGGTAGTTATTTAAGATGGCATGCTTGGATTGAATGACATCGTAAATGCCCAAAGCTACCCCAAATCCACCAATGAGAATCAGCCACCAGTTCAGCAATAATAACCCTGCTAAAAACAGAAAAACGGCTGCGGCAAAGGTGCTGTAGCGCAACAGTACACCGATTAAATAGGGCGAATTACTTTTTGGTTCGGGATTTAGATTGGTACGAGATTGGGGCATAGCGAGGCTCGGTAATAAAACATGGAAATTAAAAAACGCGGTAATTATATATAACAGATAAAAAGAATATGTCTCAAGCATCAATACGTATGATGTTGAGAGCAAATAATATTTATCTTAACTTATAATTAACGCGCATATTGTACGGTTATGATATCACGGCTTAGCGATAATTGAGTAAGGTATGATTGTGCCATGACTTTCTCAACAAATCACTCGTACCAAAGTTTTCTGCTCATCAATCGCCTCAAACTTAATGTCAACGGGCAAAAACTGTTCAATTAACCATGCTTGGGTTTCGGTATGTTGGCTGATGACTCGAGCGGTAAACTCGCCACCACCAGATAATGCCAGTGGCAATAGCAACTGGTCTGTTAAGTACTCATCAACCAGCGCATTGGTTTTAAAGAGATAACGTTTAACCAAGCCTGCTAGTCGATTGCCTATTTTCTCAGCTGACGTGCGTTTTTCGCCCAGTAGCGTAAATATTTCGTGATGTAGATGATCGCCACATTCATGAGTAACCTGTGCATAGCACGTATTGCCTTCACCGATACCGTCTAGCTTATTGGCTCTAGTAGTAATAAGTGAGTCATCCACTCCGCTTTCAAGCAGTACGGATTTAGCGCTGGCAAGCTCGCGTTTGCCAATGTCATATTCCAAATTTAGGACGCTGGCTACTAATGCGATATTTGTCAGCGCTCCACGTTCGGTTAGGCGTAGTGGCTTGGCATCAGCACGGCGCATAAACGGGGTAATGGTTGCTTTAATCACGCCGCCACCGATGGGCGCAAAGCCTGCTTGCACACATTCAATATTAACGTGCATGCCTAGTTTCGCCAATGCAGGAACAAATGCCTGCTGCAAAAAGTCCGTGGTTGGTGCTAATGGATTATGCGTACCGCCTTTTATGCTCACTGTTGAGTGGGTACTTTGATCTGTACTAGAAAACAGTAGAGCAGGGAGTAGCGTTTGTAGCACCAAACTGGTACTGCCAGCCGAGCCAATATCAAAATGGTAATCACCTGATCGAATCGCACTCGGCGCAAAGCGAAACGATGTGCTGCCTAACGCTGCGCCTGATACGCTAGCGTTCGATATCTGTTGTGACGCTTGCACGCACATCAAGTGCTGCCGCATTAATCCTGATTTGGCTCGCCCAGCGCGGATATTGGTCATTTCAATGGGTATGCCTGTCAGCATCGATAATGAGAGAGCGGTACGAATGATTTGTCCGCCACCTTCGCCAGTGCTGCCATCTATTTTTAGGGTCGCACGCTTGGTGCTCGCAGTATGGGCACTGGCATTACTGGCGCTTTGGTTGGACATAAAGCTCATTGGTACACTCTCAAAGTTTAATTTTTCGTAAAGCGGGATGTGATTGTTTTATCGTGCGTGCTTAATTCACTATCAATTACTATCAAATAAAAGAGCCTAAAAAATACGGTATGACGCATATTTTTTAGGCTCTGTTCATCTATCAATCTATCTATTAAGGTTTGGCTTTGGATATCAACGTTTAGCTGTTGAATTTTTTCGCTAATAGACCTTTGATAAACGTCACAACAGCAGCGCTGTGCTCAGAGTTTTTGATTTCATCTAATAGCTCAGCTTTTGACATGCTTTGGTATCTTTGTATGTCTTCGCTGCTGATGTTTTTTGCGCTGTCGATCAAGCCTGATAGGCCATTTTCATCGTTATCACCGCCTGTTACAGCGCCTAACATATCGTTCATGTTCATCATGGGTGTTGCCTCATATAAAAGTAATTATCAAATGCTTCAATGTGAAAGTGATTATAAAACTGCGCTGTGGTCACATACCACGCACACTTTAGTTTACCGCATCTATATTCGTTTAGGGGTATTAAAGTCGCCCTTTTTAGATAACGATTATGCGTAGTGAAGATGAGTTTTAGTCAACATTTTCACATTTCTTATGATCAATGGCTTTAAAAATAAGATTGAAACCGACTGTCAGTGTCTGGTGATGAGGTCTAAATAGTGCTGTGTGATAAGTGACAGGTACGAGGCATCAGTAGTAAAAAAAGACGTTTGCCCGCAACGCCAAGTAGCCACTGCAGTATTTGTTCAACCCCCTGTTGTGGAGTGCGGGGTCTTAACACTCGCCCAGTCGGTTCCAAAAGGGTGTTCTATAGTCATTTCACTATAAAAATGGTGATTTAAAAGTAGTGATTTAAAAGAAACTACTCTGCTAAGTCTATTTGCCAGTTATTGGACTGAATGACAATATTGATTTGACGCAGTTTCATGGCAATATCATCCGCTTGCTTCTGTAAACTAGCGACCGACACCATTACATTATATTTAATCTCACGATGGCTATAACGGTCTGTTTCGGTATGCGTGGCTGCTATGGCATCGACCAATAGCTTATGGCGCATCTCTAAGGTATCGCGCTCTACCAGCAGCGTTAGCATCGATTGACCTTTATCCGTTTGAGCAATTGCATTGGTACGGTGAATGCGTTCAATCAGGTTTGACAGCTCAGCGATGGTTTGGCTGGCATCAATCATCAATGTGTTTGGATCCTCAGATGGCGTATCGCCTTCTTGGACTTTAATATTGGCGTTGATACGACCCTTAAGCTGAGCCAGCTTCTTTTGCATATCGCTACGGATAAGCAGGGCTTCTGCGAGTTTCATGGCTTAGTCCTTAATTCCGATTTTTCATTCTAATGAAATGCTTCATAAATGAAGAGGTTATCTCAAGAATAAATTCAACTTCCTCTTCGATAACTTGAGAATCATGTTTGACGTACTCGTTTTGATATTTAGTAAAGTATTCAACTAATTTTACAAACATATTGGCTAGCTCTTTAGAGCCATTATTATTCTTAATAAAAAAACCAATATCGCTAAACTGATTCTCTAGAGATTTTGAGTTTTCTAGTATGTCTTTGACTAATAATTCTAACGATAGTCGCAGATCGTCTAATAAGTTCCTTTCAAATATATTTCCTTTATACTTTTCTAGAGCATTATTATATTGCTCTAAAGACTTAGTATAACCATCTAACCAAAATCTAGTTTCATCTACTAGGATTTCATTAACTGTATCTATGTCGATATTCAAGCTCTTGAAGCGTGTTAATAGCTTTATTTTGAGATCTTTAACTTCAGGTAAGTCTTTGAGTTCCGAATGCTCGCAAAGTTCTTTTATAATTTTAAATTGTTGTTTCGGATCAAATGAGCTTAAGTTTTTCTTTAAAGCATGCCTTTTATTAGGTACTGATGCTGGAAAGGAATAACTTGGATAGGGAATATCAACGTTATAGTCAACTGCGTATGCTGCAAATAAACTAGCAATTTTAGAGCCTGATAAGCCTTTCTCAGTGCTACCTAGAATATCACCTGCTATTTCAATAAATGTCTGAGGAATCATATTTAGCCTTATTTTTTGAATTAATATAGGTCAAAGTACTATAATTAACTGATTTTTTTAAATATTCTGGTTTAGCCTTTAACACAAACCACCTGACGCAGTGTGTGTACCACTTCCACCAAATCACTTTGTGCTTGCATCACGTCATCAATATTTTTATAAGCCGCTGGAATTTCATCAATCACATCTGCGTCTTTTCGACATTCTACGCCCGCAGTCTGCGCGATTTGATCGGCGACCGTAAATACCTTTTTCGCCTCGGTACGTGACATGATACGACCTGCGCCATGCGAGCAAGAGCAAAACGACTCTTCGTTTCCTTTACCGCGCACGATGAATGATTTGGCACCCATTGACCCTGGAATGATTCCGTATTCACCAACGCGGGCACGTACCGCGCCTTTGCGGGTCACAAACACTTCTTCGCCATAATGTTGCTCTTTTTCTACATAGTTATGGTGACAGTTCACCGCTTTTACGGCAGCATCAAACGGCTTAGGTATGATTTGGCGCAGCGCTTTGATGGTTTTTTCCATCATGATTTCGCGGTTTTTAAAGGCAAAGCGCTGCGCCCAACCAACGGCAAACCAATAGTCATCGAAATGCTCTGTACCCTCGGCAAAGTAGGCCAAATCTTTATCAGGCAAGTTGATAAACCACTTGCGCATGTCCTCACGTGCCAGCTCAATAAAGTAGCGACCAATGGCATTACCCACACCGCGTGAGCCTGAGTGCAGCATGATCCAAACTTGGTTGGTTTCATCAAGGCACACCTCGACGAAATGGTTGCCTGTACCCAGCGTACCCAAATGGTTAAGGTTATTGGTGTTTTTTAGGCGAGGGTGCTTTTGGGTTATATAATTAAAGTCATCAACCAGCGTTCTCCAACCGTTCATTACCGTGTCGTCAGGGTTTGCCCACGCACCGACATCACGACGAGAACCGCGACCACGTGTTTTACTACGACCATGCGGAATCGCTTTTTCCAGCTCGGTACGCAGACCAAGCAAGTTATCTGGCAAATCGTTTGCGGTTAGGGTGGTTTGTACCGCCATCATTCCGCAGCCAATATCGACACCAACGGCAGCCGGAATAATCGCTTCTTTGGTGGGCAATACCGTACCGATAGTCGCGCCAATACCGACATGCACATCGGGCATCACCGCAAGCCATTTATATACAAACGGCATTTTTGATGCTTTGATCAATTGGTCGTGTGCTTTTGGATCGACAGGCACGCCTTTGGTCCAAAGTCTGATAGGTGTTCCACCGTCTTGAATGATGTTATGAGTGGTTGGTTGCATGTTGTATTCCTTAGCGTTGCAAAGTTTGTTCATTATTGAAGATAATTCTTACTTTATATAATGCTAAGGGCGTGCCAATTTTTCATAATATCTAAAATTATTTATAAGTGTTTGATATTATTAATTTAAATTATTTAGATTCCACGATTAAAAAATAGGATCGTGAAAATTATATATATAAAATATTCTATTAGTATAGTATTTATTCTATATATCGATATTTTTATCTTATAACGCTCATACTAA
>NZ_JADYWZ010000006.1:110920-256699 GCF_015864605.1 Psychrobacter sp. SCQQ22
CACCAATATTTTGGATGGTTGAACCTTATGTCTAACAAAACCGCCGTCATTGGCTTCCTCGGTACTACTTTAGACAATGGCTTTAATGACAAGCGTTGGCAACGTTGGCGACCAACCGTCAGTTTAGGCCTGCATGATGAGTTGCTCGTCGATGAGCTGCATATCTTATATAGCAAGCGCGATAAGCGGCTATTTAAAATTATTACCGATGATATTGCGCAGGTCAGCCCAAACACTACCGTGATTGGTCATCATGTCGCGTTGACCAGTCCGTGGGATTTTGCCGACGTTTATGCTGAGCTGTATGACTTTGCCGCAGGGTTTGATTTTCAGGACAATACCGATTACTTATTGCACCTGACCACGGGTACGCATGTGGCGCAGATTTGCTGGTTTTTGTTGGTAGAGGCGGGATTTATCCCAGCTGATTTGATTCAGACTTCCCCTTGCCCAAGACCCGACCAAGCCGATCCGCAAGGGCGCTATCAAGTGATTGATTTGGACGTCTCGCGCTATGATGGATTACGTGAACGCTTTGAAGCAGAAAAACAGCAACATTGGCAAACCTTGCAAGCCAATCTAGTCACCCAAAATGCCGCTTATCAAAAGCTCATCTCCGATATCGAAAAAGTCGCCACCCGATCAACTGCACCCATACTACTGATGGGCGCAACAGGGGCGGGCAAGTCGCAACTGGCAGGCCAAATTTACGCGCTTAAAAAAGCCAAAGCCAGCAGTACGCAAGGCAAAAACATGCTCGAACAATTCGTCGAGGTAAACTGCGCCACGCTGCGTGGTGACACCGCCATGAGTGTGTTATTCGGTCATGTCAAAGGTGCCTTTACGGGCGCTGCGACGAGCCGTGATGGGCTACTAAAATCAGCCGATGGTGGGTTATTATTCTTAGATGAAATCGGAGAGCTTGGGCTGGATGAGCAAGCGATGCTATTGACCGCACTGGAGGAACAACGCTTTTACCCGCTCGGTAGTGATACGCCGATTAGCGTGTCGTTTCAGCTAATGGCAGGTACTAATAAAGACTTGCGGCAAGCGGTTGCTAATGGTGAGTTTCGGGCAGATTTATTTGCGCGTCTCAATACGTGGACGTTCTTTCTGCCATCACTCAAAGATAGGTTGGAAGATTTACCTGCCAATATTGACTATGAGCTAGCGCGCTTGGGTAGCGAGCAGCAGCAGCACTACCGATTTACCCCAGAAGCAAGGCAGCTGTATGAAGCTTTTGCGATGAGTGCGGATGCGACATGGGAGGGGAACTTTCGTGATTTGACGGCCAGTATGATTCGTCTGACCACGCTGGCTGAAAGTAAGGTGATTAGGGAAGTAGACGTACAAGCAGAGATTGAGCGCTTAACACATCTTTGGGAGTTGCCTGACAGTTCAAACGGCTCTAATAGCTTAAACAGCGGTAATGTTAGGACTAAAAATAGCCTAAGCAATAACAGCTTTGATTCCGTTTTAAATAGTGAAACCATCGAGCAAGGTAGCCATAATATTTTAATAAAATATCTAGATGAGGAAACTCTTGCGACTATTGATCCGTTTGATGCAGTGCAATTGGCATATGTGATTGAGGTTTGTATCAACCATAAAAACCAAGCAGCGGCGGGGCGCTATCTATATACCAACTCACGCGATAAATTAAAAAGCCCGAACGATAGCGATAGATTGCGTAAGTATCTAATGAAATTTGAGCTGCGGTTTGATGAGCTAAAATGAAGCATCTTTCATAAGATAAAACCCATCAACTAAGCCAGGATGCTCGTACTATAGCTCTATTATATATTTTTAAACCCCACTCCCAATCCGCTCAGCCAATGCCTGCAATTTTGGCACAATCATCGCCGCATAGTCATCTGCTTCCCAGTTGGCACTTGGCACACTGGCATTGAGTGAGTAGGTATATTGTCCAGTCGCGACATCAAATACACCAATGGCGACCGCCAATATATCAGTAGAAAACTCCCCATCAGACACGGTATAGCCATATTTCTCATAATGCTCAGTCGCGCTGGCTAGGGCAGTTTGTGCATGGTTATAATCCTCATCAGACAAATTCTCTTGTAGATTGCTAATGATGACAGCCTGTCTTGTTTGCGCGCTTGCCGCATAAAAAGCCCGTCCAATGGCAGTGCGTGCGACGGGTACAGCTGAGCCAACTTGCAAGTTAACTGACAGGCGAGCAGGGCTACGACAGCAGGCGTGATAGCGCATCTCTCCTTCGACTTCGGTTGCCAAATTCACTGATACTTCATTCTCACTAGCAAACTGTCGCAGTAAAGGTTCAGCCGCTGCGACCATATCGTGGCGACTCCACGCGGTCGCACTTAGACGTACAGCACTACTGCCCAATTGATAATGTCCGTGCTCAGTGACACGTAAAAACCCAAGCGTAGTTAAGGTATGGATAAGACGGGTAATGGTTGCTTTTGGCAGATCTGTCATCTGACACAGCTGCTGATGGGTGAGCCGCTCATGATGCTCAAAAGCCGCCAGTATGATCAGTCCCCGTGCCAATGCAGTCACAAACTGTCGGTCGTTCTCTTCTTTGCTCTGACTCATAACGCCATGCATGCGTTCTAATAGTGGCGTAACTGTCGATGATGGTTTTGTCATTTTATTCCTATCTCTTTTGATGGCGATATTTTTTGATAAAGGTTTACAGCGCAGCGAAAGTTTGCTTTAATGGTTTTAAATTATGAAACTAAGTTTTGCACAGCGGAATAACGAAGTCAATGACTTGTTAGACCAAATGATGTATCAATCACTATTCGTCAGTCAGGATGACTGATACCAAGGAGATCCACATGGCAACATCTACCAGCCCACGCTTTGATTGGGAAGATCCTTTTTTACTACGTGACCAGCTTACTGAAGAAGAACGCATGGTTACAGACAGCGCCCGTCAGTTTTTTCAAAAAGAGCTAATGCCGGGTATCGTTGAAGCCAATCGCAACGAGAATTTTGATCGTAATATCATGCGTCAAATGGGTGAAATGGGTTTGCTGGGTGTCACGATTGAAGGTTATGGCTGTGCTGGTTTATCAAGTGTGGCTTATGGTCTGATTGCCAAGGAAGTGGAAGCAGTAGACTCGGGTTATCGTTCAGCGATGAGCGTACAGTCAAGCCTAGTGATGCATCCTATTTGGGCATATGGTACAGAAGAGCAAAGAGAGCGTTATCTACCTAAGCTTGCTTCGGGTGAGTACGTAGGATGCTTCGGTTTGACTGAACCAGACTCGGGGTCAGATCCTTCATCAATGTCTACTCGTGCACGCGCAGTGGACGGTGGCTATGAGCTGACGGGTAATAAAATGTGGATTACCAACAGCCCTATCGCTGACGTGTTTGTCGTGTGGGCAAAAGATGATGCTGGCGAGATTCGTGGTTTTGTTTTAGACAAAGGCATGAAGGGCTTGTCTGCGCCGAAAATCGAAGGCAAATTCTCATTACGTGCATCAGTCACGGGTGAGATCGTCATGGACAAAGTATTCGTTCCTGAAGCCAATGCTTTCCCAGATATCCGTGGTCTAAAAGGACCATTTGGCTGCTTGAATAAAGCCCGTTATGGTATCGCTTGGGGTTCGATGGGTGCGGCTGAATTCTGCTGGAAAGCAGCTCGTCAGTACACGCTCGATCGTAAGCAGTTTGGTCGTCCGCTAGCGGCAACGCAGCTGGTACAGTTGAAGCTTGCCAATATGCAGACTGAAATCACGTTAGGTCTACAAGCGGCGCTACGCGTGGGTCGTTTGATGGATGAGGACAATGCAGCACCTGAGATGATCTCACTCATTAAACGTAATAACTGCGGTAAGGCACTGGATATCGCACGTATCGCTCGTGATATGCATGGCGGTAACGGTATCTCTGATGAGTTCCATATCATCCGTCACGTCATGAACTTAGAGGCTGTTAATACCTATGAAGGGACGCATGATATCCACGCGCTTATCCTAGGTCGTGCGCAAACAGGGATTCAAGCGTTCTTTTAAACTGAATTTAAGTTAAATGTTCAGATTTAGCACATGCCCTAACGTACGTTATTGTTTGGCTTTTTACGAAGCATATATAAGCAGTAGCGTACGTTTTTCAGTTGTTGTTCATGATGTAACTTCTTAGCAATTACATCATGAATAACAATTTTATTATCAAAATACGCCACACAATAAGGGATTATTATGACTGTCGATAGCAATAGCGATAACAGCAATGAATTGGCAAAAGGCGCATTGCACGGGATTAAAGTTCTCGACCTATCGAGAGTGCTGGCAGGGCCTTCTTGTACGCAGGTATTGGCAGATCTTGGTGCCGAAGTTATCAAGATTGAGCGTCCACATATTGGCGATGAAACTCGCCACTGGGCACCGCCAACATTCAGCGATGATACGTCTGCTTATTATGCGACGATTAACCGTAATAAAAAGTCACTCACGGTCGATATCACTACTGATGCAGGGCAGGCCATCATTAAGAAACTGGCCGCTGATAGTGATATCTTGGTAGAGAACTTCAAAGTGGGCGGTCTAAAAAAGTACGGCTTGGATTATGACAGTCTAAAACAACACAATCCGCGCCTGATTTATGCGTCATTGACAGGGTTTGGTCAGACAGGTCCAGATGCCGCGCGCCCTGGTTATGATTATATTATCCAAGGGTTGTCAGGGCTGATGAGTATCACAGGCCCTAGTGATGGCGAACCTCATAAAGTTGGCGTGGCAGTCGTTGATTTGTTTGCAGGGTTGCAGCTGACGATTGGTATTCAAGCGGCTTTGATTGCTCGTGAGACTACCGGGTTAGGGCAACAGGTAGACGTTGCACTTTTAGATAGTGCGCTTGCGATGCTGGCCAATGTGGGTATGAACCATTTGGCATCAGGAAAAGTGCCACCCAGACTGGGCAATCAGCATCCTAATATCGTGCCTTATCAAGTATTCGCAGGTCAGGGCGAGCAGCACTTTATCTTAGCCTGTGGTAATGACAGTCAGTTTGCCAAACTGTGTGACGTGCTTGCAGTTGATTGGTATATGGATGAGCGTTTTACGACCAACCCTAACCGTGTTGCTAATCGTGAGCTACTGTGCGCTGAGTTGAGTAAGAAATTTGCCGAGCAACCACGCACATATTGGCTAGAGGTTTTAGATCAAGCAGGTATTCCATGCGGAGCGATTCATAACGTGGCTGAAGCATTGGCCATGCCGCAAGCGCTGGCACGTGAGATGGTCGTTGATTTTAGCACTCAAGGTAGTCCGGTAAAAGCACTTGGTAGCCCAATTAAACTATCTGCATCGCCCGTCACTTATCGTACGCCGCCACCGAAATTGAGCGAGCATACCGATAGCACGCTTGCTGATTTGGGCTATGACAGCGAGATGATAGCCAAGCTCAAAGCCGATGGGATTGTTTAAAGCAGTTCTTATAGCCGTATATTTACAATCATCAGTGTTCGAAATAAAAGCTAGGAAATAAAGTTTTTTAAACAAAAAAATCTAAAACCAAGTAGTCTCAAACAAGGAATGTTGAGCATGAAAATCTATAGCCATGAAAACCTAAGCCTGCATAGACCACTCCCTTATTTTTCTTATGGAAAGATGCATGAGCCGTTAGAAGTGCCAGAGCGTATGGTCGAGTTTTTAAAAGCACCAGCTACATTGGGCTTAGAGGTGACGACTGCTATCGATGTTGGCATCGGGCCAATATTAGCGGTTCATGATTTTGGTTATGTTGAGTTTCTCAAGCATGGCTATGATGACTGGATGGCAGTGGAGGAAGATCTAGGCGCACAAGTGCAAACAGGGATTTTTGTACCTTATGATAACCCTGGCATTGGAATCATGGCCAAAGCGGCGAAATACCAAGCGGATGATAGTGCGCCCATCAGCGAGCATTCTTGGACCTCTATCTATTGGTCAGCTCAGACCGCACTCAATGCAGCTGAAGCACTGCTGAATGACAATGCGTCAGATACCGAGCGTGCCGACAGTCATATACAGCTTTGCTTTTCACGGCCGCCTGGTCATCATGCTCGCAAAAGCGCCGCTGGTGGATTTTGCTATCTAAATAATGCAGCCATCATCGTCGAACATCTACGTCAAAAATACGCAAAAATTGCCATTATCGATACAGATATGCACCACGGACAAGGTATCCAAGAGATATTTTATGATCGTAAAGACGTGCTGTATACCTCGGTACATGGCGATCCTGTTAATTTTTATCCAGCAGTGACAGGACATGTGTTTGAAAAAGGTGTAGGCGAGGGTGAAGGCTACAATATCAATTTCCCGATGCCACATGGCACCGATGAAACGGGATTTTTTGAGTATGTTGATAAGTCTATCGAGGCGATGACGCTATTTGACCCTGATGTTATCGTTCACGTATTGGGCTTTGATGTTTATGAAAACGATCCAGAAGCGAGATGTGCCGTGAGTACCGAAGGCTTTAAAGTATTGGCACAAAAGATGAAAGCGCTAAACAAGCCATTGATTGTCTTAGTTGAAGGTGGCTACTATATTCAAAAGCTCAATGATAATTTGCAAGCCTTTTTATCGGGGCTTATTGCAGAATAGAGCTAACGCAGCTGAAAAATCAGTAGCAATAGAGAGCAAGAAAATTGGTTGCAGGGTTTGGTGGCTTTAAACTCTGCAACTATACCTTATGAGTGAGAAATAAACCCCAAACGCTTTTCAATTTGCTCAGCCAATTCAATCAAAACAGCACTCACTTCCTCGCGTCTTATCTCATACTCTCCCTGCAAAAAACTCACCGCCATACCAGCGATGGCAACACCTGATGCATTACGAATATAAGTCCCTAAGCAATACATTCCATCACGCAATTGCCCATTGTCCAATGAGATGCGGCTACTGTTAATGAGGGTCGTCTCAATAGCGAATGACTCAAAATCACGCACACAGTTTTGGGTCAATGGCTCAGGAAACGTGTCTTCGTATAATGATTTTATAGCACTCATCGACATGGTCGACAGCATGGCTTTGCCCGTTGCAGAAAATACCGCAGGCACACGTACTCCAGCACGGAAAGTAAAGCCGAGCGGCGCAGGCGATTCGTGACAGGCCAAAAATACCACTTCACCCAAATCTAGTTTTGACAACGTGACCGTATGCTGCAGCAGTACAGGGTATTGTACGATAAGGTCTTTGAATAACTGTATAACCCCTTGCTGCTGTTCGTACTTTCCCGCCCAATACATGAGATATGAGCCTAAATGAAAGCGGCTATCAACGTCTTTATAAATGACATGTTTGGTCAGTAGACTTTGCAAAATATTGTGGGTTGAGCTACGAGGTAGGTCAAGTTGCTTAGAAATATGAGCGGCTGTCAGCGGTTGAGGGCTATCAGTAATTAAATCTAAAATTTGAAACATTTTGTCCAATGCTGGAACGGCAGTTGTGCTCATAGTGCGCCTATAAAAGTGAAGTAAAATAAAGGGCTATTAACCAATGATTAAAATATTATTATTAAGGGTTGCAAAACACATCATATCATTCTTATAATGATGTCTCATATATAGAATTGTTGTTCAGTATATTGAACATATTATTAGTTATCAACTATTATTCGTGACTGTAAGTGTCGTGGCTTTGTTTATCATAATAAACAAGCATGACGCTTAAGAACAAGGAGCGTTACCATGCCAAAAAACATACTGCAACTATCAAATCCAGATTTACTTAAACAACAGTGCCTGACCAAAGACGGTTGGTATGGTGCTAGCGATGCAGAAACCCTCGATGTAAACAACCCTTTTAATAATGAACTTATTGGCACAGTGCCAAGTCTGACGACTGAAGACGTTAATGACGCTGTTGCTTACTCTCATGACGCTCAAATCGCTTGGGCAGCTAAGACCGCAAAAGAGCGTGCAGAGCTGCTGCAAAAATGGGCAGACCTCATTGATGCTAATAAAGAAGATCTTGCGATTATCATGACCGCTGAGCAAGGTAAGCCTTTGACTGAATCACGTGGCGAAATTGGTTATGCAAATAGCTTCATTCGCTGGTTTGCAGAAGAAGGTAAGCGCATCTATGGCGATGTCATTCCTGCCAATAGCACGCAGTTACGTCACGTCGTGCTCAAGCAGCCAGTTGGTGTTTGTGCCGCTATTACACCTTGGAACTTTCCATCGGCGATGATTACCCGTAAAGCCGCTCCTGCATTGGCAGCTGGCTGTACGATTATTATCAAACCTGCGACTGAAACGCCATTCTCTGCTTTGGCACTGGGTGTATTAGCAGAAGAAGCGGGTATCCCAGCTGGTGTTATTCAAGTGGTCACTGGTCAATCAGCGGTGATTGGTGAAATCCTAACGGGTGATGCACGTATTCATAAGTTGTCGTTTACTGGTTCTACACAAGTGGGTCGTATATTGATGGCTCAGTGTGCACCAACCATCAAAAAACTATCGTTAGAGCTGGGTGGTAATGCCCCGTTTATCGTCTTTGATGATGCAGATCTTGAAAAAGCAGCGATAGGTCTTATTGCGTCTAAATATCGTAATGCTGGTCAAACTTGTGTTTGTGCCAACCGTGTTTACGTACAAGAGAGCATCAAACAAGAATTCTTAGATGTGTTCGTCAAAAAAGTCGCTGAGCTAAATGTCGGTAATGGCATGGATGAAGGCGTCGATATTGGACCTCTCATCAATAAAAAAGCCCTAGATAAAGTACAAGCGCTACTTAAAGATGCATTAGATAAAGGTGCGAAGCTTATCACTGGTGGCAGCATCAATAGCGCGTCAGAGCTGGCATACAATCCGACCGTTATTACGGACATCAGTAGTGATATGGATATCGCGTCTGAGGAAATTTTTGGCCCTATCGCTACCATCTTTACTTTTAAAGATGAAGCAGAAGTCATTCGTAAAGCCAATGACACCATCTATGGCTTAGCGGCTTATTTCTATAGTAGTGATTACGCTCGTTCATGGCGTGTGACCGAAGGCTTAGAGTACGGCATCATCGGCCACAACACTGGTTTGATTTCTACAGAAGTAGCACCGTTTGGTGGTGTGAAACAATCAGGCTTTGGTCGCGAAGGCTCAAAATACGGCATCGAAGATTACGTAGTAACCAAGTACTGGTGTTCTGACGTTAGCTAATATAGTCATTCCACTATATTGAATCGACTATATAACGATCGCTAAAACGTAATACCCATTTTAATGGTAGCCATTGTGATGGTACTAGTACCATCACAATGACATCGATAGTAATAATATTGATAGTAATGAATTTAATACAACCAACACCACATGAAAAAAGGACATTCTGATGACCACGAACACCCAAACCACTAACGAAGCATTACTTGCCCGCCGTAAAGCTGTTTTACCTACCGGCCTTGGTATCGCGTTTCCTATCTTTGCCGAAAGAGCAAAAAACTCAGAGATTTGGGACGTTGAAGGCAATCGTTATATTGATTTTATTGGTGGTATCTCGGTATTAAATACTGGTCATAGTCATCCAAAGATTACCCAACGTGTGCATGAGCAAGTCGACAAATTCACGCATACTGCTGCACAAATTGTTAGCTATGAAAGCTACGTTGACCTTGCAGAAAAACTGTGTGAAAAAGCACCTATCAGCGGTCCAACCAAAGCATTGTTTTTGACCACTGGTGCTGAAGCCGTCGAAAACTGCATCAAGATCGCTCGTGCGAAAACCCGTCGCCCAGGCATCATCTCTTTCGTTGGTGGCTGGCATGGTCGCACCATGATGTGCATGAGCCTAACTGGTAAAGTATTGCCGTACAAAAAGAACTTTGGCCCAATGCCTGGTCCTGTCTTCCATGCATTGTTCCCTGCCGAAGAGTTAAATATCACAGAAGCACAGGCACTGCATAGCCTTGATATGATTTTCCAAGCTGACATCGATCCAAGCGAAGTAGCGGCAATGATTATTGAGCCTATTCAAGGCGAGGGTGGTTTCCATCAAGTAACACCATCATTTGCCAAAGCATTACGTGAGATTTGTGATGAGCATGGCATTGTACTGATTTTTGATGAAGTCCAGTGTGGCTTTGCCAGAACGGGTACTTTGTTTGCAGGCGAGCAGTTAGGTGTGGAGCCAGACTTGATGACCACAGCTAAGAGTTTGGCTGGTGGCTATCCTGTGTCAGCAGTTATTGGTCGTGCCGACATTATGGATGCACCGCAAGTAGGTGGTTTGGGTGGTACGTATTCTGGTAGCCCGATTGCGTTGGCAGCAGCATTGGCTGTCATAGAAGTGATTGAAGAAGAAAACTTGCTTGAGCGTAGTGTCGTGATTGGCGATACCATTGCCGAATTCTTAAAAGGCTTAAATCTGAGCAGCATTGGCAACATTCGCTATAAAGGTGCCATGCTAGCATTTGATTTGGTTGATAGTGAAGGCAAGCCAGATGCCACTGCCACTGCCAATCTTAAACAGAAGTCTTTTGAGCAAGGCCTGTTACTAGCGTCTTGTGGTATGTATGGCAATGCGATCCGCGTAATGGTGCCATTGACGGTTGAAGATGAAATTTTACAAGAAGGCCTTGATATCATTGGCGGTATATTAACTGCTTAATTTGAACAGCAATGTTTTAAAAGGCAGTGATTTAAAAGCAATGGTAAGCCTGTCCTGAGAGTAATTAAGAGTACTTACTCTGAGTGATTGAATAAATAACGGCGCCTTGCATGACAAGACGCCGTTATTTTTTTGAGCGGGCTTTTATTATGACCGAAATACAAGGTCAATATAGTGAATGAATAAAGCGATTTAACCCCATTCATAGGTATGCCCTATGAGAGGGTAAGTACGGAAAATAACGATAATGGGCTATGCCCGAATACACTAAAGCCAGCTTAGCTTTGACGAGTTAATCTGGGTGACACATAGACAAGGAGTAAGTTATGTCTGGACTAAAAAAATCGCTAGGGATGTTTGATATCATAGCCTTAGCATTTGGTGCTATGGTAGGTTGGGGTTGGGTAGTACTGGCTGGCGGCTGGATTTTATCTGCTGGTACGTGGGGCGCGATGTTAGCGTTTTTATTGGGTGGTTTGGCAGTGATACTGATTGGTGTGACTTATGCTGAGCTCGCTTCATCAATGCCTATCACGGGCGGTGAGCATACTTATACCCACCGAGCATTAGGGGTCAATGTTTCCTTTATCTGCTCATGGAGTATTCTATTTGGTTATTTCTCAGTCGTCGCATTTGAGGCAGTCGCCTTGCCGACGGTGGTTGAGTATTTTATTCCCAATTATAATCAGGGTTATCTTTGGACGATCGCTGGTTGGGATGTCTATGCCACTTGGGTAGGTGTAGGGATGCTGGGGTCAGTGATTGTCACATGGCTGAATGTACGAGGCATGGAAGTCAGTGCATGGTTCCAAAAAACAGCGGTTGTAGGGATCTTGTTTGTCGGTATATTACTGTTCATTGGCGCGGCATTATATAATCCTGCGACATCGACTGCGATACAAGCTCCGGCGTTTATTGGTGGCGCTGCTGGCGTGATGGCAGTTATCGTGATGGTTCCCTTTATGTTCGTCGGCTTTGATGTGATTCCACAAGCGGCTGAAGAGATTGATTTAACCCGTCCTAATATCGGCAAATTCCTAATCGTATCAATAACAATTGCGGTACTTTGGTATATCGCAGTTGCATGGAGTGTGGGTACCACATTGCCATTGATTCAAGCCGAAAACTCTACCTTGGCGACCGCGGATGCAATGACCAATGCGTGGCATGGCAAATGGGCCGGTATTTTACTGGTTATCGGTGGCGTATTGGGTATTTTATCAAGCTGGAATGCGTTCTTGATTGGTGGTAGTCGTCTACTATATGCAATGTCAAAAGCGCATATGTTGCCAGCATTCTTAAGTAAATTACATCCAAAATATAATACACCTGTTAATGCGATTTTATTGATTGGTGGTTTAGCCACGCTCGCGCCATTATTTGGTCGCAAAATGTTGGTTTGGATTGTTGATGCTGGTGGTTTTGGTATCGTCATTGCTTATACTTGTGTTGCTATCTCTTTCTTAGTGCTGCGCTACCGTGAGCCTGATATGGTACGTCCATTTAAGATACCTGCAGGTAAACTGGTGGGTATGATCACGATCGCACTAAGCTTTGGCTTATTGGCACTATACATGCCAGGTATGCCATCTGCGCTTACCGCTATCGAATGGTGGATTTTCTTTGGTTGGACGGTGTTAGGTGTGGCGCTATATGGTTATGCAACCATTAAGTACCCTGGCAAAAGTGAAGCCATCATGGCAGAAGAGTTGCGCGAATTAAAAATCGTGAATCAGCTGTGGTTGAAAGACAATCCACCAAAAAACTAAATCTATTTAAAATATCCATTAAAAAAGCCTAACGTCAAACGTTAGGCTTTTTTTAGTTTATGCAATTAAAGTTTTATTTCTCTTAAAACTTGCTCTTAAGACTTATTACGAATCAGCTTATAGTTTAAGAATTCAGTAATACCTAACGTACCTAGCTCACGACCGAAACCTGAGCGCTTAACACCACCGAATGGTGTATTGGCTTCACTACCAGATGGGGCATTGATAGTGACCATGCCCACTTCTAATTTCTCAGCGATTTCTGCGGCCAGTTCTGGATTTTGCGTCTGAATAGAAGCGCCAAGACCAAATGGCACATCGTTAGCGATTTGGATGGCATGGTCGACATCACGAGCTTTATAAATGACAGCAACAGGGCCGAATAGTTCTTGACGATAGACATCCATTGACTCAGTCACATCCGTTAGTACAGCTGGGGCAAACCAAGCACCTGGCTTATCTTTTACTATGCCGCCTTCTACTAAAACAGTAGCACCCGCTTGAATGGCGCTATCCAGCTGCTTTTGAAGACCATCGGCTGCCGCTTTTGAAGACATTGGTCCCATAAACGTTTGCTCGTCTAATGGGTCTGCCAATGTCATGGCACGTACGTTATCGGTGAATGCTTGAACGAATTGATCATAAACGTCATCGACGATAATTAGGCGTTTAGCGGCATTACAGGCTTGGCCGACATTACCAAAACGACCTGAGATGGCTCTTTGTACGGCTTTTTTGATATCAGCATCAGCAGTAACGATAAAGGCATCCGAACCACCAAGCTCTAAGACAACCTTTTTGAGTGCGCCGCCAGCTTCTTTTGCAACCGCTTGACCTGCACGCTCAGAACCCGTCAATGAAACACCCTGTACGCGTGTATCGTTGATGATGGTCGCTGATTGCTCATTGGTCGCAAAGATATTGTTATAAACCCCATCAGGCATGCCTGCGTCTTTCATGATATCGACGATAATTTCGGCTGTCTTAGGGCATTGCGGTGCATGCTTTAGAATAATGGTGTTACCCGCCATGGCGTTTGGCGCGACGAAGCGAGCTACTTGATAGTGTGGATAGTTCCAAGGCATGATGCCTAGTAGTGCACCTACAGGGCGTTTTTCTACAGAAGCTGTTCCTGTATCAACGTCGATGGTATTAGGTGCTAATAGCTGCTCAGCATTGTCTGCATAATAGCGATAGATGTCAGCGACCAGACCAATCTCACCTTTTGCTTGAGCGACTGGTTTACCCATCTCATTGGCGACGATACGTGCTAGCTCTTCTTGACGGTCAAGATAGATATCAGCGACTTTATGGAGTAGCGCACTGCGTTCACTTAGTGGAACATGACGCCAGCTTTGATAAGCTGTGTCCGCTTGCTCAATCACTTGTTGGATATCTTGTTCGGTTGCCGTAGGGTAGGTGGCTTCGAGTTCGCCTGTGGCTGGGTTATTTACTTGATAATCGCTCATAAAAAGTCCTTTTGTTTACATTTTATTTTTGGTTATGTTTAGAAAGCAATGTATAAAATACATAAATCTCGTTATTGCGCGTTGGCGATAGGCTGCTGCTGAGTAATACAGTGGATATTGCCGCCGCCAAATACAATCTCTTTCGTTCGTACTCCAACTACCTGATGCTGAGGGAAGATTTTTTCAAGCTGCTCAATCGCTAAACTGTCATTAACGTCATCATATTGCGGCACAATGACACCGTCATTACAGATCAAGAAGTTGGCGTAAGAAGAGATACATAATGCGTCATCCAATCGGGATTTTGCATCTTCTGACTGAGTAATATCAGCATTGTCAGGCAAGGTTACAGATTGCTTGGTACAGCATAGCTTATGCACTTTTAACTGCCGACCTTTGGCATCCGTCATTTCTGAGAGCTGCTGATACGCCTTTTGAGTGGCTTCATAGAATGGATGTTCAGTATCATCAGTAAATAAGCAGACCACTTCGCCAGGTCGCGCAAAGCAGGCAATATCATCAATGTGCCCAGTGGTTTCATCAGGATCGATACCGTCATCAATCCACAGCACTTTTTCGACATTTAGATGCGATTTCAGCATGTCTTCGATTTGCGCTTCATTTAAGTGAGGGTTGCGCCCAGGACTGAGCAAGCACATACGGGTGGTCAATACCGTACCTTCTCCATCGACATGAAACGCGCCGCCTTCTAGTACGAAACCGTCTGTACGATAGCGCTCAATATCTAAGTGCTCGCACAGTCTCTCGGCGAGCTTGTCGTCGTCATCCCAAGGCGTATAAAGGCCATCGTAATCGCCGCCCCATGCATTAAATGTCCAATCACAAGCACGTATATCGCCAGCATCGTTGATTAAAAAAGTCGGAGCGGTATCACGTGCCCACGCATCATTGCTTGGCATGGCTATCACATCGATATTATCGGGCAGTTGCGCACGGCAATTATCAAAATCATCAGCGTTGACCAAAACGCCAACCTCACTGAATTGGCTAATGGTGCTAGCAACGTCTGCATATGCTGCTTGCGCGGGGACGGCTTTTTGTCGCCAATTGTCTTCTCGATATGGCCATACCATCCAGACTTTTTGTATAGGTGCAAATTCTGCAGGCATATAAAAGCCGTCTTGTTTGGGGGTTGAACCTGTCAGTAATGTGGACATAAAGTCACCTTATCGAACTCAAGCAGTTATAGAAATAGAGGAAGTGGGTTAGCCGTGCGTGAGTAATGTGCCATACATTGATGGGCGACGGTCGCGGAACACGCCCCATTGACGACGCTGTTCTGCCAGTGCATCCAGATCAAACGTGGCCATGATAAATTCGCTTTTATCGGTCGAGGCTTCTTGTATAATCTCGCCGCGTCCATCAGTGATAAACGAGCTGCCATAAAACTGCATGGTGCTGTCAGTGCCATTTTGGCTGATGGTTTCTTCGCCAATACGGTTGGAGGCGATAACAGGCATGAGGTTAGCCGCAGAGTGTCCTTGCATACAGCGCTGCCAGTGGCCAGTTGAGTTGATGTTTAGAGTTGGTTCATCACCAATGGCGGTTGGATACAGCAGCATTTCTGCACCCATCAATGCCATGCTACGTGCGCATTCAGGGAACCACTGATCCCAGCAAATACCCACACCGATTTTGCCGTACTTAGTGTTCCAAACTTTAAAACCAGTGTCACCAGGCGTAAAGTAGAATTTTTCGGCATAAGGAATGCCATCTGGAATGTGAGTTTTGCGATAAGTGCCCAGTATTTCGCCATCGGTATCAATAATGGTCACGCTATTAAACATCGCATTGCCTGATTTTTCATAAAAGCTGATAGGCAGTACCACTTCAAGCGACTTGGCCAGTTCTTTGAAATGATTGATGGCCGTATTGTGCTCGACTTCGGTAGCCAAGTTGAAATATTCAAAATCATGTACTTGGCAAAAATAAGGGGTTTCGAATAACTCTTGTAGCAAGATGATATTGGCACCAGCTTTCGCAGCTTCAGTGACCAATGCAGTGGCTTTATCGATGTTTTCTTGTTTGTCCCAAGTGCAGGCTATTTGAGTGCTGGCAACAGTAACTGATCGCATGGTGTAGCTCCTTGATTATAATTTGTCTTTTATATGAATAAAATAAAGCGTAATAAAAGTAAGGTTTGGTCATAGTAACGGTTTAAATAGTGATGTATTTAAACCGTATTGTGGTTAAGAAGTTATTTAGCAGTGAGAGTAGCAGTAGCAGCTTCTTTACTCACTATCTAGCGTTAAGCCATCATAAAACCAAGTCCTAAGAAGGTAACAACCGATAGCACAGCACCAAGCATCGCATAAGGGAACTGCGTGAAGGCATGCTGCATGGGTGAACAACCAGCACCTTGTGCGGCTAATAGTGATGAATCACTAAAGAAGCAAGCATGACTACCAAACGATGACGCTGATAACAAAGCACCGATAACCAATGGCGTGCTAACACCTAGTGCAGCTGCTACTGGGAATACAATCGGCATGGCAAGGACGTATAGGCCCCAGCTTGATGAGGTTGCAAAGGTTAAGAAAGCCATGACAGCGAAAATAACAGCAGGGAAGATAATAATCGTCATATGCGGTGAGATAGCGTCAATGACATACATGGTCATACCAAGCTCGTCGTTAATGGCTTTCAAAAAGAAACCACCAATAACGGTCGATAATGGATATAACATGACTTTAAAGCCTGTAAAAATAGACTCTACTTGGGTCTCAAAACTTAAAAGACCTTGTGCCCAATAGACCATCACGGTCACAAAACAGGTAAGCAATGCGCCTCTTAATAAATCCACTTCAAAGTAAATAGTTGAGACGATAAGCAAAATCATTGGGAATGCAAAGTTAAAAATATTGGCTTTGAATGATAACGTGCGTTTGGCTTTGACATTTGAAACCAATTGCTCATCGACAAAGTCTTCTGGAACAGGGTTGCCTTCTTTGGCGCGTTTCTCTGCACGTTTCATCGGACCCCAGTCGCCTAAGATACCGTAAGCCACCAAAAAAACAATAAGTAGGGCAAACCAAGCATAAGCCATAAAAGGGATAGAGCTGATATAAAGCGACATACCAGCGCCGTCTGCTGCCACGCCATTTTCCTCTAACAGGCCTGAAAAGTAGACCGCCCAGGTAGAGATAGGAACGATTACACACATAGGAGCAGCGGTAGAATCGACAATATAAGCGAGTTTTTCACGAGACACGCCATAAGTATCTGTCAGTTTTTTCACTGAGGTCGAAACGGCCAAACAGTTTAGGTAATCATCGATAAAGACCACAACACCTAATGCAAAAGTCGCGAGTAACGACTGTCTGCGTGATTTAATAATTCTTTTGAGCCATTCACTAAAACCATCTAAGCAACCACTCACTTCGAGCAATTGAATAAGACCACCCATGAGACCACAAACAAGGACGATCCAAATAATGGTTTCGTTACCGAGTACGGCTGAGATATTATCTGCAAAAGGGGAGACTAGATCGAATGGATTGAGCATGACAAGGCCAGCAACACAGCCTGCGATCATTGACTCAAAGGGGCGTCTGGAGACGATGGCAATGATGAGTACCAGCATGGTGGGTAGTAAGGAGAGGATTCCCCAAGACTCTGATGCATCGCGGGTGGATGATAACCAGACAAAGGCAAGATAGATAGCTATTCCCACTACGACAGTGAGAAATACTCGTTTGTTATGATACTGCTCTTCAACAGCGTCATTGAGTTTCATGTTCATGGTGACGTTCCTTGTGTGACATTATGGCTTATATAGAAAAGATCCTGTTTTTAAGGTGATGATCGATAGGAAGTACGAGTGGACTTCCTATCGAGTTAGTAATAACAATCTGTTGCATTAATGGCTTCAAAGTCTTGCTTATCATTAAGCAGAAAATTGAAGCCATTACGTTACTTATAAGCCAGTCGTGTCTTTTAGCGCGTACCACCATGATCCCATCATAGAGTAAGGTACTCGTAGTGCGCGACCACCAGGGAAAGGAATCCATGGAATTTTTGCAAACGTGTCAAACTCTTTGGTATTGCCATTGATAGCATCAGCCAATATCTGTCCAAACAGATGCGAGCCTGTCACGCCATGTCCACTATAACCGTGTGCAAAAAACACGCGATCATGTAGCTTGCCCATCTGCGGTACCCGTGAAAAAGACAACGCAAAGTTACCGCTCCATGCATAATCAATTTTTACATCGCGCAGCTCTGGGAAAATCTTATTCATGTTGGGTCTGATTTTGGCAGTGATATCAGAAGGATCTTGACCACCGTAGACTGTACCACCACCAAACAACATACGCTTATCTGCTGACAGGCGATAGTAATCAAGGATATAGCGGACATCTTCGACACAGACGTCAGTTGGGAGCAGCTTGTCTGCTAAGTCACCTAATGGTTCGGTGGCGATAATTTGTGTCGATACGGGCATGACTCGGTCAGTTAGCTTAGGAATGACTTTGTTTAAGTAAGCGTTACCGCACATAACGGCTTGCTTACAAGTGACCGTGCCAAACTCAGTGATGACCTTGATATGATCATCAGCATATTCAACATCAACGACTAGCGTGTTTTCATAAATAGTACCGCCACGTGATTCAATGGCAGCGGCTTCGCCAAGCGCAAGATTTAGCGGATGAAAATGTCCACCTGAATGATCGATAACCCCGCCTACATAAGCCTCTGACTTGATATGCTCTTGCATGCCATATTTGTCTAGCATTTCGCGATCATGCATGCCGTGGCTTTCCCATAGTGCATGCGTTTTCTGCAAATCTTTTAATTGCCCGTTGTTTAAGGCAGCAAAGATATTCTTTTCTTTCAAATCGCAGCTGATGTCGTAGTCTTGGATTAGTCGACGAATGATTTTGCCACCGCGTGTGACGAGCTGACCGACAAAATCGGCGTTTTGTTGACCATAAGAGCTTTTGATTTTTTCTAAGCTCGCATTCAGACCGTTGACAATCTGACCACCGTTACGGCCTGATGCACCCCAACCAATCTGTGCGCCTTCTAGCACGACCACTTCGTGATCTGTCTCCATGAGATGCAGTGCCGTTGATAGGCCACTATAGCCGCCACCCACCACGCAAATCTCAACATGAATGTCATTTTCTAGCGTTGGTCTATCTGGTTTAGGATTGCGACTGGCAGCATAGTAGCTATCAGGATACTGTCCTTTATCTGAATAATGCGGGATATTGCGCGTGTTATTAGACGGTTTGCTATTTGACATATTAGACATCCTGTAAATAGGTGAGGTATTCAAGATTGGTGACTTGCTGAGAGAAGCGTTTGGCTTCTTGTTTTTTAACCGCAATCAGCAGTTCAATCATTTCGCTTGGGAATAAGGCATCAATGACGTCGCTGTTTTCAAACTGACGAATGGCTGAGAGCCAATCTAACGGTAAGGTTTTGAGGTCTTCTTCATTATAAGTAATGCTATTGATTGGTTCAGGTGCTTCCAGTTTGTTTTCAATACCATACAGCATACCTGCCAATACCGCACTACAGACGAGATAAGGGTTGGCGTCAGCGCCAGAAACGCGATGCTCAATACGGCGCGCTTTTGGATCGCCACCTGGGATACGTACGGCTGCTGTGCGGTTTTCATAGCCCCATGACACATTGTTCGGTGCCAATGTACCTGGTGCAAAACGGCGATAAGAGTTGACATGTGGTGCAAACAATAACGTGCAATCTGACATGGTCTTCAATAGCCCTGCAACGGCATGACGTAGTATATCTGAGCCTTCCGTTGATCCATCATCAAAGACATTGTTGCCATCTTTATCTAATAAGCTGCAATGTACATGGAAGCCATTACCTGATTGTAGGCCAAACGGTTTTGCCATAAAGGTAGCAGTGAGCTTACGACGAGCAGCGACCGCTTTGACCACTTGTTTGAATAGTATCGCATCATCGGCAGCTTTTAACGGATCATCGACATGTAGTAAATTAATCTCAAACTGACCACAGCCATTCTCAGCCAAAGCAGCATCAACCGGAATATCGAGTTTCTCACACTGAGCATAGACTTCGTCTAAAAACTCATCAAACTGTAATAAATCATTGATGCTTAAAATAGAGGTTTTATTTAATCTCAGGCCACTTTTCGGACGAATAGGTGGTTTTGGCGTCTCACCTTCTGTGTAGTCCACCAAATAAAACTCAAGCTCAGTCGCCATGACTGGCGTCAAACCAAGCGCTTTGAATTTTTTGCTGATGTAGTCCAAAACGTGTCTGGCATCACCGTAATACGGTTCATTGTCTTCGGTATAAAGCCAAACAGGTAATAGCGATGAGGCTGCACTGGTATTAAGAAGGGGATAAGCGGCACGACCTGTAGGACGAGCAATGGCATCAATATCACCATTACATTGAGAGGACTCGATGACGTCTGCACCCCAAATATCGACGCCTAAAATAGATAGAGGCAATCGGATGCCACCAGCTTGTGCTTTGTCCATTTGGTTAAATGGGATACGTTTACCGCGAAGTAAGCCGTTGATATCACCTGCTGCAACATATACATATTCAGTTTTACTTGCAGATGTGATGGTTCCGTTGGTCGTCGTCATGTTGTTCATCCCTGTCAGTTTTTGAAATATTTGGGTTGGCCTTGCTGATTTTGTTCACGATATGAAGCACTTAACGTATTTCGGGATACTGTCTATCAACTTTCTAAATGTATAAAAATTGTTCTTTGTCATAAAGATGTCTTTTAATATATGGATGAAGGTTATAGTTGTCAATATTTATTTTTAATTACCTAAAAGTAATTTATATAACTCATATAAACCGATTTTATAGACAATGAAGTTTATAGTTTACATTTACTAGGTAGTTATGATAAATTTTAGTTAAGTTAAATACCGCAGTATCTGGACATCTAGGTACAGATATCACATTTAGGGAAAATCACATGCCTACTTCTAGACCTATCATCGCTATCGTCTCCTGTCACAAAATGGTGGACGGCCAGCCAGCCCAAGCGGTATATCAAAAATACATCGATGCTATCCAGTATTATGGTGGCAATCCAATATTGCTTCCCTATACGGCTGCTGACAGCGAGAATTTTGATGCATTGGTCGCGTTGGCAGATGGTATTGTATTGACAGGGAGTTATAGTAATGTCGCGCCGATGCGTTATGGCGCATCGCATGTAGAAGAAAAGCAGGATTTAAATCGTGATGAGCTAAGCTTTAAACTACTGGCTTATTCAGCGGAATCTGGCACACCTTTACTAGCAGTATGCCGAGGGTTACAAGAGATGAATGTGCATTTCAATGGCACGCTATACCCTGATTGGCGTGAAGTAGAAGGGTTCTATGAGCAGCATTTAGAAGACAATACCCAGCCGCTAGAAGTGCAATATCAGCCAGTACATGACGTCATTATTCAGCCTGAAGGGAAGCTTGCAGCATTTGGTGACGAGTGGCACGTTAACTCGTTACATAAGCAAGCCATCAATAAAGTGGGTGAGGGTTTGTTTGTAGAAGCGCTGGCACGTGATGGATTGGTAGAGGCGATTAGCTTAATAGAACATCCGTTTATGATTGGTGTACAATGGCATCCTGAGCTGAATTATGCACAAGATGGTTTTTCCAAATTTTTATTTACGGAATTTATTCACTATGCCAGTCAAACAAAATCCTGATAACGATATCCCAGAAAATGACGAGATAATCTCTGTTGAAGAACAAGAGGCGCCTGAATCGGTTGAAAAGCCAGAAGAGAATATCGGTAAAAAAATCAATCAATTGCGCCTTACTAAAGGGTTCTCACAGCGTAAACTAGCGAGACTGGCAGGACTGACCAATACCTCAATCAGTGCTATCGAGCGTAATAAGGTTAGCCCTGCTGTCAACACGCTAAAAGCGATCTTGCAGGTGCTCGACTCTGACCTAAATACCTTTTTTAGTGACGAGTGGAAAGAGCGTAAAGACAGAGTCGTCGTTACGCCAAAAGACCTCATAGAGATTAGTGAGCCAAACAGTCGGGTCTCCATCAAACAGGTGTTCAATGGCAGTCCGATCAAGAATTTAGGGTTTTTGATCGAGGTTTATCAGCCGAACAGTTCGACTGAAGATAGGATTTCTCATGAAGGTGAGGAGATTGGTACGGTCATCGAAGGCAAGATTATCATTCGTATCGATGATACTACCTACCTATTAAATGAAGGCGATAGCTACGTGATTAAAACTTGTCATCCGCATACTTTTATCAATCCAAGCAATGCCATCACTCGCATCGTCAGCGCGCATACGCCAGCGACATATTAATTGGAAGGGTGGCGGCTGGTAAGAACGGGCACGGAAATATCTATAGGCGTACAGTCAGTAGATAGCTGAATATTTATAACAGGCTTTCTAAGTATCTGTCTCTTTTGAGAGGTTGGCTGCTTCAGAAAGCCTTTTTTTAGCAGGTTCTGTGTTTGCTAGCGAATCGCTATGTTTTGCCCTAGCATCATAAATTTTGGCTTTATTATTTATCGTATTGGCAGTGGGTTTCAAATACTTCTTAATTCTTCTTACCGCTGCCGCATCGGCTTCAGCTTGCTCTTCTGCCAGCGCCATATCACTTAGATTTTGATAGACCTTGAGGGTTTCCTCAATCATCTCACGCATCGTGAATTTGTTCGTCATCTCAGGACGAGTCACGCTTTCCAACTGGTTTCTAACCGCTTTACAGAGAGAGGTCGCATTGTATTTTTTGACCAATCCTTGCGGATAGAGCGGTTGTAGAATTTCGCTAAAGGCCGCTTGATCCCAACCAATGACGGGAGTGCCTAAGTGAATCGCTTGCAGCGCATTGATACCAATAGACTCTGGCTCATTGGCCAGTGCCATCACGATATTTGCCGCCGATAGCCACTCTCGCATGTCATTGCGCTTGCTACCCACATAAGTGATGCGCTCCGCCAGACCTAAGGTATTAGTGCGTTGACGAAAGTCTTCATGCGCCACATCGCCATCTTTATAGTCATCGTCCATGATAATGACATGGATATTAGGGAACTGCTCTTGTAGATTACCCAAAATATCAATCAACCACTCTTGACCATATTCATTGCCGATAATGGTTGGAAATATCAGCCACTTTTTGTGCTCAAGCTCTGGGTATTCTGCAAAGGTGTGACGTAGCCAATAAACTGATGGATTATGCCGATAGGGATAGCGGCGAGTATCAATACCTCGATAGATACGTTTGATAATTTTTGGTGCGGTATCTTCACGGCGTAGTCGGTGTTTTAGATAGTTAGTAACACTGTCAGAGACGGTAATAAGCGTGTCGACATTGAGCAGTGCTTGTGAATATCTATTGATAGGGTAAAAGCCATACATGGTCGAGACCAGTTTTGGCATACGTTTGACACGTGCACGGCGCAATGCTAAATGTACAATCCATGCTGGCGTACGCGAGTGCGCATGAATGACGTCGGGCTCGTACTTTTCAATCAAATGGCGTAGTGGGGCAACTTGGAGTAGTGATAACCAAGACTTTTTATTCATTTGTAATTGGTGATAGATATTGCCGTCACGCTTGAGGCGTCTGACCAAATCATTGTCTTCATCAGCGCTTGAGACGATGATAGAGGTATGTCCATTTTTGACCAATGCGCGCCCAAGATGAAAAATACCGCGCTCGGATTCATCATGCTTCAAAGACGACAGTAAGCGCATAACTTTCATAATAGCGTCGATCACAGGTTAGTAATATCAAGTTGCTATTGTCAGTTAAAAGCAGTAAAAACTCAACCATCAAGGTAAAGTTAAAGCGTTTGTTTTTCAGAGCGAGGAGTAAGTCTGCCATAGATACAACGCTGAAAACGCTTATCGACGTTTTTGTAAATGTTCAGCATTGGGCAATACTTGTTTTTCGCTCAAATATTTCCAATAGCGCTGCGGCAGGTACTGTTTGTGCAAACGGGGGTTTTTACGTTCCTTGATATTGACGTTGGTAAAGTAGCCTTGCCAAAACTTCTGGTAACGCTGCTCGTCCTCGCTATGGATACTGGCAGGATTACGCAATACCGCATCATCAAGGTCAGTAATGGTTTGCAGTGTGGCAGGGTGTGACGGTGTACTTTGGCTTTTGTCATAATAAATCCCAAATCCGCGACTGATATCATAAATGGCCCAATGCTGGTCTTGATAGCGCTGACGGAAGTGCTCACCAATCAGTGGCAATACATTAAAATCAGGCTCCACTCGCGCAAAATATATATCATCAGTGGTATGCTCAAAACGCACAAATGCTTCCATGCGGTGCTTTTCACGACCCACAGATTTGACCGTTTGCACCAGCTCAAGCACGTCTAAGTTACCCAAATCCTGCATGATTTGACGATTGGGATAGTCGATGGCGTATTTAACTACTTGAAATAGAGTGGTGCCGATATTATCCTTTTCAGATAAAAATCCCCACAGCATATTGCGCATACCTGAGCGCCCCAATAACTTATTTAGTTTTGTGAGGACACGCTCGGCTTTGTCTTCATCAGTTGCCACGCTGGTTGCTTGAGCAATCAATGAGGGTATATAGCAATCTTGCGCTATGAGCTGTAATGCGGAATCGTGTTGTAATTTATGCTCATAGGCATGATAGACCGCACTCAGCCAACCTTCAAAACTTGGCTCATAAAGCACAATACTAGGCGTTACTTGACCGACAGAGTAAGTTTTGTTTTGAACAAGTACTGACATTAGCTGCCCTCAGAAAACAGTTGACGTGTAGTGGCTTATTTTAAGAATCAATCTTACGAATAAACTTTATTCTTACATTTAAAATAAGGCCAGCTGCCCGCTACGCTGATCTTTAAACTTGGTCTGCGTCTGTGCCAGTACATATTGACGGAAGTTATCGCGGGTCAAATGAGCAAGGTGTTCATTTTTACCAGTAGTCGCGATGAAGTATTTGGCACGATTGACGGCCGCTCCCATCTTTTTGAGATGATATAACGTCAGCTGATTAAACTTGCGCGCTTTCACTATTTTTTTAGCCGTTTTGGTACCAATACCGGGTATACGAACAATCATCTCATAAGTTGCGGTTTGGATGTTAACGGGAAAATGCTCACGATGGCGTATGGCCCAAGCCAGTTTTGGGTCACAGTCCAAATCTAAAAATGGCGAGTCCGGCTCTACTATCTCGTGCGCGCCAAAACCATAAAAACGCATTAACCAATCTGCCTGATAAAGGCGGTTTTCACGCACCATAGGCACCGGCGTTCCAATCGCTGGCAGACGATTATCAGACAGCATTGGTACATAACCAGAGTAGTAAACACGCTTGAGATCATACGTTTTATAGAAGTGGCTCGATAGCTGGATAACCTGCAAGTCGGTCTCATTACTGGCGCCGACTATCATTTGACTGGTCTGACCCGCTGGCGTGAATTTTGGCGCTTTTTTATGGGTTTTACGGCTCTCACGGATGGTGATAATCTCTTCTTTTACCGTTTCCATGGGTGCCTTTAATTGCTCATGCGATTTTTCTGGCGCGAGCAATGCCAATCCTGATTTGGTCGGAATCTCAATATTAACGCTCAAGCGATCAGCATACAGCCCAGCTTCTAGCAGTAACTCTTTTGACGCACCTGGGATGGTCTTTAGGTGAATATAACCGTTGAAGCGCTCGCGGGTACGCAGTAGTTTGGCGACCTCAACCAGTCGCTCCATCGTATAGTCGCCACTCTTAAAAATACCAGAACTGAGAAACAAGCCTTCGATATAGTTACGGCGATAAAATTGCATGGTCAAATCAACGACTTCTTCGACACTAAAGGCAGCACGTGGGGTGTCATTGCTTTTGCGTGAGGTACAGTAAGCACAATCATAAATACAATGATTGGTCAGCAGGATTTTGAGTAGACTGACACAGCGGCCATCTTCGGTATAGCTATGGCAGATACCTGTCGCTGAGGCATCACCGAGACCGCCGCCTTGGTTCTTGCGTGTACCAGCGGAGGAAGAGCAGGAAACGTCATACTTAGCAGCGTCCGCTAAGATGTTTAGTTTGCCTTGTAGTCGTTCATAATTGATGGTTGCCATAAGCGGTATTTACCAATGCATTAATGAAAGACTATTTTAACAAAATTAGCGTTAAGTCATTGTAATTATAGCTAAAATTAAGAAATTAAACGACAACGGTTGTCGCCTATGGCCATCGATTTTATGTGTTTTTAGGGTTAACGAGAAGTACAAGGATTAGGCAAAGTTTGAACCACTTCTTCTGAGAAGTATTCTTTGACAATAAGATGTCCTTTTTTATCAAACTCAACATCGTACTTGGGGTAAGCCGCAAAAGCATCAGGATCATAGGTCAAAGGTAAAGCAATTTCTTTATCTGAAAAAAATCGGCTAGCCGTCCATAACTGTTTGTCGTGGTTATATGCAACGCTACATTGACTATTTAGATCAAAGTTGAAATAACGACCAAAGTTCTGCTCTTTATCGCCACGCCCAAATAACATATTGGCACCGCACGGATTGCCACAACCAATATAGACATGATAAGTATCTTTATCAATTTTTTTAAGCGAGGTATGATTCCAGCCGTAGCTACCGATTCCGTCCATAAGCAGAGTTTCTTTTACTTGACCGCCTTCCAAGGTTTCGCTTTTAAGAACATAACCATCATCACAATATCCATGATCTTCTTTACTCATATACGCAGTACAAATTTTCGACATATAAAAGCGATCGTCAAATTCTGCTTCGGCAGATTTAGCCAAAGATGTAGCACTTAAAATACAGCCGAAAATAATAAAAGCCAATGAAGAGAGAGAGGTGAAGTTGTACATGCTGGTAATAACCGAATATTTGTTTTGAATTTAAGGCACTATAGCAAAAGGTTGGTTATTAAGAAATGATAAAGGTGAATGCAAGTATTACGAATAGTAGGCTGAGTGAGCATGGCAATGTACCTACTATATATGAGCCAGTTATGGTTTATACAAAAAATTGCTCAGCCAATAACCCGAGCACCAAGCCACCTACAATACCCAAAATACCAAGCAGTAGAAGGGGAATAGCCAGTATCGTTATGATCTGTGATTGGCTTTCTTTAACCTCGATAGAATAGAGGCTTAAATCAATATCTGCCAAAGGTATGACATTTCCCATAGTTGCCTGCAGTCTTGAGGTGCTTGACCCTGATACTAGCTTTAATTCGTAATGACCAATTTCCGCCCGAAAGGTGAAAAGCTCCATTCTGCCAGTGGCAAAGTTATTTGAGCGTGGAGATAGTATTGAGGGATTAAGCTTAATATCTTTGCCAGTAGAGGTACTTGAGATATGAGGTCGAAATTTAGCCAGCGGCGTTTTTTTAAACACAGGGCCTTTGTGCCAAATGCTATAAACACCGGACTTCGAGACAGTGAAACTACCAACGCTATCATGGTAGGG
The DNA here is from genome assembly GCF_015864605.1 of Psychrobacter sp. SCQQ22. Taxonomy (NCBI): domain Bacteria; kingdom Pseudomonadati; phylum Pseudomonadota; class Gammaproteobacteria; order Moraxellales; family Moraxellaceae; genus Psychrobacter; species Psychrobacter sp. SCQQ22. The sequence goes on from NZ_JADYWZ010000006.1 coordinate 138,193, forward strand.
CAGCGCTAATAATACGTCGCCATTGAATGCGCTTCTCAGTAGTTTTATCGCTTTGAATACCGTAAATATGCCTACAGGAACAATGAGGAATAAGAGTATTCTAATGGACAGTACGCTCATGATTTATCTTCCTCAATGATTGAAAACTTGGCAATTTAAAAAAAGGTATTGCCGGCTAGAAAGTTAGCCAGCAAGACCTCATCAAATTTATTAAACAACCACGGCCTAGTTTCTATTGAACCTTAGCGCGTATCACTACGGTCTGTGTTGCATTGGCATCTAGATTGACCAAATCCCATTTAAGACCAGAGTAGCTCACTTGCGTCGCTGCCGTGTTACTCATTGGTTGAATCACTTGATAGCTGTTGCCATCGGTGGTTGCAAGGGTTGGCAGTAAACTGTTTAGCGATACCAACTGGATGCCATTCGGTAATGACACCATCGCATTGACACCGTTTACTAGTTGATTGGTGGTATTGGTATAAGTGGTGTGGTATTCAATAATATCACCTTGAGCAATATGATTGGCAGGCACTGCTATCTCACGTCCTTCTTTATTCTTTAATATTTTCATGACCTTAGTTTGTGCATTGACGACATCAGGCTTACTAAAGCTTGGGGTTAGTTGTAGGGTCTCTAAAGAAACCGTCTTAGCAGTTTGATCGGTAAAGGTTGGGCTAATCGCTGATTGGTTAAACGTTGATGAGCTGGTCATGACTTGAATGGCAGTTGATGCATTCATCACTGGCAGTTGATTAGCAGATGCGACAGGCAGGACTTGCTTTACGTTATTGAGTGGTGTGGTGATAACATTCACTTTGGTGACGGCATTGCTCCCCTGATTGGTCACAGGCACACTAGTGACGGTGGTGCTGGCCTGAGAAATGATAGTATCGTTAGCGCTTTGACGAACGACATAGCTTGGGGTCGTTGTTACTTGCGTCACAGCATAAGGCATACCGTCTTGCATGGTGATGCCATTAGGTGTTGCAGTGATAGTCGCGGTGTTACCATCAGAGTACTGCTCAACCACAGTTGTACTGCCGCTAGCAGACGGATTAATGCTTATTTCAGGCGCAGCATGTGCTGAGGATACGGCAAGTAAAGTGCCTGCAACAATCGAAGAGATAGCAGTGGCTATTGATGTTTTTTGAACCGCTATTTTTTTGGTGATAACCAGTGATGCTGCAAAATCCATATTCATAAAAGACTCCTTTAAAGTAATAGTAAGTGAAGCAGTAGATAACGCGCAAACAAAAAACCCTCGTTAAATGACACTATAGCGCATGTCAAATAACGAGGGTATCAGTATTTATAATAGCCAAGGTCAATCATTTAGTCATCATTGTGTTTAGTAAGATGTTAGGCCAAATGATGGAGCGATACTAGTTGTATATGACTTTCATAATTTCATATTCGACCACGCCTTTAGGCGTTTCAATACGGGCTTCATCGCCTTCTGATTTACCGATAAGACCACGAGCGATTGGCGAGTTGACAGAGATTTTACCCGCTTTAAAGTCTGCTTCGTCATCACCAACGATTTGGTATTGTTTTTCTTCTTCGGTGTCCATGTTTTCGATGATAACGCTCACACCAAATACCACACGACCTTCTTGTGGCAGCGTCGAAGGATCGATGACTTGCGCGCCGCCAAGCTTGGCTTCGATATCACGGATACGTGCTTCACAAAAACCTTGCTGCTCACGGGCTGCATGGTATTCAGCATTTTCTTTTAGATCACCATGTTCGCGCGCTTCAGCAATAGAAGCCGTGATGCGTGGACGGTCGATACTTTTTAACTGTTTTAATTCGGCTTCTAAAGCCTCATGTCCTTGCGGAGTCATGGGATAACGTTGCATGTTTTTTCCTTAAACCAATAACACCACACCATCTCCTACTCTTAGTGAATAGTGAGATGGTGTTGGGATTATTGCAATGGGTATAAAATATAAAAAGAGAGTGGTTTAGGCTGCATAACTAGCATACGATTGGTTATGTATGAGCGTATTTATGCTCCACTAATGCACACTTAACCTTACGTAATAAAAAGCATAGTCGCAGTTTAGCCACTATGCTTTTTGGGTCTGTCTTTTCAAAGGTATTGTTTGATTAGAGCATTACTGTCATATAAAAACCAATTTCGCATGAGCTTTTACATAAGCCTGACTGTTATGCTTAATCTACTGAAATTATTCAGCCAAGTCAATAGAGCTAAGCAATAGTCTTTGCTTGTTCATGTAAATCTTGTAGCTTATAAACTTCGAATGGCAAGTCAATCGAATAAGATTTGCAAATGGCATCTGCCGCGCCCAATGTCGTGACATAGAATACTTTACCTTGCAGCGCGCTGCGGCGAATAGAGAATGAATCCTCTTGTGCCTGCTTGCCCTCAGTCGTATTGATGATAAGGTCGATTTTACCATTTTTCAATGCATCGACGATATGTGGACGGCCTTCGGTTACTTTGTTGATTTGCTTACATTCGATACCAGCGTCGCTCAGTATTTTTTGTGTACCAGTGGTAGACACAATGTCAAAGCCAAAGTCTACCAGCTGACGAGCGATAGGCGCGATTTGCGCTTTGTCACTGTCACGTACTGAGATAAAGACGGTTTTGGTTTCGCCCTCAGTCGGTAGACCTGGCAGACGCTCATTGCTACCGATGATGGCTTTGTAGAACGCTTCACCAAAGGTTTTACCAACGCCCATCACTTCACCTGTTGATTTCATCTCAGGACTCAAGATTGGATCGACACCAGGGAACTTAGCAAATGGGAAGACCGCTTCTTTAACGGCATAGAATGCAGGAACAATCTCTTTGGTAAAGCCTTGGTCTTTGAGCGACGTACCAGCCATACAGCGAGCAGCGATTTGTGCCAATGATGTACCAATGCATTTAGAGACAAATGGTACGGTACGCGCAGCACGTGGATTGACCTCAAGAATATAAATAGTTTCACCTTTTACGGCAAACTGTACGTTCATCAGACCGATAACGCCCAACTCTTTAGCCATAGCAATAGTCTGTGCGCGCATCACATCGCATAACTCTTTAGATAGCGAGTAAGGCGGTAGCGAACAGGCTGAGTCACCAGAGTGAACACCCGCTTGTTCGATATGCTGCATGATGCCGCCAATTACGACATCAGTACCATCACAGACACAGTCCACATCGACTTCGATGGCGTCATCTAAGAAGCGATCTAGCAATACTGGCGCTTCGTTTGATGCTTGTACCGCAGTGCGCAGATAATGTCTTAGCTCATCTTCGTTATAGACGATTTCCATCGCGCGGCCACCTAGTACATAAGATGGGCGTACAACCAATGGATAGCCAACGTCTTTTGCTTTAACCAAGCCGTCTTCTAAGCTGGTCGCTAATGCATTGGTTGGCTGGACAAGATTCAATTGCTGAATCATATGTTGGAAGCGTTCACGGTCTTCAGCGCGGTCAATCGCATCAGGGCTAGTACCGATTATTTTCACACCAGCGGCTTCAAGGGCGCGAGCCAGTTTCAATGGTGTTTGACCACCAAATTGTACAATGACGCCATCAGGGTTTTCGATACGGACGATTTCTAGTACGTCCTCTAACGTGATTGGCTCAAAGTATAGACGGTCTGAGGTGTCATAGTCAGTTGAAACCGTTTCTGGATTACAGTTGACCATGATGGTCTCGTAGCCATCTGCACGCATCGCAAGGGCAGCGTGTACACAGCAATAGTCAAACTCGATACCTTGACCGATGCGGTTAGGACCACCACCGATAACCATGATCTTTTTGTTATTGGTAGGGTTGGCTTCACACTCGCTGTCATACGTTGAGTACATATAAGCGGTACTGGTAGAGAATTCTGCCGCACAAGTATCCACGCGCTTATAAACTGGATAAACGTTTAAATCCCAACGTTTTTTGCGCAGTTGCTTTTGTGAGACACCAAGCAATTTGGCCAGACGCAAATCTGACAAACCTTTACGTTTAAAGCGACGCAAGTTGTCTTCAGTTAAGCCACCGAAGCCTAATGATTTCACAGTTTCTTCAGTTTTCACGATGTCTTCGATCTGTACCAAGAACCATGGGTCGATTTTGGTAAGATTAAAGACCTCATCGACGCTCATACCGATACGGAAGGCATCAGCAATATAATAAATGCGTTCAGGCGTTGGAATGGTTAAGCGGTTATGAATCTCGCTACGGGCTTTGTCAGTACTAAGGCTACCGTCTTTGATAGCGGCAAAGTCAATCTGCTCATCAAAACCATCATTGCCCGTTTCCATACCACGCAATGCTTTTTGCATCGACTCTTGGAAGTTACGGCCAATCGCCATCACTTCACCGACTGATTTCATCTGCGTTGATAAAACACTATCGGCTTGCGGGAATTTTTCAAAGTTAAAACGAGGTATCTTGGTCACAACATAGTCAAGCGCAGGCTCAAAGCTCGCTGGTGTTTTGCCACCAGTGATGTCGTTTTGCAATTCATCTAGGGTATAACCAATCGCCAATTTTGCCGCGATTTTAGCAATCGGGAAACCAGTGGCTTTTGATGCCAATGCTGATGAACGCGATACACGTGGGTTCATCTCGATGACGACCATGCGACCTGTATCAGGGTTGATACCGAACTGTACGTTTGAGCCGCCTGTTTCAACACCAATCTCACGCAGTACTGCCAATGAAGCATTACGCATGATTTGGTATTCTTTGTCCGTCAAAGTCTGCGCAGGTGCAACCGTGATAGAGTCGCCCGTGTGCACGCCCATTGGATCAAAGTTTTCGATGGCACAGATGATGATGCAGTTGTCGTTTTTGTCACGAACCACTTCCATCTCGTATTCTTTCCAACCGATTAACGACTCATCGATAAGTAGCTGATGGTTAGGAGACAAATCAAAACCGCGCTCACAAATTTCAATGAACTCATCACGGTTATACGCAATACCGCCACCTGAACCACCCATCGTGAATGAAGGACGAATAATACATGGATAGCCCATTTTTTCTTGGGTAGCAAATGCTTCTTCCATGGTTTCAGCCGTTTCAGCGCGTGGGCATTCAAGGCCGATACGCTTCATTGCTTTATCAAACAAGTTGCGATCTTCTGCCATCTCGATTGAGTCTTTAGTTGCACCAATCAGTTCGCAATCGTACTTGGTCAATATGCCATGCTTATCCAAATCTAATGCACAGTTTAACGCTGTTTGTCCGCCCATCGTTGGCAGGATAGCATCGGGACGTTCTTTAGCAATGATTTGCTCAACCGTCTGCCAAGTAATTGGCTCGATATACGTGGCATCAGCCATAACAGGATCGGTCATGATGGTCGCAGGGTTTGAATTGACCAAGATGACACGGTAACCTTCTTCTTTTAGTGCTTTACACGCCTGTGCGCCTGAGTAGTCAAACTCACATGCTTGGCCGATGACGATGGGGCCTGCGCCAATGATAAGAATGCTTTTTATGTCGGTACGTTTTGGCATAGTGTTTTTAAGTCCTATTTTGGCGGGTTTGAATTCTCAAGGTATTTATTAAGATGCTGACTTTTACAATGTTAATTAGATTTTAGTTCTTGACTCAAAAGTTTATATCGTAGCGGTGTGCTATTAAGATTGCACTGCTGTTCAGATTCACGTACAAAGTTTGTAAGGATTAAAAGCTTCATGACAGAAAAATCAAAAACCGAACCATTTACTTCTGCAGGCTGACCTATCATTATTAATAGGTCTTTGTAGTATTCATCTTTAATCATTTCTTGAAAAATTAAAGAATCTTCTTCTGAGAGTAGTGTTAGCGCAGGAGAGGCTGATAAATTTTTATCGTCAAAATCAACTGGACCTGAATGGTTGTAAAAAATATCTACGATAGAAATCAGACGGTCTAACTTATCTAAATATAAATCAGTATTTTCTGAGTGATTATCTATAAAGTATTCAATACTATGATTAGAGAGTTTGTAAAAAGCTTTTCTGTCGATATTTTTGAAAACGCATTGCTTATCTTGTTTTGAGATATTGCCATCAGATAATAAGAAATCAATAAATATGGGGTCATTTATTCCTCTGATAGAAAAATCAGCAAGTTTAATTTTTTCCGCTAATAATTCTCTTTTATCTTTCAGGTTTAGTTCTTGCTTGTTTGTTACTTTAGCATTAGACACCGCTAATTTCTGCTGATCTTGTAAGTTGATATGGTCAACAGTTGGTTTGGTGGTAGTGCATGCCGCCAAACCAATTGCTAATACTCCAATCAACAAACTACTTTTGACAGACTTGCTCACGATTTCGCCTTTTCCATCATCTCAGCAAACTTATCAAACAATGGCGCGCAGTCATGTGGACCAGGGCTGGCTTCTGGATGACCTTGGAAGCTAAATACTGGCTTATTTGTCAGCTCAATCCCTTGGTTGGTACCATCGAATAATGAGCGATGGGTAGATTTAACGTTATCAGGTAGTGTGTCTTCATCAACCGCGAAACCATGGTTTTGACTGGTAATCATAACCGTACCAGTCGCCAAGTCTTGTACTGGATGGTTAGCGCCATGATGGCCAGTTTTCATTTTGATGGTGTTTGCACCGCTGGCAAGACCGACTAGCTGATGGCCTAAACAGATACCAAACGTTGGCACGTCAGTTTGCTCAATGATATGACGCACGCTGTCAATAGCGTAGCCACAAGCGGCAGGGTCACCAGGGCCATTCGATAAGAAGATACCGTCTGGATTCATCGCTAGCACGTCAACGATAGGCTTTTGTGCTGGTACGACCGTTACATGGCAGCCGCGATCGACGAGCATGCGCAAGATGTTGGTCTTGGTACCAAAGTCATAGGCGACTACATTAAATTTGTGCTCAACGTGTGTGCCTAGTTGCTTGAAAAATCCGCCTGTACCGCTATCATGACTACCAACGGCATCACGGTTAAGTAGGGTATCTGATAAATCCCATGTACCTGCTGTCCATTCGAACGTCTCTTTAGTACAGCATTCTTTTGCCAGATCCATGCCTTCAATACCAGCGAACTCTTGCGCCAATTTGATGGCTTGTTGCTCGTCATCACTGCTAATGGTCTTGCCATTAGAGGCTGTCATGATACAACCGTTTTGAGCGCCTTTATCACGCAGTAGACGAGTCAATTGACGGGTGTCAATCTCAGCGATTGCGACGGTATCATGGTTTTGTAAGTAATCACTCAATGATTCTGAGTTACGGAAGTTTGAAGTAACCATAGTGGCATCACGAATGATGAGACCATCTGCCCATACTTGATGACCATTACCAGACTCAGTGTCCTCGCTATTGGTACCAGTATTGCCGATGTGCGGATAGGTTAGGGTCACTAGCTGACGAGCATAGCTGGGGTCAGTTAGGATTTCTTGATACCCTGTCATGGCTGTATTAAACACCACCTCACCGACACGATGACCGAGACTGCCGATACTCACACCGCGAAAAATCGTACCGTCTGCTAATGCCAAAATTGCTTGTATTTCTGCCGATGAATTCAAGGTTTGCCTCCGCTGTTATTGGTGAGTGCCGTAATTTCTCATGATTAAAATTCGGATTGAACGCAGCTTTTTATATCTCGATAATGACTATGAATTAAGAATAAAAAACAACTAAACCCAAAATTTTTCCACAAAAAAGCGAGAAGACATTATTGATGGAAACTACAAAACCCACTAGATAGTGAATAGGTAACTTGCATCATGTCCGCTCGCTTAGGCACAGATTTTGCGCATTATATACAATATACACGCAGATAGCCAGTCGATTTCCTAACTTAACGGGCACAGATTTCTCATCTACCGTAAATATACAATATACTATCTATTAAATAATTGTTTATAAAAGATTTCTGAAAAAAATATATGAAAAACAGCATATGATGAGCAGCGCTTTAATTGCGATGAATGATTTTTTCTATTCTTATGGTCTAAAAGATGATTTGTTCTAAGTGATGACTTGTTTTAAGTAAATAGCTACAACGGTGATAATAGCCTAAGTAAAGCTAGGTGTTTCTCACCGTGACTGGTACAACCATCATACTGGGGTGAATAGCACTAGATTTTGATAGAAGGCTTTGCCACAATAGAGGGCATTATTGACTGATATAGATAGCTATCTATTATTAGGTTAGTATAAAAAACAATAACAAGGAGTGGTTATGATTTATCAATATTTAGACAAGGTGCCTAAGTTCGCTATGCCTTTTAATGGCTGGGTAGCAGATTCTGCACAAGTTATCGGCGATGTGTATTTGGGACATCAAGCCAATATTTGGTTCGGTGCGGTACTCCGCGGTGACAATGAACTGATTCATATCGGTGATTATAGCAACGTGCAAGAAAACAGTGTGATTCACACTGATGCAGGTATTGAGGTGAAAATCGGCAATTATGTCACCATTGGGCATTTAGCGATGCTGCATGGCTGCGAAGTCGGTGATAACAGTTTAATTGGTATTGGTGCAGTGGTATTGAATAATGCCAAAATCGGTAAAAACTGTATCATTGGTGCCAAAGCATTGGTCACGGAAGGCAAGGTTATTCCGGACAACTCATTGGTGATGGGCGCACCAGCAAAAGTGGTGAAAACATTAACAGATGAGCAAGCCTCGATGCTGAAATTGTCAGCGATGCATTATGCGGAACGTTGTCAGAAGTTTAAAACAGGCTTAAAAGAAATCGCAATGCCTGATTAATTAGTACGGGGCGAGCGATCAGTTCAGTACAGCGGAAGCGATCAGTAGTGGATAAAAATAAAAGGATGGTAGTATATTGTTCCATCCTTTTTATATTCTTATAATATGATGCCAGTGGTTATACCATGAGCATCATAACCAGCCAAATAACGGCAAAGATAATGATACCTATAATGAGTCCACGAAAAATATCATGACTGATAGAGGTGTCATCGAGATAAGGATTATGGTTAGCAGTTTCGTCGATATGTAATGCGTTGACGCTCTCAGCACCTGCGTTTTTACCAACGATGAGTCCTATCAATACGCCAAGGACGATCATGAAAGGGGTGAATAGCCAAAAAATTTCACCATTACCAAGACCAGCTACTGAGCGAATGACAACAATGGCAAGGTCGATAAGTAAGCCACCAAAGCCATACATCAAGCCATTCAAGAGCGCATAGAACACACGGTCTAAAGGTGATTGATAAGCATCACCCAATCGACGTTGTCTGATCTCTCTGATAGAACGAGCTGGGCGGTGCGGTCTATTAGGTAAGCTGGTTTTGTTATCATATGCTTTCATAAGGTTCTCTGGGTTGCTTATTAAGTCCTCTAGACCCGTTATAAAATGGGCTAAAGAAATAATTTACCATAATTATGTCTAGCAAACAGTAGTGTTCTAGCAAATTTACTGAGTAAACGTTATATCCATAAAACCGACTATATTGAAGGCTTTAGAGCAAATATGGTCGATATAACCTTTAATGACAATTAATCCTACTCACCATCAAATTTTTCAAAAAATAATAAGGCTTCGCTATGCAAGCATCTCACACACAAAACACTAAAAAAGAACTGGCACTATTTGATTTAGATCATACTTTACTTGATGTCGACAGCGACTATCTGTGGGGCGAATATATCGTTAATAACGGGCTGGTCGATGAGGCGCAGTATCGCACAGCCAATCAAGAATTTTATGAGCAATATATAGCAGGCACGCTCGATGCCACCGAGTACAATGAATTTGTCGCCCAGTTTTTGACCACATTACCCTTGGCGCGTTTGCATGAGTTGCGTGAAGATTATATCAAACGCGAAATCGAACCGCATATTCGTCCAAAAGCGATGGAAGTGTTGTGTCAACATATTGAGAAGGGTCATGCTGTGGTGATTATCTCTGCGACCAATGATTTTGTGGTCTCTGCCATTGCTAAACGTTTCGGTATAGAAGCCGCCAATGTGTTATCGACACCGCTTGAGATAAAAGATGAGCGTTATACGGGTAAGTTAGCGGATAAGCCCAATTTTAAAGAAGGTAAGATATATCATTTAGATAAATGGGTGAATAAGCAGCAGTTGGCTGGGGTTACCTTTGAAAAAACGTATGCGTATTCAGATTCTAAAAATGATATTCCATTGCTTGAGTGGGCGGATGTGGCAATTTGTGTGTCGCCGGACGATGCGCTACATGCTCATGCGTTAGCGCATCACTGGGCAGTAGAAGATTGGTCGATTTAGGTTATTTAACGCTATTTAATATATAAGCGGTACTAATTAGCCAACTACTTAGCCTCAATCTCATTTAAAATGACGGCATATCCGTTAGATATTTATTTAAAAAAACAGGAACATTTATGGAAATCAATCCGTATCAAGAACAAATCAAAGATTTATCTGAGCGTGGGCAGGATTTGCGGAGGTATCTTTGACTTTGATGGTAAGCAAGAGCGCTTAGAAGAAGTTAATTTAGAGTTAGAAAACCCCGAGCTATGGAACGATCCAGAGCGTGCGACCAAGATTAATAAAGAAAAAAGCCATCTTGATGGTGTCATCGATGTGGTAGTGTCACTTGAGACGACATTAGAAGATGCATCTGCTATGCTAGAGCTGGCGGTAGAAGAAGACGATGAATCACTGCTCGCTGATGTGCAGACCGAGCTAGATAATGCTGAAAAACGTGTGGCTGATTTAGAGTTCCGCCGGATGTTCAGTGGCGAGATGGATCCAAATAACTGCTATTTGGATATTCAATCAGGTAGTGGTGGTACAGAAGCACAGGATTGGGCTGAGATGCTGCTGCGTATGTATACACGTTGGGCAGAAGCGCATAATTTCAAAGTTGATGTGATTGAAGTGTCATCTGGTAGCGTCGCGGGTATTAAGTCAGCTACGATTGAGATCAAAGGCGATTATGCTTTTGGTTGGTTGCGCACCGAAATTGGCGTCCACCGTTTGGTACGTAAATCACCATTTGATAGTAATAATGGTCGTCATACCTCGTTTGCTGCGGTGTTTGTGTCGCCTGAGATTGACGACAACGTCGAGATTGATATCAATCCGGCTGACCTGCGTATCGATACCTATCGTTCATCTGGCGCGGGTGGTCAGCATGTGAACACGACAGATTCTGCGGTACGTATTACCCATGAGCCAAGTGGTGTGGTCGTCACTTGTCAGAACGAGCGTAGTCAACATGGTAACAAAGCCACTGCGATGAAAATGCTACGTGCTAAGCTGTATGAGCTAGAAATGCAAAAACGTATGGAATCACAACAAGCGGTTGAAGATGGTAAGTCTGATGTCGGCTGGGGCAGTCAAATTCGCTCGTACGTGCTTGATGACTCACGTATCAAGGACTTGCGTACTGGTGTTGAAACCTTTAACACTGGTGCTGTGTTAGATGGTGACCTCGATCAGTTTATTGAAGCCAGTCTAAAAGCAGGATTGTAAGCAGCCGTTTTAAACAAGCAGCCGTTTTAAAATAGCAACTAACATTTAATTAAGGAAAATTATGCCAAGCGTTAATAATTATTTTGATGATAAAGTGACTTCTATTGCCTTTAAAACAGCGACTAAGCCTGCTACTGTCGGTGTCATGGAAATTGGTGAGTATGAGTTTGGTACTAGCGAATTTGAAACCATGAGCGTGGTAAGTGGCGCGTTGACCGTTAAATTGCCAGAAAGTGACGAGTGGCAGACTTTTAATGCTGGCGAGCAATTTATGGTTGAGGCCAATCAGAAGTTTCAAGTAAAAGTGGCCGTAGAAACAGCATATCTATGCGTTTACGGTAAATAATGTCTAAGCTGCCTTAATATAAAGCCGTATTGATAAGAAAGCGCCAAGTGTTTAACACTTGGCGCTTTTTATTTGCTCATTCATTGTAAATCATAAGACAGGTAGTACAAATCATAGGTTTTTACGATACTGCACCATGTCCGTTAAGCTTGCGACTTTGTCATACAATTGGCGTGCATCAGCATTACTTTCTTGTGTTTTCCAATAGACGTGGTTGCAGCCTTTTTGAGTAGCAAAGTCATACACATATTCAATCAAGGCCCTTCCAATACCTTGCCCGCGAATAGATTCACTAACATACAAATCTTGCAGGTAGCAACATCCATTACTGGTCCAAGTGCTGGGATGCAGCACCACATGAGTGATGCCTACCAATGTACCATCCTGCCATGCGCCAAATCCATAAATAGCTACATTGCTATCTAGCAAGTTGCGCCATGTTGTGTCAGTCGTGCTCATGGGCAAACTGGTCTCATAAAAGGTTAGATAGTTTTGCCACAATGCTAACCAAAAGTCGTAATCTGCATTAGATAATGGAGTGATTTTCATAGAAGGGTTTTTCATTGTGTTTTATTCAACTTAAGTTTTGATAGTCATTAAATTATGCCCTAAAATTCAATAATTGAGAACCCTGCCATCCGCTTAGTTTTACACAGCATTACACTTTGTCTGTGTCAAATAAACAGCAAAAACTACCGTCATTAATTATGCTAAAACAGCATACTTATGTGTATACGGTAAATAAAATTTTTAGAAAGCGTATTTATATAAGGTTGTTTTTAGACAATCAACACCAAGTGTTTAATAACACTTGGTGTTTTTTATTTCTGAACTATAGAAAACTATAAGTTTTTACGATACTGCACCATATCTGTTTGAGTGGCAATGGTGTCGTATAGAGTGCGTGCCGTTGTGTTACCTTCTTGCGTCGTCCAATACACACGGTTGCATTTCTTCTGGCGTGCAAAGTCATACACATATTCAATCAAGGCTCGCCCGACACCTTGTCCGCGAACAGATTCACTAACATACAAATCTTCTAAATAACAACATTCCGTGGTATTCCATGTATTGGGGTGCAGCACCACATGAGTGATGCCTACTAATGTACCATCCTGCCATGCGCCAAATCCATAAATAGCTACATTGCTATCTAGCAAATTGCGCCATGTTGTGTCAGTCGTGCTCATGGGCAAACTGGTCTCATAAAAGGTTAGATAGTTTTGCCACAATGCTAACCAAAAGTCGTAATCTGCATTAGATAATGAAGTGATTTTTATAGAAGGGTTTTTCATTGTGTTTTATTCAACTTAAGTTTTGATAGTCATTAAATTATGCCCTAAAATTCAATAATTGGGAACCCTGCCATCCGCTTAGTTTTACACATCGATTACACTTTGCCCGTGGCAAGTAAACAGTAAAAATAGCCATCATTAATTATGCTAAAACGACTATTTTATAAGACGGATATTTTTATGGCTAAGCCAAACCATCAGACAGATAAAGCAGTAGATGTGCGCCATAACTATGAACATCTGGCTCGTTTGGCGAATTTACGCTACGTGAGTGATGATGAGCCTGGTTATGAGCGTAGACGCTGGGGTCGCGGTTTTACCTATAAGGACGCCACTGGTAACACGGTCAAAGACAAGGCTTTACGCAAGCGTTTTGATGCATTGGTGATACCACCGATGTGGTCGAACGTTTGGATATGCCAAGATGAAACAGGGCATTTGCAATCGACAGGGCGTGATGACAAAGCGCGCAAGCAATACTTGTACCATCCAGAGTGGGATCGCGTACGTGATCGAGCGAAGTTTGATGCCATGATTGGCTTTGCAGAGGCGCTACCGAATCTACGTGCTCAGGTTGAATTAGATCTAGATGCTAAGCCCTTGTCACGAGCTAATGTGCTCGCCGCGGTAGTCAAACTGTTAGAGACTACCTTAATTCGTATTGGCAATAGCCGTTATGCGAAGCTTAATAAAAGTTATGGTTTAAGCACGCTACGCAGCAAGCATGTAAATGAAACGGACAATGGACTGGCGTTTGATTTTGTCGGAAAAAGTGCAAAAGAGCACCATATTGAGCTACAAGACGAGCGTTTGATTGACATTGTACAGGCATGTTCTGAATTACCTGGCTACCAGATTTTCAAATACTTAGACGACAACGGGCACAAACAAGTCGTCGACAGCGCCGATATTAATGATTATATACGCACTCATACTGGCTGTGGTGATGGTACTGGCTGTGGTGATGGTACTGGCAATATGTATAGCGCCAAGGATTTCCGTACTTGGATGGCCAGTGTCCTCGCAGCCAGTCATTTATATGATGAGCTACAAACAGCACATGGAAAAACAATATTAGCCACTGATCCTAAAAGCGCTGAGCGCCAACAACTGGTCGTTGATATGGTCAAAAGCGTGGCAGAGGAGCTAGGCAATACCCCGACAGTATGCCGCGCATCTTATATTCATCCCGTCGTTATCGATCAGTTTTTAGCGGGTCAGTTTTTTGAGCCGTACAAAAATGCCCATCGTGGACGTACCAAAAAACATCAAAGCAGTGAAGAAAAGGCGCTACTAGGCTTTTTAAGCATACGATAGTCGGCTCACTATAAAACCTTAGGACGTTCATCTTGCTAGCCATACTAGACATCACTTAGGATGACACTCCTTGTATCGAAGTGATGGTTAATAGACTATATAGTGAATTTATATTTCTATAAAAATTAGTATTTACTATGAAAATGATACGTTATGTATTGAAATAAACATAAAAATGCGTTACTAATAGGACATGATAAATATGAAGATATTGAACGGTCTATAGGATGTGACCGTTTTACAATCATAACCACCATTTTACCAGTTATCTGTTATTGCTAAAGGATTAGCTTATGAACACGGCCTTTCAAACTGCTACGATCGTTGATGTAGACGCTACCATCACACCAAGAAACTATACTGATTATTATAATAACTTCGACATGAACGCGCTGCTGTCAGAAATCTTTGGCACGCAGATAGACGATCGATTGAATGCTTATATGGCATGCTGTGGTCGTCATGTACGTGACGGTCGCGGTGATAACATTGCGCTAGTACATGAAGATACCTCTGGCAACGTGACTCATATGAGCTTTGCTGAGCTAGATGCGGCGAGTGCGCAAGTCGCTAACTTACTACTGTCTTATGGCGTACAAGTCGGTGACCAAGTCGCGACCATGCTACCGCGTACACCTGAATTACTCACCGTTGTACTAGCAACTTGGCGGATTGGGGCAGTTTATCAGCCGCTATTTACCGCTTTTGGTTATGATTCAATTAAGTATCGGATGGACAAAGCTGACACCAAAGTCGTTTTTACCAATCAAGAGAATCGTGGCAAATTTGAAGATTTGGCCGAGCAAACCAAAATGGTCATGGTAGGTAACGTAGAGGATGCTCAGACTTGGGGTGATGATCACTATGCCGAGTCAATGGTAGCGCAGCCGCAAACTCTAGAATCCGTGACGCTCGATACGGATGCGCCATTCTTGCAAATGTTTACCTCAGGTACGGTGGGTAAATCAAAAGGCGTGAGTGTGCCACTAGGGGCATTATCGGCTTTCTATCTCTACATGCGCTACGCGATTGATTTGCGCGACGATGATCACTATTGGAATATGGCCGATCCTGGTTGGGCATATGGATTGTACTATGCAATCACTGGGCCTTTGCTATTAGGTGTCACTACTTATTTCAATGAAGCGGGCTTTGATGCTACCCATACTCGCGACTTTATGGTGCGTCATCAGATTACCAATTTGGCCTCTTCACCAACTGCCTTTCGTATGATGAAATCTAGCGGTGTGTTTGACAATGTTAATGAAGAAATTCATAACGATACGAATGCCAAACTATCTTTACGCTGTGCCAACTCGGCAGGAGAGACACTCAATACCGAAGTCGTCAGCTGGCTAGAAACCTATCTGGGCTGCCAAGTAAAAGACCAATACGGGCAAACAGAAACGGGTATGACTTGCTGTGCCCATCATGCACTGGCACATAAGAGTCCCGTTGGCTCGATGGGTATGGCGTTACCGGGGCATACATTGGTGGTACTAAATGATGACATACAAGTGTTGCCTGATGGTGAGCAAGGACAGCTCGCTGTTGTGGTCAGTCAATCGCCAGCATTTTATTTCCGTGGCTATAGCTGGAACGAAAAACAAGCCTTTGTAGATGATTACTATCTGACAGGTGATGTGGTCGAACGTCACAGTGATGGCAGCTATTGGTTCTCAGGGCGTGATGATGACATCATTATCACCGCAGGCTATCGGGTAGGGCCAACCGATGTCGAAAATACGGTGCTCGAGCACGAAGCAGTCGCAGAATCAGCAGCCGTTGGTGTGCCAGATGAGGTGCGCGGGCATACCATCAAGTCTTATGTGGTACTAAAAGACGGCATCGCTGGGAGTGAGCAAATTGCCAAAGAAATCCAAGACCTTGTGCGTAAGCGTCTATCCACTCATGCGTATCCGCGCGAGGTAGAGTTTGTGACAGAATTACCGAAAACGCCAAGTGGTAAAATTCAGCGCTTTTTACTACGTAGTCTGTCATTGGCTTAGCTGTAACTATGTTCATGATAGCTTTTGACGACTGGATTGAAGATTAAATATCAAATATCAAAACATCAATGCGTCAGGAAAATTAAGAAAACGTTCAATAAAAATACTAATTAAAGGAATAATTATGCAAATTGAAAAACACAGCTTTTTGGTGACGGGTGGTGCATCAGGTCTAGGCGAGTCAGTGGCTCGTGCTATCGTAGAGCAAGGTGGCAACGTCGTTATCGCTGATCTAAACGAGTCAGCTGGACAATCTCTAGTTGCAGAGTTGGGCGGTAATGCACGCTTTGTGCGCTGTGATGTGACTAGCGGTGATGAGGTGCAAGCGGCTGTGGATATGGCCGAAAAAGAATTTGGCGGCTTACAAGGTTCTATCAACTGTGCAGGTATCGCTGTCGTACAAAAATTGCTGGATCGTGAAAACAATCCAGCAGACCTTGGGTCATTCAGTCGCGGTGTTAATATCAATCTGGTCGGCTCGTTTAACGTGGCGCGATTGGTTGCGGCCAGTATCGCTAAACGCGTGGCTAATGATAGCAGTGTTGAAAAGAATTCAGATCAAGGCATTATTATTAATACCGCATCTATCGCTGCTTTCGATGGGCAAGTAGGTCAAGCCAGTTATTCATCATCTAAAGCGGGCGTGGTTGGTTTGACCTTACCGTTAGCACGTGAGTTGGCTCGTCATGGTATTCGCGTGATGACTATCGCACCTGGTGTATTTGCCACACCCATGATGGACAGTATTCCTGAAAAAGCTCGTGAGGAGCTAGAGGCAGGTGTCCCTTATCCTAAGCGTTTGGGTGCGCCAAATGAGTTTGCTAAATTGGCTGTCCATATCATTGATAATGCCTACCTAAATGGAGAAGTCATTCGATTAGATGGTGCGATTCGTATGGTGTAGTTATCTGTATAAAATGACAGAGTGATAGTCATTTTTCATATGATTTACACAGTAGCAGGTGCCATGTTTTGATAGATTATGATTAACTGTATTTAACGTTATCAATATCACAAAGGGTCATCTCATGGCATTCTTACGTAATCGCACTCATCGCTTCTTACTTATCTTGATTGGCCTCGGGGTGGTTACGGTTATCAGCAGCAGCGTTTTTAATTACATGACACGCGCGTCTGCGAGTAGCAGTACCTTTGATAAGCAGAATAATCAGCCTATCGCTGATGTGGTGATTGATAAAGTGTTCGTTGATAAATCCGAACGCCGTTTGCAGTTATTGAGTGGTGATGACGTCATTCGTACCTATCGCATTGCCTTGGGCGATAGTCCAGTCGGGCATAAACAGCAAGAAGGCGATCAGCGCACACCTATCGGTACTTATACGTTAGATTATAAAAACGAAAATTCTATTGCCCATCGCTCTATCCATATCAGCTATCCCAATGCTGCCGATAAAGCCCGTGCTAAGCAATTGGGTGTCAGTCCGGGCGGAGATATTATGATTCATGGTCAGATGAATGGCTTTGGTCATTTGGCTGCTATCAATCAGAAGTACGATTGGACCGATGGTTGTATCGCCGTTACCGATGATGAGATGGATGAAATTATGGCGGCAGTAACGCTTGGCATCCCTATTGAGATAGTAGAATAGGGCTATCTATTGTGTTCTGATAGAGCCAATCATTTATAAATCAGATAACGTGTCAGGATTACATAATCTACTATCTGTATCGTTTTTACTTTGAATACCTTTACTCACTGCCACTCACTCTCCTTGTGTCTATATTATTTTAAATCGACTAGCTGATCTTAAAACGACTACCTATCATTCATATTTAATCGCATACTAATCATGCTTTTGCATGGTTATACTGTGTCTATAGTCGATTAACTACTAAACCGCTACGGCGTTACCCTCCTTAGATGTACTAATTGTACAATCTGCAGTCGGCTGCCTTGTACCCATTTTAGAGTTCTGTGACTATATTTTTAGTTATTTCATAGTGCCATTTGCTCTAAATGCCTTTTAAATTTATCTTAAAAGTATATTTAAACGATATTAATCAATAGGCGAAGCTAAATATCATTGCTTATAGTAAGGTTTTATTCGATAATTGGCTTGAAATAGGTGTATATATACCTTATATAAGTGACAGATAACAGTAGTCGCTAGACTATAAAGCATCTGCTGTAAATACTAATTATAAAAGGATGTGAATATGAGATTTGAGAAATTTACCCAAAAACTGCAATCCGCTATTCAAGAAGCACAAAGCCTAGCATTAGGCCGCGATCATACGGGTATCGATCCTGTGCATCTGCTTGCTGTATTGCTACAAGATGAGTCTAACTTGTCTATTTGCCAACAAGCGGGCGCTTCTATTCCTGCTCTAAAAAACGGTGTGGCGAAGGCATTAGATAATCAAGCAACGATTTCGGAGCCGACAGGTGACGTCAATCTGAATCCAAACTCGGTCAAGATTTTAAACTTGGCAGATCGCCAAGCGCAAAAAGAAGGTGATGATTTTATCGCCACTGAATGGGTGATGTTGGCACTTGCTGAACAAGGTGAAACCAAAAAGATATTTGAAAGTGCTGGTGTCACAGCAAGCAAACTAAAAGCGGTGATTGAGCAGCTGCGCGGTGATGATACGGTGAATAACCAAAATGCAGAAGATCAGCGTGATGCATTAAATAAATACACCATTAATCTGACTGAGCAGGCGGAGCTTGGCAAGCTGGATCCAGTGATTGGTCGTGACGAAGAGATTCGCCGTACCATTCAGGTGCTATCACGCCGTACCAAAAACAACCCAGTGCTCATTGGTGAGCCGGGTGTCGGTAAGACGGCTATCGTCGAAGGTTTGGCACAAAAAATCATCAATGGTGATGTGCCAGAAGGTCTACGCCGTAAAGAAGTATTGTCATTAGACTTAGGCGCACTGATTGCAGGGGCAAAATTCCGCGGTGAGTTCGAAGAGCGACTCAAAAGCGTATTGAGCGATTTGGCCAAGCAAGAAGGCAACGTCATCTTATTCATCGATGAGCTGCATACCATGGTCGGCGCCGGTAAATCTGAAGGGGCGATGGATGCAGGTAATATGCTAAAACCTGCACTAGCTCGTGGTGAGCTACACTGCGTTGGTGCGACGACATTAGATGAGTATCGCAAGTATATTGAAAAAGATGCGGCACTTGAGCGTCGTTTCCAAAAAGTACTGGTCGATGAGCCAACGGTTGAAGATACCATTGCGATATTACGTGGCCTCAAAGAGCGCTATGAGCTGCATCATGGGGTCGATATCCAAGACAGCGCCATCATTGCTGCGGCACGCATGAGCCATCGTTATATTACCGATCGCAAGTTGCCAGACAAGGCGATTGACTTAATTGACGAAGCGGCCAGTCGCTTACGTATGGAGATGGACAGCAAGCCTGAAGCATTAGGCAAGCTAGACAGTCGTTTGATTCAGTTGAAAATGCAGCGTGAAGTACTCAAAAATGAAGAAGACGCTGGCGCGCAAGCAGAGCGTAAAGTATTGAATGCGCAAATTGAAGAGCTAGAAAAAGAGTACGCTGATCTTAATGAAATTTGGCAAGCAGAAAAAGCACTGGTCAAAGGCAGTCAGCAGCTAAAAGACGAGTTAGACAAGGCCCGTATTGCCTATGACAAAGCCAGTCGTGAAGGTGACTATGAGACCATGAGCAAGCTGCAATACGAAACCATCCCGCAGCTAGAGCGCCGTATCACTGAGTCTGACTTGGCAGAACAAAAAGAGCAGACAGGTGAAGGCAGTGGTGTTAAATTGCTACGTAACAAAGTCACAGACAATGAGATTGCGGAAGTAGTTGCGGCTGCCACGGGTATTCCAGTCAACAAAATGATGCAGGGCGAGCGTGAAAAAATGCTGGCAATGGAAGAAAAACTCCATGAGCGCGTGATTGGTCAAGATGAAGCGGTCGAATCGGTAGCAAATGCAGTACGCCGTAGCCGAGCGGGCTTGTCTGATCCCAACCGTCCTTCTGGCTCGTTCTTATTCCTTGGGCCTACAGGGGTCGGTAAAACTGAGCTGACCAAGTCATTGGCGAACTTCTTGTTTGATAGTGAAGATTCGATAGTGCGCATCGACATGAGTGAGTACATGGAAAAACACAGTGTCAGCCGTCTCGTAGGGGCGCCTCCAGGCTATGTTGGCTACGAAGAAGGCGGTGCGTTGACTGAGGCTGTTCGCCGTAAACCTTATAGTGTGATTTTGTTTGATGAAGTTGAGAAAGCGCATCCTGATGTATTCAATATATTATTACAAGTGTTGGACGATGGGCGTTTGACGGATTCGCAAGGTCGCGTCGTTGATTTTAAGAATACTGTGATTATTATGACCAGTAACTTGGGTTCGCATAAAATTCAAGAAATGGTCGGTGAAAGTTACGAGGATATCAAAGCTGAGGTGATGGACTCTGTTGGTCAGCATTTCCGCCCAGAGTTTGTCAACCGTATCGATGAGATTGTGGTCTTCCATCCACTTGGTATGTCGCAAATGGCAGGAATTGCTGCCATCCAGCTAGATCGTTTGCGTCAACGCTTGCATGATCGTGAGATGGATATCGAGCTGTCAGCTGATGCGATGAACAAGTTGGTCGCGGTCGGTTATGACCCTGTGTATGGTGCGCGTCCGCTCAAACGTGCCATTCAGCAGGAGATTGAAAATCCATTGTCATTGAAGCTATTGGCGGGTGATTTTGTAGCGGGAGATATCATCAAAGTCGATGTCGGTGCTGATGATAAGCTGAGCTTTAATAAACTTAGAATGAGTTAATATCTAAAAAAACGGACTATTTCTTCATAAAACCAACCCCTTACTTGCCTATATTTTACATGGGTAAGTAAGGGGTTTTTACGTTGTAGGCTATTATTATTTACCGTTTGCATGCTTTTACTATGCTATAAATAATCTAAGGAATCATAAGACGAATGCAAAATACAAGGAGATGACAACATGGCGATAATCAATGAAAAATATCTAAGTGCGCCGTTAACTTTACCGATTATAGTAGCAACATTGCTGATTAGCACGTCGGCGTGCTCCAATCAGTCGGTAGTTAATACCAATGAAGATCTAGCAGAATACAAAACCTCAGATACTAATTCGTCCATGAGTGTTGATAAACCAGAATTTACCACTGAAATTATTGCTACTTTTAATGAACCTTGGGCGATGGCAGCGTTACCTAAAGCGGATAATGCACCACAAAAAATATTGGTGACACAAAAGACAGGTGAGTTATTTATAGTTGATATCGAAACAGGTGCGAAGATAGCAGTGACTGGCGTACCAAAAGTCGCTTATGGCGGGCAAGGGGGACTTGGTGATGTGGTTATTGCGCCAGATTTCTCTAGTTCTAACAATCTCTATATAAGCTACGTTGAAGCAGGTGAGGGTGCAGATAGTAATGAATTCGGTGCCAAAGTCATTAAGACAAGATTAATGGGTTTAGATACCAGTACACCAAGTTTGCAAGCTATTACGCCCATTTGGGAGCAATCTCCAAAAGTAAAAGGGCAAGGACATTACAGTCATCGTCTCTTGTTTTCACCTGATGGACAATATTTATATATCAGCTCAGGCGAGCGCCAAGAAAAAACGCCAGCGCAAGATATGAGTGTCAATTTGGGTAAAATTATACGCCTAAATGCTGACGGCTCTATCCCAGTAGACAATCCATTTTTAAATGATACAAATGACATCGCCAAGCAGTTTTGGACGATAGGTCATCGTAATATATTGGGCATGGCATTCGATGATAGCGGTAAGTTATGGGCGCACGAGATGGGTCCAAGAGGCGGAGATGAGTTTAATCTGATTGAAAAAGGCAAAAATTACGGCTGGCCACTCGTGTCCAATGGTCGCAATTATTCGGGGATTGATATCCCTGATCATGATACTCGGCCTGAGTTTGAAGCACCCAAAATCACATGGACACCAGTTATATCACCTTCATCGATGAGCCTCTATTCTGCGGGTACAGAGAATGATTTTCCAGCATGGCAAGGCAATGTGCTGATTAGTGGTTTGTCATCCAAAGCGCTCATTGTGGTGAGTATGAATGATGACAACACAGCTTCTGAACGTTATCGCTATGATATGGGGGAGCGTATTCGTAGTGTACTGGCGGTAGATGGTAACGTTTGGGTGTTAGAAGATGGTAATGATGGTCAATTACTCAGATTATTGCCTAAATAACATCATGCTAGCGTTCTAAGAAGGTAGTGTTGATTTCTTAGTTTATTCAATTATTTTAAATAAATTTATTAAATCTTTTAGATTAAATTAACTGTTTTATCAAGCTTTATTTTGTAAAAGATTGATAGTTAAGGCCTATTTTGTTAAGGTAATGTTCCTTGGATTTTGAGACTTGCACATGGAAGAAGTAAAAGTAGGCAGATTAGGACCTTTTCCACGGGTGAGTAAACCTGTGTTTATTACATCGTCACTGTTGATAATTGGATTCATTATTTTTGGTGCACTTTTCACTGAAACAGCAGGGGCCGTCTTTAGTTTTTTACAAAATTTCATTACTGATAAGTTTGGTTGGCTGTTTATTCTCTTAGTCAATGCGGCGCTCGCGCTTTGTATTTACTTGGCAATGAGTCGCTATGGCGACATTCGGCTAGGCAATCAAACGGAGCGACCACAGTACAATCTGTTCTCTTGGATTGGTATGTTGTTTTCTGCAGGTATTGGTATTGGCTTAGTTTATTGGGGTACAGCGGAGCCGTTGTATCACTTTATGGCACCACCAATGGGCGATGCCGAAACGGTAGCAGCTGCAAAGCAAGCGATGAACATCTCATTTATGCATTGGGGTCTACACGCTTGGGGTATCTATACGGTTGTGGCGCTGTCTTTAGCGTACTTCCATTTCCGTCGTGGGTTGCCGTTATCGATTCGATCAACTCTGTATCCTTTGCTCGGCAAAAGAATCTATGGCCGATGGGGGCATACGGTCGATATCTTGGCAGTGTTCGGTACGATGTTTGGCGTGGTTACCTCACTAGGTCTTGGCGTGATGCAGATCAATTCTGGACTAGAGAAGTTGTTTGGTACGCCTAATAGTCTTACGGTACAGTTTGGTTTGATTGCGTTTATTACAGCGCTTGCAGCCGCTTCTGTTATGATGGGCTTGGACAAAGGTATTAAGCGCCTTAGTGATATAAATATTGGATTCACAATCGTCTTATTGGCGTTTATGGTCATCTTAGGGCCGACGCTGTTTATCTTTGATAGCTTTATTGAAAACATCGGCAACTATCTGACCGTGATTGTACCACTAGGTACGTGGGGCGAGTCTTATAGCGGGACAGATTGGCAAAGTAGTTGGACGATATTTTATTGGGCATGGTGGGTTAGTTGGGCACCATTCGTTGGTATCTTTATTGCCCGTATCTCTCGCGGTCGTACTATCCGTGAATTTACGCTTGGGGTGTTGTTGATCCCAATGCTTATCTTGTTCTTCTGGTTCACGACTTTTGGTGGCGTTGCTGTTCATATGGAGCTTGCTTCAGCCGTGTCGGGTATCAGCCCAGGATTGGTTGAAGCAGTACAAGCGGATTCTGGTAGTGCCATCTTTAAGTTGGTTGAGTACTACCCATTGGCAAAACCGATTACGCTACTGATTGTGGTTATGATCATGCTATGGTTTGTGACCTCATCAGACTCGGCCAGTTTTGTTATCGATATGCTGACCGCTGGTGGTGATACCAATCCTCCAAAGATTCAGCGTTTGTTTTGGGCAACAACAGAAGGCGTTATCGCTGCTATATTGCTAGCGGCTGGTGGACTATCTGCCTTACAAGCGGCGGCTATCGTAGCCGGACTACCGTTTGCCTTAGTGATTTTTGTCATGATGTATGCGTTGTTACGAGGTTTGAGTCGTGATCGTCTGATTCTATATCGAGCTCAGCAAGGCTTTATTACTGATGAATCAGCAGACCATAATTCAGCGAATGAATTCGTTGATGAGCACTTGTTAAAAGGGCCACCTAAGATTGTAGAGGGTGACTAATCATCAAAGATAACTAATAATTGTTGCAGCATTTATTGTTAATTAAGTTGCACTGATTAGTAGTGACGTTCGAAAAAACCCCTAAAATACGCAGGTATTTTGGGGTTTTTTATATTTTCAATTGTAATGAATATCTGCTTAGATTTGATAGTTTGCGCATATCTTGTTAAGGTAGCCACCCCAAAAAATTGAGATTACGACATGGATCATGTGAAAGTTGGTCGATTAGGCCCTTTTCCGCGGGTAAGTAAACCCGTGTTTTTAACTTCAGCGTTGTTAATTCTTGCGTTTATTATCTTCGGCACTCTCTTTAGTGAGCAAGCAGAGCTGGTCTTTGGTCATGCAAAAGCCTTTGTGTCTTTACGCTTTGGCTGGTTTTTTATTGTGGTTGTCAACTTAACATTGGTGATGAGCATCTATATGATATTTAGTCGCTATGGCGATATCAGGCTTGGTCATCAAAATGAAAAACCAGAATATAACCTATTATCTTGGATTGGCATGTTGTTTTCCGCTGGTATCGGTATTGGGCTGCTTTATTGGGGAACAGCTGAACCGTTGTACCATTTTATGGCACCGCCATTAGGAGAAGCTGAAACGGTCGCTGCCGCCAAACAAGCGATGAATATATCGTTTCTACATTATGGTTTACATGTGTGGGCGCTCTACGGTATGGTCGCTTTGTCATTGGCTTATTTCCACTACCGAGTGGGTTTGCCATTAGCCATCCGTTCGACACTATATCCTATATTGGGTAAAAAAATATATGGGGGCTGGGGCCATACGGTGGATACGCTAGCAGTGTTTGGCACGATGTTTGGTGTCGTGACGACACTCGGTTTAGGCGTGTTACAGATCAACTCAGGTCTTGAGACTTTATTTGGTATTCCTAATAACACGACCGTTCAGGTTATTCTCATTGCATTGATTACGGTGCTGGCAGGATTGTCACTGTTTATGGGACTAGATAAAGGTATCAAGCGTTTGAGTGATATCAATATCTTGTTCACCATTGTGCTACTGAGCTTTGTGATTATATTAGGCCCTACGCAGTTTATTTTTAATAGTTTTGTCGAAAATGTTGGTAACTATTTACATGAAATTGTTCCCTTAGGTCTTTGGACAGAGTCTTATGAAGGTCAGGATAATTGGCAGTCTTCATGGACGATATTCTATTGGGCATGGTGGATCAGCTGGTCACCTTTTGTCGGGGTGTTTGTCGCTCGTATCTCTCGTGGTCGTACCATTCGTGAGTTTATATTAGGGGTGTTGTTGATTCCTATTACCATCTTGTTCCTATGGTTTACCGCTTTCGGTGGTTCAGCGGTGCATATGGAACTGATGGCAGCAGCCGATCCTAGTATGGTGAGTCCTGGTCTTGTCGAGGCGGTACAAGCAGATACAGGCAGTGCTATCTTCAAGCTGATGGAATCTTACCCATTAACCTCAGCCGTTAACTTACTCATTGTCGTGATGATTGTCTTGTGGTTTGTGACGTCGTCAGATTCAGCGAGTTTTGTGATTGATATGTTGACCTCTGGTGGCGATGCCAATCCACCAAAGATTCAGCGTCTGTTTTGGGCAGGTACAGAAGGTGTTATTGCGGCCGTACTGTTGACAGCAGGCGGATTGAGTGCCCTGCAAGCAGCCTCTATCGTTTCGGGTTTCCCTTTCGCTATCGTCATCGTTATTATGATGTATTCGTTACTACGAGGCTTGAGTCGAGATCGTCTGATACTATATCGTAATCAGCAATGGTTCGTCACCGAAGAGTCAGCAGAGCATAACTCAGCCAACGAGTTCCGTGATGAAGACTTGCTAACAGGTCCGCTTGATCTTGAAGACTCTAAAAATTAAATAATAAGTTAATCGAAAGTAATATTTAAAAGCCCTCACTTATGATTAAGTGGGGGCTTTTTATATCATTCAGCTATTTTTAATTTTAATCTAAATTATCTATAGTCGGCTCAATATAATTTGAATACAAGGCAACCGAGTGCAGGTGTATAGGTGATACTTCAAACGAGGTTAACGCTGTAATATTTTTATAGTGGAATGGCTATATATGCAAGGTTATGAGCATTGTCCTTTCACATAGCCTAATGCCGTCGTTGTACCGCATGCTGAGCATGAATTGCCCGCAGTACGATAATTAAATCCTGAATCAGTTTTCACTTTGACACAGACAGGATCGTATTGTGCGGTACACATCGTTTGCTCAGGATTGTAGGGCGGGCATTTGGTAAAAGGATTGTCGCTAGATATCGGTTGGTGATGCTCAGTGCTATGAATAGGGTAGGTGGCTGTATCAGGCGTATCAATGCCTTGGATATTGCTACAGCCAGTTAACGCGATGGCTGCGGATAAGCCTAATAATGACACGCACAATCGCCATGATTTGAGTAAGTGGTTCATAATAATATGTCCTTATAGAAGATAAAGTTCGATAAATCCCTGTTATCGATAGTCAGCTTCAACCATGTTATGAATCAAGTGGTTTCCATCCATAGTAGCCTATTTATGAGCAGTCATCTACTAAATCATGATGAACAAAAAACCCAAGCTTAATCATAAGCTTGGGTTTAATTTTTATCACTATAATGGCTTTCATCGCTTTGCGAGATTTAGCGAAACGCCACGGTGCTATTTGGCTGCTTTGTCATCTTGATTAAGCTGAACATATTTATCAAAGTTCTGCGCATAATCTGTTAGGTTGTCGCTTAGCATTTGGCGATATTGCTTCACATAAAACTCAACGATATCGTCTTTTTCTTTGGCAAAATCATCGCCTTTGACAAAACCGATAGAAGCGACTGACGCGCTATAACGGGCGGCTGCATACAATAAAGAAGCGCCTACTTGTCCTGAATGTGCTTCAGGACCCAATTGGCTGTTTGCGATACCAATGATGGCATCAGCACGTTGGTAAAATGCCTGCATTTCAGGGGTAATCTCAACGTTGGTATCAACTTCGTTGCCTTGAGTCGTGTCTTGAGACATGAGCTGCTCCTAATAAGTATCAATAAATTAAATTTCTAAAAACGGTTTGTAAATAAGTTAAAGCAAGGATTTTATAAACCAGCATCTGCTTTCAAGATTTCAGCTTTGTCTGTTTTTTCCCATGTAAAGGCAGTTTCTGAACCTTGACGACCAAAATGACCGAAGGTAGCTGTTTGCTGATACATTGGCTGTAATAAGTTCAGCATGCGGGTAATGCCATAAGGACGCAAGTCAAAATGCGTACGAATCAGACGAATGATTTCATCGTTACTGATTTTGCTGGTACCAAACGTATTGACAGAGATAGAAGTCGGCTCAGCGACACCAATGGCATAGCTGACCTGAACCTCACAGCGATCGGCAAGGCCTGCTGCGACGATGTTTTTTGCCACATAACGTACCGCGTAAGCTGCACTGCGATCTACTTTTGAAGGATCTTTGCCACTGAAAGCACCGCCGCCATGACGAGCCATACCGCCGTAAGTATCGACAATGATTTTACGACCAGTTAGCCCAGCATCACCAACAGGGCCGCCAATCACAAACTTACCAGTTGGATTGATATGATAGCGTGTACCGGCATGTAAAAGCTCAGCAGGCAGTACCTGCTTGATGATAGATTCCATGACCGCTTCTTGTAGATCGGCTTGTGAAATACTAGGATCATGTTGCGTTGATAATACCACTGCATCAATCGCTACAGGTTTATTACCATCGTATTTTAGCGTAACTTGTGCTTTGGCATCTGGGCGTAACCAAGGCAGATCTCCTGCGCGGCGTAGCTCAGACTGACGCTCCATCAAACGATGCGCATATTCGATAGGCGCTGGCATTAATACTTCGGTTTCATTACTGGCATATCCGAACATCAAGCCTTGATCGCCTGCACCTTGCTCTTCAGGGTCGCTACGATCGACACCTTGGGCAATTTCAGGAGATTGTTTGCCGAGCATGTTGATCACTGCGCAAGTCTCGCCATCAAAACCTAGATCTGAATGATGATAGCCAATGCCATTTACGGTGTCACGAACGAGACGCTCTAAATCGATATTTGCTGTCGTGGTGATTTCACCTGCGAGTATCACAGCGCCGGTTTTCACTAAGGTTTCGCATGCCACACGTGCATGCAGATCTTCACGTAAAATAGCGTCAAGGATGGCGTCTGAGATTTGGTCAGCCATTTTGTCAGGATGACCTTCGCTTACAGATTCTGAGGTAAATAAGTTGTATTCACGCATAAAAGGGTCGCTTAATTGCAGGGACTGTAGTCTACGAACTCAGTCATTATTAAATATATCTAAATGAAAAGACGAAAAGGAATCAAAAAATTATCGTATTTTACCGTGTATCGAGGAAAAACTCTAGCAATGGATGGTGTTATGAGGTAACCAGATAATGATTAAGCGCGGTAAAATTCGTCCATACCGCTATTCTCTTGCCAGTGATATTCGGTATGGTTAGAGATTTGACGTGCGGTATCTATATCATGTCTATCGGCGATAAAGCCAAGCGCCATATCCATACCAGCGCTCACACCTGATGAAGTATAGAATTTTCCATCAACAACCCAGCGTGCTTGCGCTACCCAATGGACCTTATTAGATTGAGATATTACCCATTGCCATGCCATTTTATTAGAGGTGGCTCGCTTACCGTTTAATACACCGCTTTTCGCTAACAAGGCGCTACCAGTACAGACGCTAAGTACCCAATCAGCCTCATCAGTGAGGGTTGTTAACGTTTGCAAAAAGGAGGGGTTGTAGACTAGCTGCCGCGTACCAAGCCCGCCCGGTACTAAAACAATATCAGTCTGATACGCTAACTCTGTGACTGCAATCGTTTGCATAAGTACGCCATGCTTACTGCGGATGATACCACCAGCTATGGAGGTAAATTGAATACGATAATGCTCAGGCAAGCTCCCAAACATCTCGATAGGTCCGAACAAATCCAAGGTTTCAAAATCATCGAACACTAGCGCGGTAATCGTATGCATAAAAACCTCTGACATTCGTTAAAAGATAAACAGCGTTATAGACTTACCTTTATAACTCTAAAAATGCGGCCTTATCCTTAAACATACATTCATCGTACACCGGACAAGCGCCACATTTCGGTGTGCGCGCTTGACAGGTGTAACGTCCGTGTAAAATAAGATAATGGTGTGCATCAACGATGAAATCGTCTGGTATACGCTCAACCAGTTTATTTTCGACGATTAGCACATTTTTGCCTGTAGCCAGACCAGTGCGATTTCCCACCCGAAAAATATGAGTATCGACCGCCATAGTGGGCTGACCAAAAGCGGTATTTAACACCACATTGGCTGTTTTACGCCCAACGCCCGCCAGTGATTCTAAATCTTTGCGATTATCAGGGACGGTACTATCGAATTTCTCAATCAAATCTCGGCAGGTTTTGATGATATTTTTTGCTTTGGCATTATATAAGCCAATATTTTTGATATATGTTTTCAGACCATCTTCACCTAATGCCAATATTGCCTCAGGTGTATTGGCCACAGGATATAATTGCTGGGTGGCAATATTGACACTCACATCCGTTGCTTGTGCAGACAATATCACTGCAATTAATAACTCAAAATTGCTGTCATAATTGAGCTCAGTGACGGGCTCATCAATCGTTGCTGCCAGCTTCTCAAAAAATGGGCGCACGTCACGATTGGGCATTCGTCTTGATGGCGGTGTATCAGCTGTTTTGTGTTTGACGGTTTTACTCATGGTATCTTTACTACTATTTTGGCGATTAGTCATGAAAGACTATTGGCTATCGAGTTCTTTAGGTGATGTATGTAGTGCATGATTTATACCATATACCATCCACGCTATTGTATGAATCGCATGTTGCACGATTAGAGCTGTGATAGCTCCGCTTGTAGCGCTTCAAGATCGGCTTGCTTTTGATCATTTGCACGAACGCTTAACTGTTTCTCTAGCTTTTTAATTTTGCTACGTATCTTGGCTGCTGCAATAGTGTTTTTTGCTTGTGCTTCACTGATATCTAAAGACTGACTGGCTGCATTGTTTAGCTTTGCTTCGACCATGCTGACCACAGGTCTACTGTTGCTACTATCAGCAAGCTGTTCGGTGACGCGTCTTAAGTGAGTGTGATATCGCTGTCTTAAATCTTCTTGCTCTGCTATTCGCTCAGGCTCAGAGATGTCACGTTCAACAGTGACTAAATCGATGCAGTCGACTGGGCAAGGGGCGATACATAGCTCGCAGCCTGTGCACAAGTCAGTAAAGATGGTATGCATGTGCTTGCCAGTGCCGACAATGGCATCCACTGGGCAGGCAGGAATACATTTCGTACAGCCGATACAGTCGTCCTCACGGATAACAGCACGTACCTCGGTTGGGCGTTCAGAGGTAGCATCTATTGGCCACTGAGAAGGCGCAGCGCTAAGTATCGCTTCATGGCTATTGATATCGATAATTTGTGCGATTGCATCAGTAACGGGTTGACCACCAGGCACGCATTTATTGTATGACTCACCCTCTAGCACGATAGCGGCAGCATACGGCAAGCAGCCATCTGGATGCTCGCAAAGTCCACATTGTGTTTGCGGTAGACAGGCATCAATATGCGAGATTTGTGCTTGTATATCCGCAGGTAATGTTTCTAAGCTCAATGTATCGAACAATATGGGTAAGTTGACTAAGCGGATAGTGGTGCTACTTTGCATTGAATTAATGACCTTGCTATCAGTGATAAGTGCAGACATTATACCAAACCCAAAAATCACAATCAGCTATATCAAACTCGTCTGGTCTACAATGCACAATGCATGTACCCGCACTCGTTTTCTTTGCTAATTTGAGTTTTGTGGAGAGTATTAGAATAAATACAGTCAAAGCACTTGTAAATGGTTGCGGTGTAAAAGGCTTCGACTATAGTCAGTGTTAAAGAGTAAAAACTAAATGGGCATACCTTGTTCACGCATAACTTGCGCAATGAGCTCATGAGCAATACTGCCTTTTGGCGGTATTCTAGGCAGGTTGGAGACATCGAAAAAGTCAGCATGGGCCAGCTCTTCTTCTTGAATGATGATATCACCACTGGCATAAGAGGCACGAAAACCCAGCATCAAGTTAGAAGGAAACGGCCATGGCTGGCTACTCACATAGCTAATATCTGATACACTAATATTTACCTCTTCTGCGACTTCGCGTACGACTGCATGCTCAAGGCTTTCTCCAACCTCCACAAAACCTGCAATCAAACCATACATAGGCGACATAGTTGGCTGACCATGACGGTGATGGTGCGCGAGCAAAATTTGCATTTCACCTGTCATTGGGTTTGGTCGGGTAATGGCAGTAATGACACAGGGTTGTACACGAGGATACTGGCGCAATCGACATACTGGACAGATCATGGCACGTTCACCTTGGTCAGCATGTACAGTAGGGCTAGCACAGCGACTACAAAACTGTGTATCTGCTTGCCAGCTTAATAGCTGTATCGCTTGGCTAATCTGATCTGATAAAGCAACTGGCAGATGAGTCATTAGCTGACGATAAGGAACAAAGGCGTGACAACTACTTTCATCGCTTTCATCGATAATAGGCAGTGCAATATTATATGCCACAGCATAATCATAAGTAATCGCACTGGCCGCTTGTGCAGTAAAGGTATGTTTATTCTCTATTTCAGAATTGACTAAATTCTCAGCACTTTTGTTTGTATTTTCTTGAGGGCTGTTATAAGTATTTTCATGAATATCTTTAGAGCCACTGGCATGATCTGCTGATTGCCAATGACTTGGTGCTAGGCTTGGGACTAGGGTTACACGCCCCAGTTGATAAGCTTGCTGATAGTCATCGCCTGCTGCATTTTTATTGTTGAATGGTGGTAATTGAAGCTGTAGAGGCCACCAACCATTAGGGGTCTGACGGCATAAAACGGCATCGTCATTAAATACAAAAGCGTTGGTCATATAGAGTTCCAAACAGTTCGAGACCAGTACGTATCCATATAGATACACACTGGCTTACAGTGAGAGATATAAATGAGGATTTGTAGCCGAAAAGAAGCGGCTACAAAGGTATCGATTTAATTATTAAAGAGTTGAATGGCTAAGCTAAGCCGCGAGTAGATGGCTTAAGCTTTGCTGACCCACATCAAGTGCTTGCTTGCTAACAGGACGATTGTTTTCAAAACCATCCAAATGATGGTCGACTGCCATCATTACATCCGCGATACACGCTAGCGTATTATCTTCTATACGTTGTCCGTCTTCGATACGTTGCTCTAGATAATTTGCTAGCTGGCCTAGCATACTTGCTGGTGTGGGTAGTTGTAAAAAGCGTACCGCCCCTGAGACTTGACGCATCATTTCAGGAATATTTTGAATATTAAGCATATCACGCTCTGGCTCAGCCAAATAATCATTGATGGCTTGTTCAGCACTGGCAATCGCGCTACGACTTTCTTGTATCAATGTATCGTGTGCCGTATTGAGTTGATGCAACGAGATATGAGGGTTGTTAAGTGGCAAGTAGATCGCTCCTGGCGTATGCATTTCTGCCATCGCAATAGCAGCGTTTTCAGCATGCATCAATGCCAGTAGCAGATGATCAAAATCGTCAGGCGACGGTGCTTGCCACTTGCTTACAGCTGCTGCTGCTGTGCTGAGGCTATTGGCTGAATTTGATAGACCAAGCAAGCACAGCGCCGAGCTCAACGTTGTTAGCTCTTCAATAATCTGGGCTGTCTGTGCATCAACAGGATTGATCGAATCACCGCGCGTATAGCTATCGACATTTTCTTTAATGGTATTGATTTGGGTTTGAATGATGCTATTTAATGTATCGGTCAGCTCACGATTAGGGCCGAATAAAAAGCGTTTCATTTGCTCAAACTGAGGGGCTTCTAACTGATTTTGAGCATACTGCTCACGCAACTGTTGTGCAGCTTCATTATCGCGCTGGCATGCAAAACTGACCAAGTCAGCAAAGCGTTTATCCATCACTGGTAAGTAGCTTTGGAATTGCTGCTCTAAATAAATAAGGGTATGTTTCTGGTTAAGGTTCAGCGGTAATATCGTGGCTACATTAGTAACCGCTGCATTGGCTGCTTGCCAAAACAGGCTGCTGGTGTTTGCCGCTATCAAGGCACAAGCTGCACTCATACCATCAAGTTTCTGCTGATCGTCTGGGCCAATATTTCCATCTTGATTAAGCAATGCAACACCAAGGCCACTGCGATAAGCGTAAGTTAATAACTCACTATCTAGATTAAGCTCGTTCAGTGGCTGAAAGTTTTTTTCAGGATTGGCGATAACGACACTGCTGCTACCAAAAGCAGAGAAGTAGTCTGATGTAATAGTGGCATGTTGCCCATGAGCATTGAGCTTGTTAA
This sequence comes from Psychrobacter sp. SCQQ22, assembly GCF_015864605.1. Lineage (NCBI taxonomy): Bacteria > Pseudomonadati > Pseudomonadota > Gammaproteobacteria > Moraxellales > Moraxellaceae > Psychrobacter > Psychrobacter sp. SCQQ22. The sequence continues at coordinate 171,991 of NZ_JADYWZ010000006.1, forward strand.
TAATATCCAGTAACAAGGTTGGCTCGACCGACTCTGTCAAGAGTACAAACTCTATGTAGCGCTCTAGTGTCATGATGGCTTCTGACAAATCCATAATCAGATAGGTATCGTTATTATTACCATTATCATACAGTCGCTGTAAACCGTTTACGATGGCAGTATTCAACGCTTCTGCACCAACCAGAGAGATCAGCTTAAAAATACAGGACAGCTGCTTTAGCACAATGATAGAGTCTAATAACAGAGGCGCCTGACTATTATCATCATTAAATTCACTTAGGTGAATCTCAGTATCTTTAAGAGTTACGATGATTTCATCATGCAATAGATGCAGTGACGGTAGGTTGAAGTCAGTGACACTAAGCGTTGGGGCGGTTAATTTCATTTGCGCAGACTGATCCATAAGGAGTTTCCATAATGTACTGATGAGAATAGCAATGGTTTGAATGACGATTAAAAAAGCATTTATTAATAATTTTTTGACGCTTTATATAACAATAATCAAGACTATATTGTACAAATGTCGATATCGCAAGTCATTTAAATGACGACTACATATAGGTTTTGAGTGCAGGGTAGTCTTCTGACAGCGATGTATACCAGTTTTGATTGGTATTTTCATCACTGGGTGATGCCAGCAGTAAAGACGCTAGATTGGCAAGGTTAGCATGTGCTGTCTGTCCGCCGTCTGTTTGCGTGTCTTCTTCGATAGCGAGCGTGACCTGTCCACCCGTCATCGCTAGATAAACTTCTGCTAAAATCTCTGAATCTAGTAAGGCCCCGTGAAAAGTACGGTCCTGCTTACCAACGTTTAGACGGCGTACAAGCGCATCTAGGGTGTTTTTCTGTCCAGGATATTGCTGCTTTGCCATGAATAGGGAGTCAGTCACTTGGACTCGTTCTGCAAAGTCAGTCATACCGACTTTCGCAAACTCCATATTTAAGAAGTTCATATCGAACGAGGCATTGTGAGCGATGATCTCGGCACCGTCCATAAAGTCATATAGTGATTGAGCCACTTGATCAAAAGTAGGCTTGTCTGTTAAGAACGCTGGAGAAATACCATGAATGCGAATAACTTCATCATCCATACCGCGCTGTGGGTTGATATAAACGTGTAGTTTTTCGCCCGTGAATTTACGACCAATCATTTCAACGATACCGACTTCAATGATTCGATCGCCTTTTAGCGGATCAAGCCCTGTGGTTTCGGTATCCATAATGAGCTGGCGATCAGACTCGTGGCGATTTATTGGTTTGGGTAGCAATGGCTTAAAATGTGGATTGGCACGGCTAGTATCACCATCGAATTTTGGTGCATCAGCATCTATACGCATGTCTGTATCTGGCGTAATGTTATTCATCGTTGTATCAGTCATAGGCGTTTGAGCTTCTGGCATATCTGTATTACTCATTGGTTTGCTAGCATTATCATGATGGTCATTCGTGTCTATACTGTCATCTTGGTTAATCGTATGATTATCATGATTTTTATCGTCGTGACTGTCTAATGATTCTTCGTCGAGATACCCTTCATCTACGAACTCGTCATCTATAAGGTCTTCGTCATCCACTATATCTAGACCTAATGGGTCGAAATTTAGCCAGTCATCGTTAGACGGTTTTTGCGCGTTATCAGTCATTATTTGAGTTTTTTTTTAGCCGTATCTTGTAGGTCTGTATCCGATATGTCCGCACTGCGTGAGGTGACACCTAGATTGGCTAGTTCATCTGCCTTTTCATTACCGGCATGCCCAGCATGGCCCTTTACCCAGTGCCAGTCAACCTCTCGCTGTTGGCATAGGTTGTCTAGTTGTTGCCAGAGATCTTGGTTGGCGACTGGTTTCTTACTCGCTGTTTTCCAGCCTCTTTTTTTCCAGCCTTCAATCCATTCAGTGATGCCTTTTTTGACATAGCTAGAGTCTGTCCAAATCTCAAGGTTGTGCTCGTGCGGGCTATGAGTCAAGGCTTGTATCGCACCCATCAGCTCCATACGATTATTGGTCGTCTCTTTATCGCCGCCATATAAATCTTGTGTGCGTCCATCGCTAAAAATAAGATGTGCCCCCCAACCACCAGCACCTGGATTACCTTTGCAAGCACCATCTGTATAGGCAACGGTTGTGTTTGGTTTGGCAGCTAATGGATTTACCGCGCTATTGGTATTAAATGAGGGTGCTGAGGTGCGATTGTCTGACATAAAAAATTATTAACCTAGTAAGTGATGAGTGCAAAGCACAGAGATTTTGCTACCGTTTTGTTCTGGCTATCACTCCATATGCTGGTATTGAGTATAGCAAATCTATCATTAAGATGGGCAGTCGTAATGCACAAAATCGCAAAACCACATATCATAATAGTAACCTTTCCGTTTTCTGTTAAAATAGGCTGGCTAGCGTTAAGGTCTCGGCTATTTGACTGAATAAATATCTGTTTATTGACCTCGCTACGTGACGCTTGAACTGTTTTCCACAGCAATTCAAGCTATCCGCCATCACTGTTTAACAGTAGTTTTTCTCATAAAAGTCTAATGCATGAATGCAGGATAATCCTATTATGTCCTTACGCTCAAACGTTTTTTATAAAAGTCTGACAAATCTAACGGTCGGTATCGCTGTGAGCAGTGCGCTATTTTTGACTGCTTGTAATGATGGTGGGTCGCAACTGGATAAGGAAGTAGCAGCGCCAGTAGATCTCTCTGTGTTTGAAGGGTGTTATACGGTTAGCAGTGAAGAGCCTGCACAGATTAGAGTTAGCCAACAGGATGGCGCATGGGTCATGCAAATGAAAGAGCCTGCAAATGCGAAGCGTGTTTGGGATGATGCTGAGCCGTTAGAGTTGATAGAAAACAGTGAGATACCAAAGTTTTTCTCTATTGATCCTGATAATGTCGACGCTGTCCTTGGCCGCCCTGACAGAGTGCTAGTGCTGGCTCATGTCAAACCTGTTTATGCCAATATCGATCCGCTACTAGACAGTGAGTATTTGTCCTATATTTATCGAGGAGCCAATACTATCTATCGTGTGGAGTGTGATGAGGTGAATACGGATATCTTAGCCAATCCACATGCCAATATTATTATTGATAATGTCAATGAGAGCAGCTAGGCAAGTCTATCAATGCTTTTCTATTAATGCTCCTTTATTGTCTTGTGGTAAAAGCGATAACAAGTCATTTTTTATAAACAGTTAGGTCATCCATATGATCAGAGTCAGGCAATATGAATTTTTTTAGTTATGTGGTGTTGGGCGGGTTTTCTTATGCAGCTGGTTGGGCGATAAGAGCATATATACTCGATAAAAAGCCTGAACCTGAGCAGCCTTATAATCTCAAGCATCCAGCCATCTTGGCATATCTTGGCGGATTTTTTATTATCATGCTGATTGTCTCATGGCTGATTGGTCGCTATGCATTGGGACATGCCGCCATAGATTTTCCTTTTATTATTATCAATAGTTTGGTTGCCACCTTTGTTTGTTCGTTCGGTCTCAATCCCGAAAAAGCCAATTATGAAGTGCCAGACTAATGAGATAGCATAAATGACTGACAGTAAAAAGCCACGACTGATAATCAATATGTCAGTCGTGGCTTTTTACTGTTTACGATGTTTGATGTAGGGCGTTAAGCTTGTTTCTTTACATCCGTTTTTTTAGTAGTGGCTGACTGGCTGTTTTTCCAAACCTGATATTTTTTTAGGTCTTTTTCGATCAGCTTTAAGCAAAAGCCCAGCACTAACGCATCATCGATATGACCGATGAAAGGTATGAAGTCTGGAATGATATCAATGGGGTTGAGAGTGTAAAGTAGACCGACTACGCCTGCTGAAATGGTTTTGTACGGAACCTTGCGATAGTTGCCTTTGTAGTAGTCTTTAAGCAGACTCATGAATAGCATTAAGTCTTTAGCAAAGCGCTCAAGGTGACTGCTGTCTTTTAGCTTTTCTTGAAGTTTGTCTTCTTCATGGATGAGATACTTAAGATCGGCATCTAAGATGTCTTCTTTTTTCTGTTTATTGGTTGCTTTATTAGCCATTATTATCCTTATTTGAGCATAGTCAGTATTTTCATACTGTAGTTGATTCAGTTTAAAAGAGAGTCAACCAAGTGAAGATGTAACTGTGATACTTCGAGCGAGGTTAACGTTGTCACTCTTTTGTAGAGGATTAACTATATAACAAAGTAAGGTGTGTGTGCCAATATTGAGTAGTAGTGGCGAGTTAAATGTTCAGCTAATACGGTAGCGAAAAAGTAAATATGGGCAAGGGTTGGGCAACTATCATCGCCAAAAAAACGTCTACAATATGCTGCTGTGCGGTTTGAGCAAGTAGACTGCAAAGATAAAAATGATGCAAAAGTATATTAAAATAAAAACGATAAGGTAGCAGCGAGATATGAGTGCCAAAATACAGGCTTTAACAGATGATAAAAATAAAAATGGTCATAAAGCGATTGAAACGACATCTGGATTGAATCGTCGCCAGTTTCTATGTCGAATAGGTGTTGGTGCAGGCACTGCGGCACTAGCGACTCACAGTATCACTCAAGCACTGGCCTCTAATGCTATGTATTCAAGTAGCAGGCAACTGACTAAAGATGATCTGCCGTCTGCGCTGATGGATGAAGGCTCATTACCACAAACGTCACAGGCGTCATTAACGCAGACCACTTGTATCACGCCCACGATTGAAACACGACTTTTTGCCAGCTCCAACGTTGGAGGTAGTGACGACCGCACCCAATTGGCATTAGATCGTGTGGCGTGTGCAGGTTTTAAAGTAAACAATCCTGCGATTACCAACCGGCAGTATTTACGCTTTGCTGGTACAGACTCGCAGCGAGCGAGTGACCTGCAAAATATTGCTACAGGTGCTATCGCAGCGCCCAAGTTACTGCTGGGTGTGCGCGGTGGTTACGGTGCCATGCGTTTGTTACCGATGGTTGACTGGTCGACGCTGGGACGTATTATGAAGGAGCGCGGCACGATACTCGCAGGTTTTAGCGATGTGACCGCTATTCAGTGCGCATTGCTGGCAAAGGGTGATATGAGTTCGCTTGCCGCACCGATGCTCCATAGTGAATTTGGCAAGACTAAACCTGATGAGGTCAGCTGTCGACAGTTTGTTGAAGCGCTCACCAATCCCAATCTAACTATTGATATATCAGACGCTTCTTTAACTAGTTCTAGCTTACCCAGTATTTTGACCAGTGCTGAGCCAAAAACTATAATTGGTACGATTTGGGGTGGCAACTTAAGTGTCGTATCGTCGCTGGCAGGCAGTGAGTATTTACCGCGTATTAATGGCGGTATTGTGTTTTTAGAAGATGTAGGCGAGCAGGCGTATCGTATTGAGCGCATGTTATATGATTTGTATCTCGCAGGTGTGTTTAAGAATCAACAAGCAATTGTGTTTGGTGCATTATCTGGTGCAGGTGAGGACAGCTATGACAAGCGTTATGATGTTGCCACAGTCATTCGTCAGCTGCACGAATTGACTGGATTACCCATTTATAGTGGCATGCGTTTTGGTCATATCGGACAAAAATACAGCTTTCCATTGGGGACGACCTGTCAAATTAGCGCCGATACCGTTGGTGGTTATCAGTTGGCATTTGCCAATTATCCAACCATCAAGTCTGAAACCATCCATGCTGAAGGATTGTGGCAAGCGGTTTAGCCATTCGTAAAACCTTATAAAAAATAGCCATTAAAGAACCGTGCTAAATCGCTAACCGTGAAAATTTATCCTGATATTCTTTCGGTGTTAGCTCGGTCGCACGTTTAAATAAGCGCGTGAACGAAGAGATATCATCATAGCCGACTTGCTCGGCAAGCGATTTAATCGTTACATCTCCCAATTCAAGCAGGCGCTTTGCCTGCTCAATTCTGACGGCTTGAATATACTCAATCGGACGCATAGCAACAGCAGACTGGAAGCGCCTGTTTAAAGTGCGCGGGGTGATATTTACCATAGCGGCTAAACTACTGACCTGCAAAGAATGCTGAAAGTTTTCTTCGATATATTCTTGGACCTGTTTAATCAAATGATCAGAATGCGGCTTGTGCAAGGTCACGTTGGTATAGCTATTCTGACTGCCTCTTTTGCTATCGATGATTTGGGTTTTTGCCACTTGCGTAGAAATCTCACGTCCGCAGTACCGCTCAATCAATAATAGCCCCAAATCATAAAAGGCACTGCCGCCAGCTGCACAAAATATATTACCTGACTGACTGTCTGATTTACTCTTTGAATGAGTAACAAACTGGTTTTCTTGTAAGTCAACGAGTGGAAAGTCTGCCTTAAACTTATTGGCATAGCCCCAGTGTGTGGTGGCTATCTTATGATCTAACAGTCCTGCTTTTGCCAGAAAAAAAGCGCCGCTACAGTTACTGGCTATATCTGACTTAGTATCTGCCAACCGTTTTAAATGTGGTATTAATTCTGCATTTCGGCTCAGTACTTTATCGATTGAATCACCAATAGTCGGAATTAATAGCAAGTCGCATTCTGCCACTTCCTGAATATCGCAATGCGCTTGCATGATTAAGCGGTTGCTACATCTAATATCCACGCCACCAACGCTTGCTATCTGCACATTAAATCGTGGCTCTACTGGCTCATCTAAAAATCGTTGCCAACTGACACCAGTGAATGAGAATAAATCTAATGCACCTGTCAATGCACTGCCGAGCACACCATCGAATCCAATAATAATGACTTTAAATGGTTTGAAATAGGGCATGGGTATCTATTCTCCTTTTACTTCATTGACTAAAAATATCAATTTTCTATCTGAATTTTCTAATTATAAGTACTATTTATGTCTTATTTGACCATAATTATGTCATAAATGACAATACGGTAAGGCGTTAAATTAGATTAATATCGATTGATAACCAAATTTAATCAGTTAACGAGAATACTATGGCAGCAGATACGCTTATCAATGACTTTGAATTACCGTTCCAATTATATGATGTATTGGGCACTGAAAATTTAACCGAGCATGCTAAGTTTGCAGAGCATAGCCGCGAAACATTTGATGCCGTATTGGACACGGCCAATAAAATTGCGACCCAATTGTTTTTGCCGCATAACCATGTAGCGGACAAGAATGAGCCACAGTTTGATGGCAAAAAGGTCAGCATGATAAGTGATGTAAAAGTCGCTTTTGATGCATTTCGTGAGTCAGGGTTTATCGCAGGCCGTTATGGTTTTGAAGACGGCGGTATGCAGTTACCTGAAACAGTGATGACAGCCGTGGCAGGTTATTTTATGGCTGCCAATCCATCAACGACTGCCTATCCATTTTTGACCACTGCTGCAATCAACGTCATCTCGCATTTTGCCAGTGATGAGATTAAAGCCGCCTTTATGCCGCGTATGCTGACAGGTGAGTTTACTGGAACCATGGCATTAACCGAGCCGCATGCAGGTTCGTCACTTGCTGATATCAAAACCACTGCGGTAAAACAAGACGATGGCTCATACCGCGTCAAAGGCAGCAAGATTTATATCTCGGGCGGTGATCACGAACTGTCTGACAATATCGTACATCTCGTATTGGCCAAAGTGCCAGGTGGTCCAGGTGGTGTGAAAGGCATCTCTTTATTTGCCGTGCCCAAGTATCGCTTAAACGAGGATGCATCGGTCGGCGAGCGCAACGATGTACATCTAACAGGACTCATTCATAAGCTAGGTTATAGAGGCACGACGTCGACGGCACTGAGCTTTGGTGACGAAGGTGAATGTTATGGTTATCTCATCGGTGAAGAGCATTTCGGCCTGCGCTATATGTTCAAAATGATGAATGAAGCACGCATCGCTGTCGGTTTTGGCGCGTCAATGGTGGGTTATCGCGGATATCAGTATTCACTTGATTATGCCAAAGACAGAACGCAAGGCAGAATCGCACCGAACAACAAACCTGAAGATGCGGCAACTGCCATCATCAATCATGGTGACGTAAAGCGTATGTTACTCGCGCAAAAAGCCTACTCTGAAGGCGGTATCTCCTTATGTCTATATGGCTCAAATCTGATTGACCGTATCAATACCTGTGAAGACGAAACGCTAAAAAATGAGCTAACAGAACTGTTAGATCTTCTCACCCCAGTATTAAAAGCATGGCCATCTGAATATGGGCCAAAAGCCAATGATTTGGGTATTCAAGTATTGGGCGGTGCAGGCTATACGCGTGAGTATCAGGCTGAGCAGTTTTGGCGTGACAATCGTCTTAACCCTATCCATGAAGGCACAAATGGTGTGCAGGCATTGGATTTGTCATTTCGTAAGTTGTGGCAAAAAGGTGGTCTGGGCATTCAAATCCTAAAACGTGAAATAACAAAAGATTTGGAAAGCATCACTACACCTGAGAGCGCGCAACTTGCAGGTAAGCTGATGCCTTACATGGGTCACTTGCATGAAGTATTGGTGCATCTCAGCAAAGTTTTACAAACCGAAGAAGCCGTGACATTGACGGGCAACGCGCAAGCACTGATGAATATCTTTGCCTCAATTGTGCTGAGCTGGGTTTGGATTCGTCAAGCCAGTAAAGCTGAGCAGCTATTAAGCACGACGCAAGATGCTGAGCAGCAGAACTTTTACAAAGGCAAGATACAAGCAGCAAAATACTTCATCGATTGGGAATTACCATTAGTTAAACGCGACATCGAATTATTAACCAACACCAACTCGGTTTGCACTGATATGCAAACAGAATGGTTCTAAGGACAACTCTAAGGAAAGAGACATGACAAAAATTAATAAACAGTGGCGACTAAAAGCAAGACCGGTAGGCGAGCCTAGTGCCGAGACTTGGGATTATACCGAGACAGAAATACCAACTATCACCGATGGTCAGCTACTGATTAAGGTTGAATACATCTCTATCGATCCGGCAATGCGTGGTTGGCTGAACGATGCCAAATCTTATATTGCACCGGTACAGATTGGTGAAGTCATGCGCGCTGGTACGGTAGGCGAAGTGATTGAAAGTAAGCATGAGAAATTTGCCGTTGGTGACTATGTCGCAGGTCACGATGGCGTGCAGTCTTATGCCGTTAGTGATGGTGCTAATCTGTACAAGGTTGATCCAAAATTGGCACCATTGTCTTATTACTTGGGCGTGCTCGGTATGCCAGGTATGACAGGATATTTTGGGTTGCTAAAAACAGGTCAGCCAAAAGCTGGTGAGACCGTTGTCGTCTCTGGTGCTGCCGGTGCTGTTGGTAGCTTAGTTGGTCAAATTGCCAAAATCAAAGGCTGCCGCGTTGTCGGTATCGCGGGCGGCGCTGAGAAATGCAAGTTCTTAGTTGATGAGCTTGGGTTCGATGCGACGATTGATTACAAAAATGAAGATGTGAAAAAAGCACTGAAGAAAACCTGCCCAGACGGCGTCGACGTGTACTTTGACAACGTAGGCGGTGATATTTTAAATGATGTGCTCACACAAATAAACCTGCATGCGCGTATCGTCATTTGCGGGGCTATCAGTCAGTATAACAACACCACAGAAGTCAAAGGCCCATCGAACTATTTATCATTGTTGGTCAATCGTGCCCGCATGGAAGGTATCGTGGTATTCGATAATCTCAAAGAATATCCAGTCGCTATGAAAGATATCGCTGGCTGGATTCAGTCAGGTGATATGAAAGTGAAAGACCATGTCGTTGAAGGTATCGAGACGTTCCCAGATACCTTGATGATGCTCTTTAACGGTGAAAACTTCGGCAAACTAGTACTTAAGGTAGAGGGATAGATCATGACACTGAATACAAACGGAATTGCATCAGATGTAACGGGTAAACGAATTTTGATCACGGGCGGTGCGTCAGGCATCGGAGCAGCAAGTGCGTTATTGCTAGCCAGTCGTGGCGCAAAAGTTGTGATTGGTGATATGGCAGAAGAGATGGGTGCTGCGGTTGCCAAGCAAGGTCAAGATGCTGGTAACAGTATCGTCTTCAAAAAAGTAGACGTGACTAGCGGTGATGAAGTGCGTGCGTTGTTCGACTTTGCAGTAGAAACGCTTGGCGGCTTAGATGTGGTGGTAAACAATGCTGGTATCGACCACAAGCCTTCACCAATGCATGAGCTAAGCGACGATGATTTTGATCGTAATATCGCAGTGAATTTAAAAGGTGTTTGGCACTGTATGCGTGCCGCTGTCAATTGTATGATCCCTAATGGCGGTGGTCATGTGATTAACGTGGCGTCTATTGCTGGTCTGCGTTCAGCGCCAATGATATCAGCTTATAGCGCTGCTAAACATGGCGTTATGGGTCTGACCAAGTCTGCTGCCCATGAATATGCCCGCGCCAATATTCGTTTTAACGCGGTATGCCCAAGCTTCATTGATACGCCTATGGTACGCAATACGATGGCAACGATGGATGAGCGTACGCAGCAAGCAACGATTAAGGCCAGTCCACTGCGCCGTCTAGGAGATGTGAATGAAATCTCTAGTGCGATTGCATGGCTAGCTAGTGATGAGAGTACCTTTATGAATGGTCATGCCTTTACACTCGATGGTGGTATGCTAGCGTAACTGTGGTAATTGAGCGCTCATTATTCAATTTATTAGTGCTCGATAATCGCTGTTAGGTATGACAGCGATTATCTGCGTTTAGTTATCCAATTTTAGATACATGAATTCAGTGTTAAAGAATGATTGTTTGAGAATAGACAGTTTATAAAAATATAAGGAATAATGATGAAAGACTTATTTGATTTAACCGGTAAAGTTGCTTTGGTCACTGGCGCTAGCCGCGGTATTGGCGAATCTATTGCTCGTTTATTGGCATCAAGAGGTGCGCATGTGATCGTCTCTAGCCGTAAGATTGATGCCTGCCAAGCAGTCGCTGATAGCATCGTCGCTGATGGTCACAAAGCCAGTGCTTTTGCTTGTCACGTGGGTGAGATGGCGCAGATTGACGCAATTTTTGAGCATATCAAAAGTGAATTTGGCCAAATCGATATCTTAGTCAATAACGCAGCAGCTAATCCTTACTATGGCCATATCTTAGATACAGATTTAGCAGCTTTTGATAAGACCGTTGAAGTTAATATCCGTGGTTACTTCTTTATGTCGACAGCTGCTGGCAAAATGATGAAAGAGCAGGGCGGTGGTGTCATCTTGAATACTGCATCGGTCAACGGTTTAGTAGCGGGAGACAAACAAGGTATCTACTCAATCACCAAAGCGGCAGTCATTAGCATGACCAAAGCGTTTGCTAAAGAATGTGGCCCATTAAATATCCGTGTCAATGCGCTATTACCAGGTTTAACCGATACCAAGTTTGCCTCTGCCCTGACGACCAATGATAAAGTCTTAAAAATGGCACTACATGCTATTCCACTAGGACGTGTTGCGAATCCTGATGAAATGGCTGGCACCGTGTTGTATCTGGTGTCTGATGCCTCAAGTTATACCACAGGCGCAACGATCGTTGTTGATGGTGGTATGCTGGCTTAATTAGCCGATCAGAAAACTTAGAATACAAATTTAAGAAAAGTTACTTAAGAACCGCATGAGATTAATTTTCATGCGGTTTTTTTTGATTTGGTTTTTTAATGGAATGTCTAAGTAATTTTGGTTTTGCGCTATCGAATAAATTGCTAATTTTAAATGAGCACCATCTGTATAGTGGCATAATAAAGCTGCTAACCGCTACTTGAATAATATAGGAATTAAGCATGAATTCAGTGACCAATCATAAAATAAATATAACTTCTCAAAATAAAATATGGCTATTTGTGCCAGCGACTCGTATCGATAGAGTAGCCAAAGCCTTTGCTAGTGGAGTAGATGCAGTTATAGTCGATTTAGAGGATGCCGTTGCGCTAGAGGATAAAGCAGACGCTCGCGAAGCATTACAACAATATTATGATAGTGCAGATTATCAGCCGATTTGGCTACGTATTAATAAGGCAGGTAGCGAAGAATTTTTCAAAGACATAGTGCTCTGTCAGAAAATGCCAAATTTAGCCGGCGTGTTACTGGCTAAAGCTGAGCAAGTCGCCGACATTGAGAGCGTGCACCAACTCACCAACTTGCCTGTGATTGCATTGATTGAGAGTGCCATTGGACTGTATCAACTCGACAGTATGGCAAAAGCAGTCGGGTTAGCCGCATTTAGTTATGGATTTTTAGATCTGTGCAATGATTTGCACGTGCAAGTAGGAACGCCTGCTGCTGATATCATCGCCAATCAAATCCGCTATCAACTAATCCTGACGTCAAAAGTACACCAATTATCGCCGCCCATCGATACCATTTATCCTGAATTCAATGACGAAGTAGGGCTAAGCGCCCGAGTGCAACTATGGTCACAAATGGGGATGTCAGGAATGCTGTGTATTCATCCCAAACAAGTGGCTGTCGTCAAGCAGGCATTACAACCAACAGACGAAGCATTGTCATTTGCTCAGCGTGTGGTCGAGGAGTATGAGCGCAGTGGACAGGCAGTGTTTGAAATAGATGGTCAAATGGTAGACGCACCAGTGATTGAGCGCAGTCGTCAACTGTTAGATAAGTAGGTAAAGTTTGTTAAATCAACACTATTATTATTGATATAATGATTCTCTCACTCGATATTATTGTGCATAAAATATTTCTATAGTCGGTTCAATATAATTTAGATACAAGGAAGGCGAGTGAAAGTACTACAACTCGTAGACTAAGCAAGCCTGACACCGTATCCAATTTATAGAGGATTGACTATACATAGACCATATTGCCCGTCAGTATTAGACGCTCTTACTCAAAATCGGAGAAACTCATTGCGAGCTGTCAACTATAAGTATTTGATTGTGATTGTTCTGCTAGCGCTTGCAGTGGGTTTTGCTATCTTTCGTTGGTGGCGAGGACCGCTGTTGCCTAGCTATACAGTTTCATCTATGCCATTGGTACAAACGGTGGTTGCGACTGGACGTGTCGTGACGACATCACGTACTCAAATTGGTAGTGAGGTGACGGGGGTCGTGCTTGAGCGCTTGGTACAAGAAGGCGACGAAGTGGCAAAAGGTGATTTATTATTGGTACTCAGCTCAGATGATGTGGCTGCACAAGTACGTCAAGCAGAGGCTGAATTGGCTGAGCTTGTGACCAGTAGGCGCCCACAAGCAAAGATTGACTTATCAAAAGCTGAGGTGCAGCTTGCACAGGCGACTCGTAATGTCGCACGTCGACGTGAGTTGGCAGCGATTTCAGCGATATCGGATGAAGAGATGGAGCAGGCGGAGCAGTCCCAGAGCCAAGCTCGCAATGACTTGGAAGCTGCGCGTCTAAGAGCAAAGGCACTGGCATCTGGCGGTGTTGAAGAAGCGCTACTACGTGAGCGCATTGCGGCATTGCAGGCTCAATTGGCTAAGACAGAAGTGCGCAGTAAGGTTGCTGGCACGGTATTGACTCGTGATGTGGAGCCGGGCGATCTAGTACAGCCAGGTAAAACTTTATTTACCATTGCACTTGCTGGCAATACAGAGGTACATGTACCGCTTGATGAGCGCAATTTATCACGATTGGCCTTACAACAGAAAGCACTTGCCATCGCTGATGCGTATCCAGACCAGCCTTTCCCTACTCGCATTACCTTCATCGCACCGAGTATCGATTCGCAGCGAGGTACGGTAGAGGTTAGGCTATCGGTTGATCCTGTGCCTGAATTTCTACGACAAGACATGACCGTTTCAGTGAATATTGAAACAGGTCGCCGTGAGCAGGCTTTGGTGCTTCCCAATGATGCTTTAGCGAATATCGAAGAGGATACGGCTCAAGTATGGTTGCTACGTGATGGTAAAGTACAACGTCAAAAAATAACATTAGGACTTCGTGGTCTAGCGATGTCGGAAGTCATTGCAGGGCTGGATAACGGAGATCAAGTGCTGGTTGATGCGACTTCGCCATTGGTCGATGGTGAGCGAGTGCGTACTGATGAGTCAGCAACCCGTAATGAATCAACGGTAACATCCAAGTGAAAAATTTGTTCGGGCGCCTATGGATCGATGCGGTGATTGCGATCAGTTTTTTGCGCGAGGGACGGGTGCAGTCGCTGATGATTACATTAGGTGTGGCTATTGGTGTGGCTGTTATCGTGTTTATCACAGCCTTAATTCAAGGTTTACAAACCAATTTAATCGATAAAACGCTTGGTAGCCAATCTCATATTCAATTGGTATCACCAGATGAGGTCAATTTATTGGCACCAGTAGCAGCGGGAACTGCACAGCTGATACAAGAAGACAAGCGTCCTCAGCGGCTGCGATCTATCAATAACTGGCAACAGATTACCGCTACCTTAGATAAACTACCAGTACTGACGGCAGTATCGCCTGTGGTATCAGGACCTGCTTTTGTTCGGCGCGGAGAAGCATTGGAGTCGGTGGTATTGGTCGGAACAGAACTCGAACGATACCAAAAAATCATACCGCTTGATGAGTATCTAATCAGTGGCGATCTGCGAGTCGGTGCTGATAATGTGCTCATCGGTAGTGAGCTTGCCAACAATCTCGGCGTTCAAGTGGGTAGCAAACTGCGACTAGACACTGGTGAGCAGGACAATACCGTGGTAAATGTCGCTGGGATATTTGAGTTGGGTGTCCGTGAGCTGGATGCACGTTACGTCTATCTAGACTTAAAGCAAGCACAATCATTGCTCAGCTTGCCAGGGGGCGTCACCGTGATTGACCTAACGGTTGCCGATATCTTTGAGGCGGACAATATTGCTGAGCAAGTAGGACGTCTGACCTCTTTGCAGGCGGAGAGTTGGATCGAGACCAATGCACAGTTAATGAGTGGACTATCAGCGCAGAGCTTGTCTACCAATATGATTATCGTTTTTGTGGGTATTTCGGTCGCCTTTGGTATTGCGAGCGTACTATCTGTCAGTGTCGTACAGCGTACTCGAGAAATTGGAATTTTACGTGCCACTGGTGCTACCCGTCAGCAGATCTTATGGATATTTCTGATTCAGGGCGCTGTGTTTGGCTTGCTAGGCTCTGTTTTGGGTAGTGCGGTGAGTTATGTGCTGGTGTGGGCATTTAATACTTTTGGCCCAAGTTTATTTTATATTCCAGTGTCTATAGAGCTTGTCTTGTTAGCAATGTTGCTAGCGACGCTAACCGGTGTATTGGCTGCTGCTATACCAGCGCGCCGAGCTGCCGCATTGGATCCCGTGGTGGCTATTCGTTATGTCTAATAATAACTTGCATGAAGTGCTGCGTTTAGAGGCACTAAAAAAATCTTATAATATTGGCCAGCCCAATGAAATTGAAGTGCTACATGGTATCGATTTGCGCATCGATAATAATGATTTCGCTGCGCTAATCGGGCCTTCGGGCTCTGGTAAAAGCACCTTGTTGAATGTGCTTGGCTTGCTAGATAAGCCTACCAGTGGTGAGTTGTATCTGCTCGGGCAGCCGACGAGTAATATGGACGATGCTGGTCGCACGGCACTGCGAGGTGGCAGTATTGGCTTTGTCTTTCAGTTTCATCATCTTATTCAAGCATTTACTGCGTTAGATAACGTATTAATGCCATTGATGCTGACCAAGGGTCGCCCAAATCAATCTGCCATACAAAAAGCGCGCGAGTTACTGGCTTCGGTGGGTTTGGAGAAGTTTGCTAATACCAAGCCGAATGAGCTCTCAGGTGGTCAACAGCAACGAGTGGCTATTGCTCGCGCGCTCATCACAGAGCCTGCATTGTTATTAGCTGATGAACCCACAGGTAATCTAGATACGGTAACGGCTGCCGAAGTGTTCGAGCTGTTTCGTAAGGTCAACCGTGAGCGTGATTGCGGTGTATTATTGGTTACACATGATCCACGTCTATCGGCATCCTGTGATCGGATTATCAATCTGGTAGACGGTCTTATCGAAAGTGATTCACTAAATGTTAAAAAACCTGAATCCTAATATCACAAAATAACGCTATATCACAAAGTAACGCTACAAAAATCTTGCGAATATATTATCAATATACTTTTCTACTGCATCCGTATCATTCGTTACTTGCGAATATGTTCTCAAGCCGATCATTTGAATTTGAAAATAGCGGGCGAGTTCAGCCGCACTTTCATCTGTGTTGATCTCACCATCATCAATGGCTTGCTGAAAAACTTTAACAAAAGACGCTTCGACATTTTCTAGAATATTGGTCGCATGAGTCAGCAAGTCTGGACTGTCATTCTGCGTCAGCTCACTGATGGTTTTGACAATCATACACATGCCACTCGGGGTAGTGCTTTTATTGCAAACAGTCACGCTGTGGATGAAGCGTTTTAGGCCATCAAGCTTGGTTTTTTCTTGGGCAATACTGTTGGCAAGGTTTATAGCACCTTGTTCAGCATAGCGATTTAACGCCTCTTTAAACAGGCTGTCTTTATTACCAAAAGCAGCATAAATACTGCCAGGACGCATATCAACCACATCTTGTAGATTTCTCATCGACGTAGCGTGATAGCCTTTTTCCCAATAGAGGTCTTTGGCTTTTTCGATTACGTCATCACGATTAAACTTCGCATGTGCACTCATAATTTTCACCTTAAAAGCAGTTATAGTTAATCCGCTATAATTGGATGCGGTGTCAGTTTCGCTTAGTCTGCTATAGTCAAAGAAATCTAAAACAGCTACAAGGCAGCCGACCGCAGATTGTACATATAGTACCTCTAGGGAGGGTAACACCGTAGCGGTTTAGTAGTTCGCTGACTATACTTGTAGCACTTTCACTCGCCTTTCTTGTATCCAAATTATATTGAACCGACTATGTTCTAAAACTATCGTTTTAATAATCAGAAAACCAAGTAACACTATTATCGTTTGCATTGATAATGATGTCACTTGGTTTTTAAGTGTTATCTGTATTCAAACGGATGTGTCAGTCAGAACAGATGGTTGTCAAAACAAATATTTATAGTCAATCTACTATTTTGGAGTGAATTGACTATGGTTAGAGCAGATTTAGTAATAAAATCTACTCTGGTTTTAGTGCTAATACATTATCAATATCTTGGGCGCTGTGACGATTCTCTAGTTGTTCCCATGCTTCGCCCCAAGTGCGGTTGACGATGCGGCCGCGTTGTACGGCTGGTCTCGCTAACATCGCATTTGCCCAGCGCTGCACATGAGGATAGTCATCAACCTGCAAAAACTCTTGCGCATCGTACTGAGTACCCACGACTAGATTGCCATACCAAGGCCAAGTGGCAATATCAGCAATGCTGTATTCGTCACCAGCGATAAACTCATTTTTTGCCAATTGTTTATCTAATACATCCAACTGACGCTTGGTTTCCATCGTAAAGCGATTGATCGCATATTCGAATTTTTCAGGCGCGTAAGCATAAAAGTGACCGAAACCACCACCCAAATACGGTGCAGAGCCATGTAACCAAAATAACCAGTTAAAAACTTTGGTACGCTCGCTACCTTTTTCAGGCAGTAGTACGCCAAATTTTTCAGCAAGATATACTAAAATAGACGCGGATTCAAATACAGCTTCAGAATCTTCACCACTTTGATCAACTAGGGCTGGAATTTTCGAGTTAGGGTTTACGTCTACAAACCCCGATCCAAACTGGTCGCCTTCGCCAATCTGAATCATATGGGCATCATACTCTGCCGCTTTGCCCAGTGCCAGTAACTCTTCTAACATAATCGTTACTTTTTGGCCATTAGGGGTGGCGATAGAATACAGTTGTAGCTCATGCTCGCCTACTGGTAGCGCTTGCTCATGAGTAGCGCCTGAGATGGGACGATTGACACTGGCCCATTTGCCGCCACTCTCTGCGTCATGTGTCCAAACTTTTGGTGGTACGTATTGGTCTGTCATTTTTATAACTCCTAGCGCAATTATGCGTCTTTTGCGAAGTTTTGTGGATATAGTGCACGTGCAGCGACTTCATCAAAATCAGACTTGAACTCAACGTCTTTAGCGATATTTCGTGCTTTTTCTACGGCAGGGCGAGCGTTGATGCTAGCAAACCAGCGCTTTAGGTTAGGATAGTTATCTAAGCCAGGTTCGCCTAATATAAATGCGGCCTTATCAACCCAGCCCCATGCTGAAATGTCAGCGATAGAGTAGTCATTACCAACTAAATACTCACGACCTTCCATGTGCTTGTCTAGCACTTCGTAATGACGTTCTGCTTCGCGAAGATAGCGATTGATGGCATACGGGATTTTTTCTGGTGCTTTATGACTAAAGTGTACTGATTGACCAGAGAAAGGACCCAAACCTGTCGCTACAAACATGAGCCATGACAACATCTCACCGCGATCTTCTGGCGCGCCTGCTAGCTGACCTGTTTTTTCGGCCAAGTACATTAATATAGCCGTTGAATCAAAGACACGTTTGCCATCATCTTCGAGAGCAGGGGCTTTACCATTAGGATTGATAGCGCGGTATTCAGGCGTATGCTGTTCACCTTTTAGCGTATCTACTGGTACTAACTCGTATGGTAAGCCTGTCTCCATAAGATATAGAGCGACTTTTAGAGGGTTAGGGGTCTGGTGAAAATAGAACTTAAGCATTATCTTATCCTTATGATATTGAAGTATGGGTCGTAGATCTGAACGGGTTTAGATTATATAAATATCGTTTTGTTATAGCCACTATAAACAAAAATGAACGACCGTTCAAGTTTATTTGTAGTTGTTCGTTATCTTACGGCTTAGAGTAAGGGCAAAAAAGGTCTTCATTAAGCTGATTTTTGTGGACGTAACAAAAGGGAAAGTCCAAGCGCGACAAAAGCGGCGATGCCAGATACCATATAACTGATACTAAAGTCACCAGTGATTTCTGCGAGATAGCCTGCTGCCACTGGCCCGAGAGCCTGTCCACCTGAAAAGGCAAAAGTCAGCGCGGCGAGTGCACTTGCGGCGGCTGCAGGCCCGAAATAATCGCCCGCCGAGGCAGCCATAATGACAGGCACACTCCACACCACTAAGCCAAACAAGATAATGGACAAGTACAGTCCTGAATGCCAATCAGTTAGCCCGACCAGAAGATAAGCGATGGCAAGGAAAACAAAGGCCAAAGCAAGCCCAAGACGTCTGCCAATGTGATCAGAAATCCAGCCAAACAACATACCTGAGAAGACGCTAAGCAGTCCAATCCATGCCCAAATACCACCCGCAGTTGCTTCACTCAGTTGATATGAGCCAACCATGCTGGTGACAATAAAGGTGACATAAACCATATAAGTAGCACCATAAATGGCGAAGATAATACCCAAATGTACGAGCAGCTTAATGTTGCTGCGCTCTAGCTTTTTCTTGTTTTTGACAGGCAGAGTAGGTGCGCGCCCAAAAGGATTTTGACTGACATCGTCTGGATGATTGCGAATCAAAGTGAAAGTAAGACAAGCCACCACGATGTTAATAACGGCAAAAATTAACCAACCTGTCTGCCAAGACAGTAGATGAGAGATGGGTAAGAGTTTGGGTACGACAAAGCCCGATAGAATAATGCCAAACCCAGGCCCCGCCATGACCAGTCCTAAAGCAAGCCCACGGTGCGAAGGGAAAAACCAATGCGACATGACGCTCATCATCGGTAAGACCACGCCGCCACTACCGATACCTGTTAGCACATAGAGTGCGCAGAGTATGGGAAAACTGGTAGTAAAAGCCATACCGAGCATCGAGACAGCAATTAAGAGAAGACTGCCCGTCGCAGTAGCTCGAGTACCAAACCGAGGGAGAATGAACGGACTTAGAAGCACTGCAACGAGATAGCCTATCAGGTTCGTGAATCCTAATATGCCGCTTTGAGTGTAATTTAAGCCCAATGAAGATGACATTGACGGCAGTAACATGCCAAATGCGAATCGTCCTAACCCAAGTCCACAGAACATTGCCACAGAGCCTGTCGCAGCGACTATCCAAGCATAATGCAACTTGCCAAGCTTGAGAGGCGCGGTGCTATCTTGACTTTCTCGGCCTTTATTGTCTTGTTGAATCATTCCATCAGCCATCACGAACCTCCAACAAGTCGAAAGTCCTTGATAGCCATCGTAGCTATATTTAGACCGAAGGCGACGACTTCCTTGTTTTGAATATTATCCATTTCACACTCATCCTTTTGTGCTTAATCCCTGTCAGTATTTTATCGACTATGTTTATGGCCTAACCATATTGATAGTCTAAGCATACTTATGTCCAATAAAAATTAGTATAGCCTTACCTGAACGTTCGTTCAATGGGTGTTTAAGCAAATAGCTAAAATGATTTTGTAGACCACATTAAAGAAAATGCCAGCTCACTTATGTGGCTGGCATTTTAACTGCTATTTTTTGATATCTTCTTTTTAGCTAACCGAGTCTTTTACTCAGCTCAGGAAAGCGCTTAATCATAAATAGCATCAGTAGCAGCGCTACAACAGCGATAGCTGCACCGACATATCCAACGCTTGATAGTGAAATATGAGTCACAGCATAACCACCGAATAGCGCACCAGTACCAATACCCAAATTGATAATGCCGGAAAACATCGACATCAGCATGTCTTGCGCATTGACATCGACCATAATGACTTTGGCTTGCATCGAAATAATAAGCAGCATGAGCGCCGCGCCCCAAAGTAAGGCAATAAAGCTGAGCGCCCATACGGATGTTACTGCTAGCAATAGTGTGAGCATAGACACGAGCATCAGTATCGTCGATATCAGCATCAATCTGGTATTGAATCTATCGCCCCAGCGACTAAATATCACGCTGCCGATAATCCCTGCGATACCGAATAGCAGTAATACAAGCGTTGCGGAGTTTTCACTGATTGAGCCAACGTGGCGCATGAAGGGTTCGATATACGAATAAGCCGTATAGTGCGCGGTGAAAATAAGCAATATGAGCAAGTATAAGCAGACCAACAATGGGTTTTTGAGCAGCTCTGGAATCTTTCTAAAAGACCCTTCAAACATACTGGGCAGCGTCGGTAAGAGTCTCGCTTGTAGTACAAATACAATAAAAGCAATCACGCCAATACCACCAAACGTCGCTCGCCAACCAAACCATTGACCGACCAAGCGTCCCAGTGGTACACCCAATACCATCGCCAATGAGGTGCCAGTCGCCAGCACGCTAAGCGCCAAGGCCTTTTTGCCTTCAGGTGCCACGCGTATAGCGATTGCCGCTGTGATGGACCAAAATATCGCATGCGATAGCGCAATGCCGACTCGGCTAATGAGAAGAACATCGAAACTCCACGCAAATACGGAAAGCACATGACTGGCAATGAATACCGCAAAAAGTCCCAAGAGCAAACGTTTACGCTCAAAACGACTGGTGAGCAGCATCAGTGGCAATGACATGGCCGCGACAATCCAAGCATAAAGTGTCAGCATCCAGCCAGTCTCTGCTGTAGTGATAGAGAAGTCTTGGGCAATATCGCTCAGCAAGGCGACAGGGACGAATTCGGTGGTATTCATAATAAAGGCACTGACGCCCATCAAGAATACTTGAAAATACTGAGTCCGGCGAGCATCAGAGCTCGCCTCAATGGTATGTTTCATAAGATCCAATACAAAGAAGGTGCTAATGCAAAATGATTAGCCAATAGTAGAGTAAGCAATTTTGATAATACAAGCGTGGCGAGGCAAGATACCAAGTCAACGGCATTAGTTAAAGGGCTTTTTTGATAAGGATTGTTAATTAGTTGATAGGAAAGCTTAAATCAAAAAATAATAGGCATGTCTGTCTCACAAATAATTTATTGACATTAAAGACGATCGGTCATAATATCTATGCATGACAATGACTAAGCCAAAAGCCCGTCGAGGGCGTCCACCCAATATTGAACGAGAGTTTACGGATACCCGTGAGGCTCTTTTGAGATCTGGGATGGAAATGCTGACAGAGCAAGGTTTTGCGACCACTGGTATCGATGCCATACTCAAACGTATCAATGTGCCTAAAGGTTCCTTCTACAATTACTTCAAAAACAAAGAAGCATTTGGACAGGAAGTATTACGGCAATACGCGTTATATTTCGCTCGTAAGCTAGATCATTGTTTTTTGAATGAGCACGTGTCTCCTATGCAGCGTATTAGTGACTTTGTTGAGGATGCTAAGTCGGGCATGATTAAGCATGAATTTCGACGCGGCTGCTTAGTAGGCAACTTAGGTCAAGAGATTGTCGTATTGCCTGACAGTTTCCGTTGTGAGTTAGAAAACATATTGCTTGATTGGCAGGAGCGTTTAGCGGCTTGCTTGCGTCTTGCAGTACAACAAGAACAAATACATTCTAATAGTGATTGTGATGAGCTTGCTGCTTACTTTTGGATTGGTTGGGAAGGTGCTGTTTTGCGTGCTAAGTTGGTGCAAGATGTCCATCCGTTGGATACTTTTTTCCGAGGGTTTGTGGCAGGGCTACAGAAGTAATTTTTTATCTATATTTTTAGACGACCGGTCTAAATTATTTTTTACTTATTTATAGACGATTGGTCTAAATAGGAGCTGTTATGTTTAAAGCAATATTAATTGAAAAAAATGATGATGTTTATCGGTCTAGTCTGACTGAGATACAGGACACGCAATTACCAGAAGGAGATGTCACGGTTCGTGTGGCATTTAGCACGCTCAATTATAAGGATGGATTAGCCATTACTGGTCGTAGCCCTGTGGTACGCACATTTCCTATGATTCCAGGAATTGATTTAGCAGGCACTGTCGAAACGAGCAACCATCATCGCTACAAAGCTGGCGACAAGGTGCTGTTGAATGGTTGGAGCGTGGGCGAGAAGTATTGGGGTGGTCTATCACAGAAAGCCAGATTGAACGGTGACTGGCTGATCCCGCTCCCTGAGTCGATGACTGAACGTCAAGCGATGGCAATTGGCACAGCAGGATATACCGCGATGCTTTGTCTAATTGCATTGGAGCGTCATGGACTGACACTAGATAGCGGTGAAGTACTTGTGACTGGTGCTAACGGCGGCGTTGGTAGTTTTGCCATCGCACTTTTGGCAAACCAAGGCTATTCTGTCACGGCTTCTACGGGTCGCCTAGAGGAAGTAGATTACCTAAAAAGCCTTGGTGCAACGACGATCATCGACCGAGCGGAATTAAGCAGTCCGGGACGCGCGCTTGGTAAAGAAAGATGGGCCGCTGCAATCGATTCTGTCGGCAGTCACACGCTTGCCAATGTTTGTGCCAGTATATGTGAAGATGGTTTAGTCGCTACTTGTGGACTGGCTCAAGGTATGGATTTCCCTGCTACTGTTGCGCCATTTATTTTGCGCGGTGTTAGTTTGCTTGGTATCAATAGCGTGACGCGACCTTATGATGAGCGTATAGAAGCTTGGAAGCGCTTGAGTACGAGTCTGGATATGACACAATTGGATGCAATCACAAGAGAGATTGGCCTGAGCGAAGTCATTCCAACAGCAAGTGAGTTGTTAGATGGCAAAATTCGTGGTCGAATAGTCGTTGATGTAAATCGTTAAGGTATAAGTAATATCTTTAGTGCTTTAACACTAGTGTTTCCATACTAATTTTTTAATACTAACGTTTAAAGATTTAGCTTCTTACTAGCATATGAACAAATGATATATAGAAATATCGAAGATTGAGTGCTTAAAGTGAAAAACAATTATTCACAAACGGGCACACATATCGGTATTTATTTTTTATCATTTAATATGCTATCATTATTGCGTTGTCTATCGTGGGTTTAACAGTTTTGTCATCACCGACTATTCTTGTAATAGCAGTGGTGTGCAAACCTTGCAACTTCCAGCACGATATAAAAGAACTCTGGTAAAGCGCATGAGCCTGTACTCCGACATCCTCATTTGTGCCTGATTTTATTTGCCCATATGGGCTTATATCATACTTTTTTGTCGGAGTTACAGGAGTCTAAGGTGTTTAATCTCATGAGCCATGTTGCCAACCAATCCAAATATACCCGTCGTTATCACCCACATCATCTTTTAGCGCAATACGTGATCAATCAAATAGACACGCTTGAGCTGCGTTCGCAAGATATTATCAAAAAGATGGGTTATCCGCTAAAGCATACCATTCCTGCGTGTGAGCGCCTGCGTCATGTATTGTCGAGCAAGTTCCTTGGGCTTGATGGCAGCTATATTGATAAATATTTCACCGCTGACGAATTTTTAGCGACGCTATTTTCAGTGCTCGATATACCTTATCAGCCATTCGCAGAAGATATTGCTCAGATCAAACACGATTTAGTTAATCCTCCAAAGTCTTTATGTACATATAGTTTACGAGCAGAGATAGATTTTGAGTTTGTGAATGCGAATTGGATGGTTCGTTGCGGAGTATCGCGTTTGGCTCATATACGTCTACCTAATGATTTTGCTGAAATGAATAAAGCAAAACGCACATCGATCATAAAAGATGCTATCTATGATCATTATCAGCAGTATGTGAGCGGTTTGCCCTATGATGGTGTGATCAAGGGTTATCAACTAATTGCTGAGCAGAACAATGAAGTGGTTGAGACCATAGCATATGGATTGCCAAAATCTAGCAATGTCTGAATACAAAAGCTTCTATAGAATTAATGATTTAACATCTTAACGATTAGCAAGTATTAGATGTTGTAAAACAAAAAAGTCCCTATTCACATGAATAGGGACTTTTTTTAGTCTACATTATCTATATGATATAAACTGACCTATCACTTAAAAACGATGGGTATAGCCAACCGTATAAGTACGTCCTAGACCTTTGTAATCAAATGCTGATGCAGGTGCGTAGCTACCATAATATATCTGCGCTTGTTGCCCCCAAACGGTGGTGTAATCTTTGTCCAATAAGTTTTGAACACCTAGACTAAACTCACCTGAAGGTAAGAAGTAAGTGTAATCAAGGTCAACCGTAGTATAGCCATCTAGCTCTTGAGTAGAGTCGCTACTTGAATCATAACCTGAGACGTCACGCATCATATTTGCTTGTAGCTTAAGCGCTTGGTTGTCATCTTCCCAGCGTGTCCACAGAGCGTATTTGGCTGGGCTGGTGTCAGTCACGACAGTATCTTCGTAGCTACCATCAACCTGCGTCTCGCTTTTGACCCAATGTGCCAGTGCGCCGATGCTCACATTGTCATTAATCGCATATCGCCCTTTGCTTCAACACCATACACACGCTTTTTATTATCACTTTGAGTGATCAGCAGTGTGCTGCGATCATAATCGATACTGCCATCCGATACGCTATAGTAACCAGTCAGCTGACCCGTCAAATTGTTGTGATTGAACGACGTGCCTAACTCGTAGCTATCAGTTTTGATGCCATCAAGTTCGGTACCAGAGACATTAGAGCCATTAACAAGCTCATAATAGTTTGCTGCATTTTTTGCATAGATGCCTTGACCATAAAACTTAGCAGGATCAGGCAACTCAAAACCTTGTGAGAAGTTTGCGAAGTAGCGTAGGTTACTGGTAGGTTTATAGTTAAGTCCCAGATTAAATAAGTTGACATTATAGTCAGTGCTACCGCCAGGGATCGCGTCACCACCCGTGGCATTGCCTAAAGCAATATCAGTCTGTACTGTGCTAGAGACAAAATCATCGATTTTATTGTTTAGGTGTTGGTAGCGCATACCAGCTGTCGCGCTTAGCTTATTGGTTAGCTCATAATCACCTTGAATGAAACCAGCGATAGAATTTACCTCAGTGCCAGGGTAGCGTCCAACGGTGGCAAACTCATCATTGACCAGACCACCAGTAGCAATGCTCGTACCCTGATTAAATATCATTTTATTACTGTCAAGTTTGTCTTGATAGCCGTCGATACCATAGGTTAACTTGAGCTTTTCAGTCCAATCCTTGCTTAGTGCGACACGTGCTGAAGTCACGTCAGTTGACTGCTCTGAAGCGGCAAAGTAAGTGCCATAGATGAATGGAATAAAGCTCAGCTCTTCGGTACGATGTGAGAGCTGAGCATATACTTCATGACCGAATAGCTCAGTATTGTGGTAATTGGCATTGTATTGCTGACGTTCCGTGCTGGCTTGTCGATCACTCTCAAAACCGTCACTAATCTCGGCACCGAATGGATAAGTGGTTAGATCATACTGAATACCGTAATCTGTGTCTTGCTCACTATTATAGTACTGTGCTGACAAGTCTAAGGTTTGCTTCTCATCTATCTGGAGCTGTGTGCTGGCCAAGATATCAATGGTCTCATTGTCTTGCAACGAACCCTGAGTGGTATCAGGAACCAGCATTTTACCGCTGCCATCAAAGAAAGAGCCGGTCTGTTCATAAGTGACGGCTAGCTTACTTTTGATATTTTCTGTACCACCGCCGATTGAGGCGTGACCTTTGTAAGAGATGTCATCCTCATCTTGGAAACCTGATGTTGCTTGTATAGAGGTGGTGATTTGTGGTTCACCAGCTTGTGCTTTTTTGGTCTTAATATTGATAATACCACCGGTAGCACCACCACCATAGACTGCTGATGCACCAGACAATACTTCGATACTCTCGATATTTTCCATGCTAATCGAGTCTAGATAACGACTGATAGCCCGTGATGAATTGAGTGACACCCCATCAATCATTACTTGCATACTACGCCCACGCAAGTTTTGACCTGCGCTTGTACGACCGCTGCTACCCAAATCGAGGGAGGGTACTTCTTAAGCGATAAAGTCGCCTAAACGCTTACCCGTACGTGCCGCTTCATCGACTTTGTATTCATCGATATACCAGACAGTCGCCGGAATATCAGAGATTGCTTTTGGCGTTTGGTTGGCAACCACCACGATAGGATCAAGCGTGACACTTGGCTGAGCACTTTGGTCGGTATCAATCGTTGTGTCAGCAAATGCTGGACTGAATTGCAATAGCGTTCCTACAGCTAGAACCATAGGCGCTTTTTTAGAAGTCTGTAGGGTGGTTAGAATGGCGCTATACAAACGAGAGTAGGGCAAAGTACGAGATAAAGTATGGCGCTTAGACATAATGATGGAACCGTAGTGTAAATGATAATTGTTAATGATACCTTTATCATCTAAGTATGTCTATAGGTTATGGTTTGGTAAATAAAGCTGACCGAATATGTCTTAGAAGATGACGAGTATGATGAATATGTAACTAATGGAAGAGGGTAGCTATTGAAAATAGTCTCAGATACACAGAGAAAAACCGTCTAATGCTCTTTGCATTAGACGGTTCTATAAGATTTTCACTGTAGTGATTTTACACTCTACACTTTACATTTTAGGATTTAATGACAGAGCTATTTAAAATGCGCCGCTAAGCCCAACAAATAAACTCGTTGATTTATCATCATCACCTTGTGAATGCGTAACACCTGCATTGGCACTCAGTTGACCAAAGTCCCTAGATAGCCCAAGTGTCATTGCAAAGTTGTCATCGTCAGTTTGTGCCATTGGTGTGCTAAAGCTAATGTTAGACAATGTGTTTAGGCGTGCTGTTACGGCTTCACGATTGTCACTTAGCTGCTTTTGATAATGGATATCACCGAACACGTTTAGTTTTTCCATGACATTATGATTGGCTTTGACCCCAAGCTTGCCATAAGTCGTGGTATATTTTTGCTCATCGAACTGCATGGCGATGCCAGAGTTTTCTTGTTCTTCAAGCTCACTGATCTTTACACGGCTAGCAGTTGCACCAATATATGGGGTGATAGCAACGCTGCTTACTTGCATTGGGTAGCCGGCCTGTACGTTGGCATAAAAACGTTTGCCATCAGCATTTGATTTAAATTCTTGTTTATAGCTGCCGAGCGTGACGGCGCGTGTGACATCCACATCCATATTGCCAAAACCAACAGCACCGTTAATTTGTACGCCACCAAAATTGTCTAGCGTATTGCTATGATAGACACCAAAACCTACTTCATCTAATTCAATATTGCTTAAACCCGTGGCGACACCTGAGTTATCAAATTCTTTTTGAGTAATATTGCCATATAAGCCAGTGACTGCGTTGGCTGAATTGGGATGAGCAAAGTCTACGCCGAATAGTACTTGTGTATTGTTATCACTATCAAACCCTGCGATGTCTTGATCTTCAAACTCACCTACCGCCCATAACGTACGGTCAGGCTTTTGCTCACTGCTTTGGATTTGGTTGACGTGAGATTGTAAGCGCTCATTGGTTGCCAGTCCTGTGGTAGTTGCAATATGTGGCAGGACACCGATTAGGCTAGGCGCAGTCACAACAGCATTTGCATAGTCAGCAATCATTTGATGCGCACTACCGGTCGGATGTATGCCATCCGCAAAAAAGTAGGTTTCGTTGGCATCTGGAGTGACTAAGTCGCTTGATCCACAAGTGAGCGAGCTGTCTGTATTACAAGCAGGTGTCGTGATATTAGTAAAGCCGTAGGCGGTAGGGTTGTCTGCGACTTCTTGCAATAAGCTAAACATATCTAACGGTATGATATTAGCCCCAGTATTTGCCACACCACTGAGCATAAATTGATTATATAGACTAGTTACACCAGTACTTTGCGCTTGTGCTACAGCTCCTTGCTCGATAGCTCTAGGTGTTAGACCGATATCAGGAATATTGGGTACTAAAATATAGTTTGCACCATTGTCTTTTAGTGTATTGATGGTGTCGACCTGACTAGCCACTGCGCCAAGTATCGTAGTTTGGGCATTATCAGGATCTGTAGCCGCAGCAAGTAAATCATTTGCGCCTGCCCAAACAACATATAGTCCATTGGGATCTACTTTGTTATTGGCGACATAGCTATCGACTTGGCTATTGGCAGAAGCCACTGGAATGCCAAAAGCAGTGACGTCTACGCCTGCTCTTGCGCCGCCAATGGCATAGTTATTACCCGTTTGACTACCATCATAGGTATTGGCGACAGCGGTTGTACCTAGCTGCTCAGCGAATGAGGTTGCCCATGTATTGTCAGGGTTGGTAGTGAACTGACCTGATTCCTCAAGTCCAAAAGTGCCTTGGGTAAGTGGACTTAAGTATCCACCATCCGTTAAACTGTCACCAAAAAATGTCACGCTACTATAGTCATTAGCATGAGAGAGTCCGGCCGTACATAGTGTAATGGCTAGTATGCTCTGAGTAAGGGTTTTTAGAGTAGGGCGTTTAATAACAGCACGAGGTGTATGATGAGACATATCGACTTCCTTGTCGTAAATATGGCGGGATTATTAACCGATTGTAACTACTTTTTAAAAACCTAGCAATCTATTTGACTGTATAGTCCTATCTTATTTTAATGGGTCTTATTAATCTTTAGGTCAATATAATCTCAAAATCCTAAGCAATATTTAATGCCAGAGAGCTTTAAAACGTCACTCTTTAACGATTGCTGTCATTATTAATATTGCATAGTTGATTCTCTATAAAAGAGAAACAAGGTAACCGACTGCAAATGTAACTGTGATACTTCAAGTGAGGTTAACGCTGTCACTTTTTTATAGAGAATTGACTATAAAGTGGCTGCTTTATCGATAATGATTTATGATGAGCAGACATTATGGATTATTTATATAAAAGCAAATCATGATTTTCATTAGCAACACTATCAGACTCAATGACCACGAGGTAGAGATTAGCGCCATACGTGCGCAAGGTGCTGGCGGGCAAAATGTCAATAAAGTCTCTTCTGCCATTCATCTGCGTTTTGATATAACAACTTCAAGTCTCAGCGCTCCGCAAAAAGAGCGTCTCTTGGCCAGTAATGATAATCGCATTAGTAAAGAAGGCGTGTTTGTACTAAAAGCGCAGCAATTTCGCACGCAAGAAAGAAATAAGGCGGATGCTCTTGAGCGCTTGCAACAGTTTATTATACAGGCCACTTCTATCAGCAAAAACCGAAAGCCTACAAGGCCCAGTAGAAATGCTAAGCGTAAACGTGTAGATAAAAAAACCCAGCGAGGTAAAACCAAGGCATTGCGAGGTAAGGTAGACTTTTAACCTGCTATAAATACTTCTATTTTGAGTCGCATATATATCTAAAAGTGTCTGAATAAGAGACAATATGCCCATAGATTTTAAGTCGCTGTGACATTGTAAACAGTCGTGCACTTATAAGCTATTACAAATAAGTAATGGCTCACACTTAACAACGTTAATCCAAATAAAAAAGGCAGTTCTGAATGACCAATGATAACCCGTTTAACTTTTTACCCTTGCAGCCTATCGGTAGGAATGAGACTGATAGTGCTAATGCCTATGCTCCTGAAGATATGATTAAAATATACGAGCAGCAGTTTCTCATTCAAGTGCCTGAAGAACAGTTGACTGAGTTTTTGCCAGCACTCAAAAGATTTTATGACATTGATAATAATACGTTAGACGTTAGTGCTATTATTTTTGAAGCCATTGCGGAATCGAGTATTATTTATAATCACAAAATCAAAGTAGGCAACTATCAAATACTAGGTGGATTGATAGAAGAGGCGATTGAATATGATGAAGACAATAAAAATGACGAAGGTGTTGAAAACGAAGACATTCAAGCTTACACATTAGAATGTAAACGTGCTTTTTTCATCAATGATGTAGAGATACCTTATCATTTCAATTTATTTATTTACGGTGATGGCTATTCGACGTTAACCAAAAAAGAAAGCTTGTTAGAAAAAATGTATTGGTTCGTTAGAGGTAGATTCGAAGAGCATCTATTGGATGACGCTGAAGATAATGAAAGCTTAGAATCTATCAATGAGCAGCTAGCCAGCTTAGGCATTCGTGAAATGGATCTGTCGACTATAGATGGGATAGTCAACTACGTAGAAGACAATATCATAGATGATGCCATGGTAGAGGCACTGAACAAGTTATTAGATGATGCCGAGTAGTATAAAAGATAAGCCTATAAACTAGGCTGTCGCGGCGTATTCCATATGAGTTGTGTCTAAGGCGTGTTGAGCATTCACCGATAGCTGCTATTAAGGCTATTATTGAATGTTCAACACGCCTTTATAATGAGGGTATATCATAAGCTCATCAGGGTTTTAGTTGATGTAATCTAAAGAGTCTGTACTATTTATAAACGTTTATATAAGCGGGTGGCACTGCTAAAGTAAGCCAAACATTATTTTCTGCTTGATAAAACTTGCACCCATCTTCTTGCATTTTTTGACTATCAATATTTAATACAACAGGTTTGCCATAACGCATGCCAGTTTTTACGGCTGTCTCATGATCTGTTGTCAAATGAACATATTGCCTGTCTTTTGATATGAGCCCTTCAGCGCTAATACTCTCAATGAACCGTTGAGCCGTACCATGAAACAAGCTTGCAGGAGGCGTTGCCTCCTCTAAATTTAAATCTACTGATTGCAATGAGTGACCTTGCACGGCTCTGATAGATTGACCATCGCTAGCAACTGAAAAACGTCCTTTCTTATCGTTCTCTACAATAGAATGAATTTTCTCTAAAGTAATATTATTGCCTGATGTATTGGCCAGTTGAATTAGGTCATTGATATCAGCCCATCCTTCGCTATCAAGTGTTAAACCTATAGACTCAGGCTCATGTCTTAGAATGTAGCTTAGAAACTTACTGGTTTCGATGTTAGTTTTTTTCATGAGATTTTTCCAATAGGAATAATGGTTTCTATATTAACACTTATTCATTAGCATGCTGATTTGACATGGCTCTATCAACCTTATGACAGGTATAGTCAAATCCATACAAATCCGCTACATCGTCATCCTCGATAAGCATACTAAAGTATAACTTGCGCTCAGTTTCCTTGTATGGAAATTATATGGATTCAACTGTATCTATTTTGAAAAAGAGCATTGTCTAATAAAAGTGAGTAAAACAAATGATAAAGCCAGTTTATGCAGGATTCATCATTTCCATCAGCTGAGTTTTATTCCTTATGGTAATAAAACCATAGTGCATCTCGATAATGTGCTGTTTTTGCCACGATTGAATAATTTTATTGATGGTTTGTCTGGTAGTGCCAAGCATAAAGCCAAGCTCTTCTTGCGATAAGCGCAGATCTATTTTGATATCATCTCCCGTCTGCTTGCCATAAGTATCGATCAGTCCAATCAGCATACTAGCCAGTCGCGCTGAGGTGTTGAGTGAGGTAGCATCATCAATCCAATCAAATGCTCGGCGAATTCGCTGGCAAGTAATAAGGGCGAGATGCTTGTATAAAATCGGATGCGATTGCGCTGCCTGAATCACTAGGTTTCTAGGGATAGAGATTAGCGTCACTTTGTTAATCGTCCACGCATCATGGGTGCGAGGATTGTCATCTATGATAGATATTTCACCAAACCACTCGCCACTAGATAGATGCGCCAGTGTCATGGCATGTCCACTAGCGCTCACATTACAGACTCTGATCGTACCCGACACGACAAAGTGTAAAGCCGCATCATCGTTGTCACCGATGGCATGAATCATTTGACCTTTTTGGTATATCTTTAGCATCGCATCGCCTGCCAGTAGCGGCTGCACAATGGCTGGTAGTTGACTAAACCATGGGTCGTTATTTAAATAATGATTAATATTCATAAGTGTAATGTTTTTGACAGATTTGGTTTTATGAAATGGTGTAAGGTAATAATTCGGGATATCTAAAACAGTAAAGGAATACACCATGCAAACAGCTATGCAAACCAATACATCAATGGACTCATCATCGAGTGTACACCATAATATGAGCGAACAAGAGTGGCAGATGCGAGTAAATCTTGCCGCCTGTTATCGAATGATTGCTTCTTATGGCTGGGACGATTTGGTATTCACTCATATCTCTGCACGCGTACCGGGTACTGAGGATGAGTTTTTAATCAATCCATACGGCATGTTATTCGAAGAGATTACAGCATCCAGTCTGGTTAAGGTCAATAAATCAGGCGAAAAAGTAGCACCATCAGAGTTCGACGTAAACCCAGCTGGGTTTATCATTCATAGTGCTGTGCACGAGGCTCGTGATGATGCGCACTGCGTCATTCATCTGCACACAAATGATGGCGTTGCCGTTTCAGCGCAAGAAAAAGGCTTACTACCCATCTCGCAACAGTCATTATTTCCGCTATCCAACTTGGCATATCACGATTATGAAGGCGTCGCATTAAACCCTGAAGAAAAAGTCCGTTTGGTTGCTGATTTAGGTGATGCTCACTTTATGATTTTGCGTAACCATGGTCTGCTCACTTGTGCTGATACGGTTGCCAACGCATTTTTATACATGTATATCATGCAAAGAGCTTGTGAGATTCAGATCAAAGCGCAGAGCGGGGGTGGTGTATTGACACTAATACCAGCACAAATCTTGGCAGGTATCCAAGCTGCATCAGAGCAAGTGACCAGAGGCGCGAATGGCGATATTGCATGGCCTGCGTTACTAAGAAAACTGCGCCGCACTGATCCATCATTTGAGGAGTAAGTCTCTAATGATAACTCTTGATGAGTGGCAACGGCAGGGCCAGTATGAAACTATTCATGGGCACCAAATCTTCACTCGGTATGCAGGGGATAAAAGTGCGCCTGCATTGCTATTGATTCACGGTTATCCTAGTGCAAGTTGGGACTGGGAGGGCATGTGGGACGCGTTAACCGAGCACTATTATGTCATCACCCTCGATATGCTGGGGTTTGGGTTATCAGCCAAACCCAAAAACGCGCGCTATCTAATCAGTCAGCAGGCCGATATTTATCAAGCAGTTTTAGAAAAACTGGGTATCAGTGATTATCATATCTTAGCGCATGACTATGGTGATACAGTGGCTCAGGAGTTGCTGGCAAGACAAGTCGAAGGGAGTGCTGAGCCACACATTGCTAGCGTATGCTTTTTAAACGGTGGTCTGTTTCCTGAGACGCACAAACCTATCTTGGTACAGAATCTATTGCTCTCGCCATTAGGTTTTTTGGTATCGAAGTTAATTAATAAACAGAAATTTGCGGGTAGTTTACAGCGGATATTTGGACCCAACACGCCGCCCACGTCAGAGGTGATAGATACGCTATGGCAGCTGTTAAGTCACAATGATGGGTTGGGTGTGATGCATAAGTTGATTAACTATATCCCCCAACGCCAGCAGTACCGAGATCGATGGGTAGGTGCCATTATCAATAGTACTGTACCAGTTAAACTGATTGCTGGTGCCAAAGATCCCATCTCAGGACAGCATATGATTGATCGTTATCGTCAGTTGATACCCGATGCTAATGTAACCAATATGCCTATGTTAGGTCATTATCCGCAGATAGAGGATGCGGCGGCAATCACAGCGGCCTATCTACAATTTAGACGCAGTATTCTGTAGATACCGTTCAATCTAACAAACGCAGGGCATCAAGTGGTGCTCTGCGTTTTTTATTCTATTCTCATTGCTTGAGTCTCAAGTGCGTATAAGCTGTTAGCTGAGTTAGAAAAGCGCATCACGGAATGAATAGCATAGGTCAAAGTAAATTAGGCTCAAAAAATTGAAGCGACAAGCTCAATCCCTCCTACATTTTTTAATGCTTATCCATTTTTTAAACCTTTGATATGATGAAAAAGTGATTTTGACGCCATTCTGATTGACACAACTCTGGATATATTTCTAACTCTTCGCTCATCTCTCCTCAAAGGGACGCTGAATTTCCTATATAATGAGAGCTATTTCGTTATTG
The DNA here is from genome assembly GCF_015864605.1 of Psychrobacter sp. SCQQ22. Taxonomy (NCBI): domain Bacteria; kingdom Pseudomonadati; phylum Pseudomonadota; class Gammaproteobacteria; order Moraxellales; family Moraxellaceae; genus Psychrobacter; species Psychrobacter sp. SCQQ22. Next base: position 206,556 of record NZ_JADYWZ010000006.1, read on the forward strand.
ATAATCCATTCAATTTAGGCTTTTTGAGCAAAAAAGCTTTTCCTCAGGTAAAACGGTGCTTTATGTTTAACGCTTCCTCGACTCGTTTAAATAAATACATCAGCGAAAGCGGTATCTGCTCCAGGCGAGATGCTGATCGCTTTATTGAACAAGGTAATGTGTACATTAATGGCAAGCGTGCTCAAGTAGGCGACCAAGTGGTTGCTGGAGATGCGGTAAAGGTCAATGGGCAGCTTATTGAGCCACGAGAGCCCGATGATTTTGTGTTTATTGTTTTGAATAAGCCAGTGGGCATTGTGAGCACCACAGAAAGCTCTGAGAAAAATAACATTGTCGATTTTGTGAGGCATAGTTTACGTATTTTCCCGATTGGACGTTTGGACAAAGATTCCCAAGGGTTAATCTTTTTGACCAATAATGGCGATCTAGTCAACAAGGTGCTACGTGCTGGTAATAACCATGAAAAAGAGTATCTGGTCACGGTCAATAAGCCGTTAACCGACAGTGTCATTGAGGGTTTGGCGGGCGGTGTGCCGATGCTTGGCAAGATGACGAAAAAATGCCCAGTGACTAAAGTAGCGCCCAATGTGTTTAACATCACGCTAGTTCAAGGTCTAAACCGTCAAATTCGCCGTATGTGTGAGCATTTTGGTTATGAAGTCGTAAAACTTGAGCGTACGCGGATTATGAATGTAAGTCTCAAGGGTACGCCTGTTGGAGACTGGCGAGATTTGACGCCAAAAGAGTTGTCTGTTTTACTCAAATCTATAGAAGACTCTTCTTCGCAAGACAGTAAGCCACCTAAGAAATCTAGTAATGCGCCACGAAAAAAACCTCGTACCGATGCTTCATCAAAGTCAAAACCATCTTCAAAATCGGCGGGTGCGGCAAAGGGGCGTAACAAATACGCTAAGGATGATGCTAAAAAGCCAGCGGGTTCTAAAGGTAGGGATGGACGTCCTACTAGTCGTGGTAAGCCGTCAGGGGGTAGTAGTAAGTCTGGAGGCAATGGCAAACCCGCTACCAATGGCAGGCGTCCTTCAAAAGGCCGAGGGTCTAAGCGGTAGTAGTTTCGCGATCATAAGCTTTTAACGTGCGACTGCTTTATTCATGTTTTAAATGTCCGTAAGCTAACTAATTTTAACTTTGACTTTAACAGGATAATATTATGTTTAAAATAAAAGTAGAACGCATTGTCAAAAAACCGATTGATGAGGTATTTGAAGCACTGAGCGACCATGCCAGTTATGGCTCATTTAAAGCCGTAGGTGTAGCTAAGTTGGTGAATGAAGGTGACGAGGAGCGCAATGGCGTTGGGGCTTTACGTACCATTCAATCGGGACCTGTTAAGTTTTGGGAGCGAATTACGGCATTTGAGCGTCCTACTCATATGCAATACCAAATCGAAAAATCTAGACCTATAAAAATGCAACATGATAAAGGCGTTATTGATTTAAAAGACTTGGGCGATGGAACCACACACGTGACTTGGGTATCTGAGGGTCGATTGACGGTACCATTGCCATTAGTCGGTCGCCTATTTGACCGTCAAATGCAGAAACAAGGAACCATAGGGTTTAGTAGCATACTCAAATCTATAGAAAGCCGCTAATCTAGCGGCAGTATTGGCTTTTTTGATATGATTATTTAGGACATGCCCTAGTGATGGGTTATTTTATTTGAGCCATCACTGTCAGCTTTAATCCGCTTTGTTCTTAGCTGCTTCAATCTCGTTAAAGCGTGCTAACTGCTCGGGCGTTGCTTTCTGTTGATACTTCTCTTTCCACTCAGAGTAAGGCATACCATAAACAAGCTCGCGCGCATCCTCGTATTCGATTTCAATACCACGCTCTTCACCAGCAGCTTTATACCATTTGGATAAACAGTTACGACAAAAGTCGGCAAGGTTCATCAGTTCGATATTTTGTACATCTTTACGCTCGTCTAAATGAGCTAGTAAGCGACGAAATGCCGCGGCTTCTAATTCAATGTTTGATTCTAATTTTGCCATAATATTTTTCCTAATTGTAATTGAGTCATTTCAAAACTGAAATGATACTAACGATATAAATATTGCGCAACCTATGTCGTTCTATATTAAAAAAGGTATACAAGAAAACTTGGCAAACTCGTTGTATTAGCTATATTTTGACTAAAATGAGGTGAATAATATAACTTCATTTCAGTCAAAATTTTTATATGTCGGAATGATTAAAAGCCTTTAAGCTAAGTTAAATTACTGCATCTGACAAAGTGTTTTGGTAACTTCTAAAAATTCCTCTATATCTTGTAGATTATGGCAGTGGATTGGTGATATACGAATTGAACCTTTCAAACCAAATGATTCCAACATTCTTGATGAATAAGGGCTTGATAGTAAACGTTCGAAAGTGACTACCCCTGCTGCTTCATAATGATCTACCGCTTTTTTATATTCTAAATTGTCAAAACCAATCGCCATAATAAAGTCTTTTTGGGTTAAGTCTTTGCAATCTAAATAGACATTTACGCCGTCTATATGCCTTAACCCTTGTACATTTTTAGTGCCTTCTAACATTGCGTGCATTAAAGCTCTTTCATGAAATTTGATACGGGTCATACCTTCTACAAAAAGATCTCTTCTTTTCGTTGAAGTAATGAACTGCTCTCCTAACCAACACACGTAATTGACGACTTCAGTGACTGCTGCAAAATGTGCTGGGGCAGGGCTACCAAGTTGCCAATAATCGTGTGGTTTCGCAATTAACTTATTGTGTGGTAATTTCGCCAATCGCTCTGACACATAACCAACTCCAAAACCACGTGGACCAAAAAACTTATAAGGCGCAAAATTAATCCCGTCAACGGGGACTTTGCTCACATCGATAATCCCATGTGGTGCATGTTGTACTGCATCAGCCACAATATACAGATCAGGTTTAATCTTTCTTGCTTCGGCCACTATTTTGGCTTCATCTAACAAGGCACCAGACACATTTGATGCATACATAAAGCTTAATAAACACGTATCTTGGTCAATCAGTTTGATCACATCCTCAACATCGACGCCACCCGTCACAGGGTTAGTCTTAGCCACTCTTAACTCTTTCCCTGTCGCTTTGGCATAAGAAGCCATTGCGTCATAAGCCGAAGGGTGTTCTAACAAAGTCGTCACCACATTACTGCCAGGTACATTCTCCATCACAGTTCTGACTATATCAAACATGACCATAGAGGCAGTGAGCGATGTAACGATACTGCCTTTATCAATATTTAAGATGGTTTCTATGGAACGATAACCTTCTTCTTGGATATCCATTAGCCATTTCGCAGTTGTATTACCATGTTCCGGACAGTCTGGTAATTCATCTAGTTCTTTAAAAATATTACTGGCCGCTTTCAATCTGAACGAGCCACCTGAGTTATCAAAGAAAAGCCTTTTTGTTTTATTAATTGGGTCGATATCCACGTGATAAAATTTGTCTTTAATCATCTCACTCAAGGACTTACTGAAAAGCTCACCTTGTTCAATGTTGTATTTCATGACGATTATCCTATTATTTTTTAAAATTTAAGAGTGCGTAAGCAAAGCAGATAATAAAGTCACAACACCGTATTCTCTGCTTTGTTTAATAGTTTTAGCTCTATTGTTTAATGTAAGAAGAGAGTTATGTTTTGGCTAATTTTACTTCTTGATTTGATTCAATCTCGTCTTCAAATAAGTTTTCTATTCTGGCAATACAAAGCGTTGAAACCATGTCGCCTGTTACGTTGAGTGTGGTATGTCCCATATCAATTATTCTGTAGATTGCCGCAATTAAGCCGATAATATCAGCAGGTAACCCAATTGAGTCCAATAGAATAACCATCATCACGATGCCACCACCTGGAATCCCTGGCGAACCAATTGCTATTAGCGTTGCCATAGTGATGGTCATAAATTGCTGAAAGAGTGTCATCTCAATGCCATATATCTGAGCAACAAACATAGTCCCAACGGCGAAATAAACGGCTGCGCCATTCATATTAATCGTTGCACCCAGAGGAAGAGAAAAACCTGCTAGCTCTTTTGTCACACCAAATTTTTCTTCTGCTACTTTCATAGTGACTGGAAGGGAGCCTGAACTGCTTGTTGTGCTTGCCGTGATAGCCCAAACGGCAGGGATATGTTTGAAAAATTCTTTTAAGCTTACTTTAGCTACGAACTTTAATAGGAAGATATATAAGAATAGAACAACGCAGATCATCGCTACATAATCAGCCAAAATAAATTTAGCCAACGGTCCAAATATCTCCAAGCCATACTCACCAACTGAGGCAGCGATTAGTGCAGCAACACCATAAGGAGAAAATCCCATAATAATGTCAGTAACCTTAAGCATTATTTCCGTTCCACTATCAACAACCTTCTTGAAGGGCTCGCTTTGTTTGCCTAGTATTGTCATTCCAATACCAAAAAAGGAGGAGAAGATAATAATTTGCATTAAGTTACCCTCAGCGAGCGCTTGAATAGGGTTGGTCGGTACCATGCTTAGCAGCGTTTCAGAGACACTAGCCATCTCTTTTATTACAACTGGATCTGTTGAAATAATATTCATCTCAAAACCTTGTCCAGGCATCAATAAATTTGCAACAATAAGTCCAATGACTCCTGATAACAAAGTGGTTACGACATAAAATAGTAACGTTTTACTACCCACACGTTTTAACTTCTGTATGTCTCCCATATTGGAGATTCCACTTGCTATTGAGAAAGCCACGAGTGGTACAACTATCATTTTGATTAGGTTTAAGAACAGATCTCCAATGGGCTTTGCGATCAGCGCTTGTTCTTTAAAGAAGATACCTGCGGCTATACCTATGGCAAATCCAATGAATACTTTAGTACTTAGTTGCATCCTTTTTTTTCTCATAATGACACTTCCTATGTGTTACGTTCATGTGAGGTTCTAACCTGCAAGGCTAGTTAATGCTGTAGGAACAATGTTGCAACTATTGGCACAAAATTTATCCACCCCTAAATCTACCATTACAGTTAATATTATAATAATGAATTAAAGCGGTTAGATATATTCAAACTATTAATATATAAACATGAGGTAATCTAATGAAGACTGAGCAAATAGAAACATTTTTGATGATCACAGAAACAAAGAACTTATCTTTAGCGAGCAAAAATCTGTTCATCTCTCAATCGGCAGTTAGTCATCGCTTGCGCGCTCTAGAGGAACATCTTGACTGTGAGTTATTCATACGTGGACGTGGTGAAAAGCTAGTCACCTTGACACAAAAGGGAGAGGAGTTTGTTGAAATAGCGATGCGTTGGAAAGCGTTATGGCGGGAAACGAAAATATGGGCATTACAAGAGTCTAAAATGAACTTAAGTGTAGCTAGTATTGATAGTTTAAATACTTGTGTGTTTTCAAATCTATATAAAGAATTGATTAATAACAATAATACAGATGATAAGAAAGCTAGTGAAAGCTGCAATGGGATTACTTTAAATGTGAGTTCTCACTGGAGCAAAACTATTTATGACCTCATTGAGAATAACGATATCGATATCGGCTTCACACTTAATTCATTAAAATATCCAAATGCTATATCTAAACCTTTATTTAAATCTAGAGGCGTTGTTATTTCTTCCATCTCCTCAAAATATGCTAGATTGGTTCACCCGCATGATTTAGATACAGCTGATGAAATTCTTTTTTCAAGTGTTTCTGAATACCATATATGGCATAATTTTTGGTGGGAAAAAAATCAGAATGAGTATTCTAGTGTTGATACGGTTTCACTATTATTCACTGTTTTTGACTTTGAAGAAAAATGGGCTATCGTTCCTGTTTGGATTGCACGTGTATTTGAAAGAATCCACCCTGTTAAAATATCTGAGCTTAGTGTACTTGCACCCGAATATACTTGTTATCAAGTGACGAATCGCTATCCTAAGTCAAGTAGATTGAAAGCCATTGAAAGGTTTACAACGGCCCTAGAAGATTATATGAAGACAGATGCTTTCATTAATAGTGTGCAGTAATGTAAGAGGTTAAATGATTAAAAAATCATAATCTCATATAAAATCTTAATAGTATCTCTTTCGAGCGCAATTTATTAGCCCACTAAGCTCAAACTGTATTTAAGAGAAGTTGTTATAGAAATTTTACATTCATCATATTATGCTTAATAGCTGGTATAGCCAAAGTATGGTCAGTTATGTATGTGAGGTTTTAGGGTAGGGCACAGTTTGGGCACCACATGGGCACCGTTATGAAAGTGGTATTTTTATTTGAGTAGTTAGATTCAATTATATTTAAAAAGATATTTCGAGAATTTTAAATTTATTTTTAAGGGCAAAGAGTATGTTAGAGATGTGGTGGTCGATCGCAAGGCGTCACTGACATTCTCGGGCTTGAACAAACATGCAGACAATCCTAAAGCCGCTTACAATGAGGAAAGCTTTGCAAATATTGCTCGACATAATTATATAGATATAATGTATAGACAACTTTATCGACTGAAAGGTGATCAAAATCCAAATGTAGTTATTTTACATTCCCTTAAAAATAAAACGCAATATGAGATATTTGATAAACATATTATAGAAGCTATTAAGGATGGGAGCTTTGAATTGAAAGAAGTGATTAATAACAGTACATGGAAAACGGTTGAAAATGAACAAGGAAAACGAGTTGCCAAAAAAATATATGATATTTCTTTGGGTGAAGTTGATACAAATTCAGCGGATAAGCTTAAATTTATAAAGGACATGGTCGATGGCACGACATTTAGTATAAAAGACTCAAACAAAATATTGACTGTTCCAGGACAAGGCAAGCAAGACTCTCTGGATGCAGCGCAATATGCATACGAAAACGCTCACTTGTTAAAAAATAATATTAATAAGGAATTAAGCACTTATGAACATCTTGCTCAAGCGCTACAGATACATAATAGCTTTATTCTTGCTTCTAGAGCCAGCATTCTTGATGCTTCTGTGATCAGAAGGTTGAATGAAAAACAGCCAATCATTAACGATGTAGATAGTTTAATTGACTATTACAAATATAAGGTAGATGAGGATATCGTTGATTTTGGGATTCGCTCAGATAAAAAGTTTGCGGACTATAGTTCCAGTAGATTGCATCAGGAAATCATAAATGATTTATTTGATCAAGATAAGCTCGCTAGAAAACTACTGGCATCAACAGATGATAGAGCTAAGTTAGCAGAAAAGATAAAGGTTAAAGAAGAGTTTTGCTTTGTCGCAGGCACGCTCGTACATACTGATAAAGGTCTAGTACCGATTCAGGAGTTAAAAATCGGTGATAAAGTACTGTCTAAAGATGAAAGTGGTGAAGGAGAACTGGTCTATAAGCCTGTGATAAGAACCATCAAGTCTGCTACTAAACAAAAGATTATAACGCCTGTTGAGGGTATTTACTGTACTGATAATCATCCAGCCTGCACGGAATCCAGCGATGAGGAAAAACCAAGATGGGTAGCTGCAAAGTTCATTACATCTAACGATATTGTTAATTATATTTTTCCAGAAAGAGGCCATCAAGGTGAAATACTTGACATATCTGGTAGATATCACGAAGAGGTGTATGATCCTTATCAAATTGGAGGAAAGTATGTCATAGCAACTAGCGATCCAAAGGTTGGGTTGTATATGCACAGCTGTCAAGATAAGCATGCAGATCCAGGTGAAATTGATATAGGGTAGGGGTGATTGACTTTAGGAATGGTGAAGCTGTAGAGGTGTTTACTAATGATGACAATAGTCTTTTAGGTAGGGACTTACATTCGGAGGATGGTTCTGAACCTTATGCGAAGTTTCATAAGTTTTTAGACAAAGACAATCCTGAGAATCGTGTCGAGATAGAGTACTATAGTAAGTTAGTTGCAGCCTACAGAGTGCCAGATTGGGAGAACGACTCCAGAGCTACATCCAATGCCTTCACTGATTATGTCTATAACATTGAAGTCGCCGATACTCATACTTATTTTGTAGGAAAAAAAGGCATTTGGGTGCATAATACTAACTGTACTGGGGATGTACGTCGAGATATTGAAAGAGGTTTTAGGGTAGGGCACAGTTTGGGCACCGTCAAGAAAACGGGATTTTTGTTTGAGTAGTTAGACTTAACTATATTTAAAAAGATATTTCGAGAATTTCTCTAAAAGCCCCGAAAATCAGGCAAAAAAAATACTCACTTCTTAAATAAGAAGTGAGTATTTTAGTGCTCTTTCAAGCCATATTTGGAGCGGGAAAAGAGATTCGAACTCTCGACCCCAACCTTGGCAAGGTTATGCTCTACCACTGAGCTATTCCCGCTAATTATCAATTAACTATCGTCAGTTGATGAAGGCGTATTATACGCAGTTTTTTTTACCTGTCAACACTTACGTTAAAAAAAAGTAAAGTTAGTAAAACAGGCATGTCATCCAACTGCATAGATATGTTATAACAGTTTCTTATAAAAACTATTCCAAAAGCTTTGCATTGAATAAATAGGCTGGAATACGATTTATAATTTACTTCAATTAGATAAACAATCGTCAATACTTATAATGATAAGTCATAAGGATATAAAATGAGTCAACAATATACCATCGCTGATTATTTGTTTGATCGCATCGCAGAAGCGGGTGCGTCGGAGATATTTGGTGTCCCTGGTGATTTTAACCTAACTTTTTTGGATAATATTCTTGCCTCTGATAAATTGCGTTGGGTGGGTAATACTAATGAGCTAAATGCTGGTTATGCTGCAGATGGATACGCCCGTGAGCGTGGGTTTGCGGCAATGGTCACGACTTTCGGTGTGGGGGAGTTGTCAGCGATTAATGCGACGGCAGGCTCTTTTGCTGAGTACGCGCCTGTATTACATATTGTGGGAGCGCCAAGTACCGCTCTACAAGACTCAAAGCGCCGTATTCATCACTCGCTTGGTGATGGCGTATTCAATCACTTTATTAAAATGGTGGAGCCAGTGACCGTGGCACGGGCGCAACTCACACCAGAAAACGCGGCCTCAGAGATTGATCGTGTCATCCGCTTGATTCTTAAGAAACATCGTCCTGGTTATTTGCTGTTATCACCTGATGTAGCAAAAATGCCCATTTACCCACCAACCACAAAACTGATCGACAGCCAAGAAGATATCACTAGCCAAGCGGCATTGGCGGATTTCAAGCAAGCACTTATAGCGTTTTTACCGAACAAAACCACGACGCTTATGGCAGATTTGATGGTGCATCGTTTAGGGTTGCAAAATCAGCTTAAAGCACTGATTGCTGATACGGATATTCCTTATACCACGCTGTCTTGGGGTAAAACGCTACTTGATGAAAACAGTAATCGCTGGGCAGGAACTTATGCAGGCGTCGCCTCACGCCCTGTGGTCAAGGACGTAGTAGAAAACTGCGAATGCCTGATAAAAATAGGGGTGCAATATACGGATACAACTACGGCAGGATTCAGCCAAGATATCAACGAAGATGTGGTAGTAGACTTGCATTATGAGCGTGCGTCAATTAGTGGTCAGAATTTTGCACCGATTGCACTAAAAGATGCGTTGCAAGTCTTGCATGAAGTCATGACCTCTGGTATCAAAATCGTGCCAAAACCTTTCTGTGAGCCTGTCAATCCTCATGAGCAAAACGGCAAAGACGATGAAGCCATCCGCCAAGATGATCTGTGGCATATTATTGCAGACCACTTAGATCATAATAACTTGGTTTTCTCTGAACAAGGTACCGCATACTTTGGTATTAGTGATGTGCGTTTGCCACAGGGTGTTACCTCTTACGGGCAACCAATGTGGGGTTCGATTGGCTATACGCTGCCTGCAAGTTTGGGTGCTGCCATTGCGTCACCAGACAAGCGTAGTGTGTTGCTCATTGGTGATGGTTCTGCCTTGCTCACTATTCAAGAAATCGCAGTGATGATCCAAGAGCGGATCAATCCAGTCATTGTATTGATTAATAATGATGGCTACACGGTAGAGCGTGCAATCCATGGTGAAAATCAAGCTTACAATGATATTCCTAAATGCAATTGGCAGTTGATGCCACAAGCCTTTGGTGCGACTGAAGAAAATAGCTTAATGATCAAAGTAGAGACCGCTGGTGAGTTGAAAGCAGCACTCGAAAAAGCAGCAGTGACTACGGATAAGTTGGTGATGCTAGAAGTCATCGCCGACAAGCATGATATCCCGCCATTATTAGCAGACATCAGCGCGGCACTAAAGCCTTCTTAAATGAATAGCAGTGCATAAAAGAAATTAACTTTTATATCAATTTTTTTTAGTTTTTAGACAGTGAAAGCCCTATTTGGCACAATGCTAAGTAGGGCTTTTTTTGTATTTTAGGATTCTCATTATTTATTATCAGCTATTTTGTTCTGTGCGTTCATTATCGTGATAAATTAAGCGATTGATATGCGACAGGAGAGAACGCATCATGATTTGGCTAAAAATGCTTATTGGTGCCTTGATGGTATTGGCGATTCAATTATTTGCACAAACTCGATTTTTCTATTTGGCAGCACTTGCGCCACTTTTCCCCACGTTTACTTTGATCAGCCATTTCATTGTTGGTACCGAACGTAGCCCTGCTGATTTAAAAGTCGCCTTGATATTTAGCATGCTCGGCGTCATACCTCATCTTATCTATACTTTTGTGGTGTTTTTTAGCATTGGCTATGTCAGCTTATATAAAGCATTAATGCTAGGAGTTGTGGCTTGGATGATTGCTGCCGCTATTTTAGTGCTTACGTGGCAATATATACAAGCGTAGCCAGTATTGAAGAGAGTCTCTAAAATAGTATGCAAAACAGCTCCAACTGTATTTATAGGGCTTAAGACGTGTCATCACACTCACTTATATAATCATGATCAAAGTGAAAGAAAATGCTAGTAAAAATCTTTATAGATAGTTTTTATAGACATGATAGTAGATGTTATTCTTAATGATATTTTTAGTATAGGTAATCCTCTATAAAAGAATGGCGGCGTCAACCTCGCTTGAAGTATCACAGTTACAGCTACACTCGGTTGCCCTGACTCTCTTTTAAATTGAATCAACTATATTTAGATCTGGATCTTACTAGTAAAGGTAAAAGATTAAATTGTAATATTTTCGCACCAACTTAATTCATCACCATTGATAAAAATAGGGCTTAAAAAAAGATGGATACCTTAAATATCCTATACCTCGTAGGAGCATTGTTAATTTTCGCCAGTATTATGGCCAGTACATTGTCAGCGCGCTTGGGCGTTCCATTGTTACTATTGTTTTTGATAGTAGGCATGTTGGCTGGCGAGCAAGGTATCTTAGGGATTGAGTTTTCTCAATATGCGTTGGCCAATTTCGTCGGGCAGGCAGCTTTAGCCTGTATTTTGCTAGATGGTGGTCTGCGTACTTCTTTTAAGTCATTCCGAGTCGGACTCAAGCCCGCGATTACGCTAGCCACATGGGGCGTGCTAGCCACGGTCATGGTGCTCGGGGTGTTTGTCACTTGGTTGCTCGATGTCGATTGGCGCTTTGGTCTATTGATGGCGGCCATCGTTGGTTCGACCGATGCGGCAGCGGTATTTTCTCTATTACGTAATGGCGGTGTCAAGCTTAACGATCGCGTCCAAGCCACGCTTGAGCTGGAGTCCGGTGGCAACGATCCATTGGCTATTTTATTGGTCACTGGTTTGATTGCCCTAAATGTGGATCCGGATGGTCAGAGCGTACTTGGATTTTTAGGTTTGCTGTTGCAGCAGTTGGGCGTTGGTTTAGGCATGGGTTTGCTCTTTGGTTATTTGTTATCGCGGCTATTGCCCAAGGTGCACTTGGCAGAGGGTATGTATGCTATTTTGATACTGTCTGCTGGCTTGGCCGTTTTTGCGGCTACCAACATGCTAGGCGGTAGTGGGTTTTTGGCGGTATATCTCACGGGTGTCATGATTGGCAATCACAAAGTGCGCTCGACTGAGCATGTGATGCGAGTGATGGATAGCTTTGCATGGCTATCACAAGCGGTGCTATTTGTCGTATTAGGGCTACTAGTCACACCATCGAATGTTCTCAATGTCTGGCACTATTCAGTAGCGATAGCGGCCTTTATGATCTTCGTTGCTCGTCCTATCGCCGTATATACCAGTGTCAAACCATTCAAATTTAAAGACAGAGAAATTGGCTTTATTTCTTGGGTTGGACTGCGTGGTGCGGTACCTATTACATTGGCTCTCTTACCGGTGATGGCAGGCATAGACAATGCCTTTATGCTGTTCGATATTGCTTTTGGCGTGGTCGTTGTGTCTTTGATTTTGCAAGGAACAACCATTCCTATCATGGCGAATTTGTTTAAAGTGCGTATTCCAACGAACAAAGACCCAAAAGAAGAACACGAAGTTTGGGTGTCTGATAAAGCCAGTATTACTCTGTATGAGTTCGAAGTTCAATCCGGTGCTTTTGCTATAGGTCGACATCCCTTGGAGATCTCTAAGCGTGTCAACCCTGATGAGATTCGTATTTTTGCGTTGGTACGTGGACAGCAGATTGTCGTTACTGATGAAGAGACGAAGCTCAAATTTGGTGATAGCGTTTGGTATGCAATGCGAGGCAATCACGCCAGCAAGATTGCCAAAATCTTTAATGACACGACTTTGAATCATAAAGCGATTGATGACTTTTATGGAGATTGGCTGCTATCACCCAGTGTCAAACTCGGCGATTTGCCATTTTTTACTGGCGCGATGACGTCCGAATCTCTAGTGGACAACCTAAAACCAAAACCTAAAGATGGCTCAAAAAGCATGTGGGACCAGACAGTCGCTGAGTATGTTAAGCAACGTTTGGATACTGCACCAGTCTCTGGTGACACTGTCGTCATAAGCGACGAGTGGTCACTGGTCATCAAAGAAGTCGATGACAAAGGCAGGCTGAGAACCATTGGCTTAAAACATCGAGAGCTACCAACAGCAGTTTAGAGCATGTATTCAATTCACTCAATAGTCATCTAACTGGGCTAAAAATGGCTAAATCTTGCCAAACATCGTCAAATAGCGGGTCAATATCCCGATATTATCTGCGCTATTTTCCTTATTTGATGGCAATTTATCTGATTTTTATCACCATTTTTAAAATGAAGACACGCCCGAGTTATGTGCAGTAATTTATTTATAATAAATGCATCATTTTATTCAAAAAATCAGCAACTTGTTTGTGCAGATTTCCTCTATAAGCCCAATGATGTTCGACGTTATAACTCGCCTCATTGGGCAGTAGTATTTTCATCAGTCCCATCCCTTCATAGCGTTTCGCGAGATCACGCGGCAAGTAGCCAACATGATGACCTGCAAGGATAAGCTGCGCAGTTGCCTCCATATGATAAGTGGTAGCGCTTAATATTTTTGGACGGATATGGTTGATACTGACATCGGTAATATACCCCCTTTTAATCCAATGATGCTCTTGCTCTAACTCCTTAAATGTCAGTCTCTCTGAGTCATAAAACAAACGATGCTCACGTCCGCAGCAGACCACTTGTTTTTCAACAAATGCTGGCTGAAAAGTGAGTAGGGGTGGAAAGCTGCCAAAATAACCCACACCAATATCACTCTCATTACTTAAGAGCTTTTCTATCATGCTCTCAGGGCTTTGCACGTCAATAGAAAAGTGTATCAATGGATTATCACGGTAGCTGTTAGCCAGCCGTTGCCTAAGCACGTCATAAAAAAACGTGGGCATCTGGTCGATCAAGCATAGCCGGATATGACCACCATGGACCGAGTCTAATTGCTTAATGTAATGCAGCTGATGCTGAAAGCTAGCAACCGACTCAGTGAAACCCAAACAAGCCTCGTATACAGCAGCACCGTCTTCTGTCAGCTTAAATCCTGCTCGGCCTCGGTGGCATAATGTCATGCCCAAACGGTCTTCTAAATGCGTCAAATGTCCACTTATGACAGAAGTCGTGACATTCAAGCGTGACTGAGCGGCTGTCACGCCTTGACACTCTACGATAGCCATAAAGCTACGCAGCGTTTTGATATCTATTTTTATCAACTCATCCAGTATCAAGCGTTACTCCTCAAAAATATTACTTTCTTATACTTCTAATAATAACGTATAAAGCGATATTACTACGAAAAATTAGAAGTTTACTTCTAAATTTTACCATGGTTCCTTTCCTTATATTTATGTATTGTCAATGGCATGTAGCAAATTGTTTACCTAAACGAAATAAAACAAGGAAGTACCCTATGAGCTTCAATCAACCATTAAGCGGCAACGAGATGCCAAGATTTGGCGGTTTCGCCACCATGATGCGCCTGCCAACTCAAGCCGACGCCGAAGGACTAGATGTGGCGTTCGTTGGCGTGCCTTTGGATATCGGTGCATCGAACCGTAGCGGTGCGAGACTAGGCCCGAGACAGATTCGTGATGAGTCACGCATGATTCGTCCTTACAACGTGGCCACTCGTGCTGCCCCTTTTGAGTCATTACAAGTCGCTGATATTGGTGATGTACCCATCAATACTTTTAACCTCCTAAAAAGCGTCGATATCATCGAAAAATTCTATACCGATAAAATCGTTAAACACGGCGCGATTCCACTAACATTAGGCGGCGATCATACCATCGCACTTCCTATCTTACGTGCACTTGCCAAAAAACACGGCCCTGTCGGTATGGTGCATATCGATGCTCATGCGGATATCAATGATGATATGTTTGGCGAAAAAATCGCCCACGGCACACCATTTCGCCGTGCTGTCGAAGAAAACCTAATCGATGGCAACCGTGTGGTACAGATTGGTCTGCGTGGTACAGGTTATAGTGCCGAAGAGTTTGACTGGTCGACCGAGCAGGGCTTTCGCGTTGTGCCTGCTGAGGAATGCTGGTACAAGTCATTGGCTCCGTTGATGGCAGAAGTACGCGAAAAGCTAGGCGATGGTCCTGTCTATCTAAGCTTTGACATTGATGGTATTGACCCTGCATTTGCACCTGGTACTGGTACTGCGGAAATCGGTGGTTTGACATCAACTCAAGGTATCGAAATCATTCGTGGTATGCGCGGTCTAGATGTAGTCGGCGGTGATTTGGTTGAAGTATCACCACCTTATGATCCATTTGGTAACACCTCTGTACTGGCTGCGAACTTATTGTTTGAAATGCTATGTATTCTACCGGGTGTGCGTTACGACGATAAGGTCTAAGTTGTTTACTAATAAAGGTATGGTATCTCGCAATGATAATCATAAAGGGATGGGTTAGTAGCTCTCTCTTATTGGTTAAATTAGGAGCATAGAGTAGCTATCCAAATATGGTATATGACCGGATAGCTGCATCGTCACCAGTGCAATTGGCTTGCTGGTATTAATACAACTCGGTTAAGGAAGACGCTCATGAGTAAACCTTCTTCATTTTTTGGTCAAGATACGCTCTCTCCAAATGAGGCTGGACACAGTTTAGGTTCGATTGGTACGTTTGCGCTGTGGTTCGGTGCAAATATAGTGGTCACGACTATTTTAACTGGGATGTTGTTAGTACCTGATTTACGGTTTACCACCGCTATAACGACAGTACTCATTGGCTCATTGATCGGTGCAATTCCTTTACTCCTAGTTGGTCTGATGGGTCAGCGTACTGGTCTGCCCTCAATGGCACTAACGCGTAGAGCTTATGGGCCACTGGGTAGTCAGTTGATTTCACTGGTAAACATGGGTGTGCTCATCGCGTGGAGCTGTATTCAGGCTTTGCTCGCTGGCATGAGCCTGAACTATGCCGTTGAAGCCACGACAGGTTATAGCAATCTGCCGCTATTTGTCATTCTGTGCGAGACAGTCGTGGTGTTGATTGTATTACGTGGTCATCTTGGTATTGAACTTGTTGAACGCTGGGCAGCACTAGCAATGGCAGGTCTTACCGTCGTGGTGCTCTATCAGTTAAATCAGCATTATGACGTTTCTACACTATTTGAGATGCCAGTTGAATCGCGCAATGGTATTACGTTAGGTATCGCTTTTGATATCGTCATCGCCACTGCGTTTTCTTGGATGTCTTCGGCAGCCGATTACAACCGCAATTGTAAGACATCTAAAATTGCAGTATGGGGTACTTACTTTGGTTATATCATAGCGGCCATCGTTGCTATGGGCTTGGGTGCGACAATCTCAGGGCTCTCTATCCTAAACGGCATGGAGCAGACTTACGATCCGACTCGCTTGCTCGCTGAATTTGGTTTTGGTCTGCCAGCCGCATTGGTTATTTTCTTCTCAGTCATGACAACCAATGTGATGGCCGTGTATAGCGCAACGCTATCATGCATGAACATAGCGCCTAATATGAGCTTTTGGAAACCTGCACTTATCATTGGTTTAGTCACTATTTTTGGTGCACTGATTCCCGGTATTTTAGATCAGTTCCAAAACTTCTTGTTAATCGTTGGTGCATTGTTCATCCCAGCATTCTCAGTCATGATTGTTGATTACTATCTTGTTGGTCAAGAAGGCTATACAGAAAAGCTGCTTAATTCTACTAAGCAATTGGGCCGTCCTACTGCAAAAATTGCTATCGTGGCCTACATAATGGGGGCAGCGCTTGCCGCTTACTGGACCTTGATAGCACCGCCATCTGTTGGGGCCTCGTTACCCGTCTTTATCATCACTGGTGGACTTTACTGGTTAGGTGCTACTTTATTCACTCGTCCTAATAGTGCGATCACTTCTGCTCAAAAGGAGCCTTCATTATGAGATTGATGATTGCTCAAACGGACCCTTTATGGGCTGAGTCTACTGTTAATTTAGAAGCATTGGAGTCACTCTGTCGACTAGCAGTAGAGGCAAAAGTAGATCTGCTCGCATTACCAGAGCTGGCATTCACAGGCTACAATATCTTTGAGCGCCTTGATGGTCTAGCTGAAGCGATCGATGGTCCAATCGTCACCGAAGCCAGTAAACTTGCTGATAAATACAATTTGCATTTGCTGTTTGGACTGGCTGAGCAGGGGGCTAATGGCGAGTTGGCTAACGCTGCCGTATTGCTAGATGACAATGGTCAGCACCTTGCCACTTATCATAAACGGCATCTATGGGATCGCGAAAACGAGTTTTTTGTTGCAGGCAAGAAATCCTGTGTGGTTGAGACTCGATTCGGTAAATTAGGATTGATGATTTGCTATGACAATGAGTTTCCAGAAGTAGCAAGAGAGCTGGCGCAAGCAGGTGCTCAAATCATATTATCACCTACGGCAAATATGTTGCCGAATGCAGAGCGTCAGGTGCTACAAATCCGCGCGCGCGCAATGGACAATCAATGTTTTGTTGCTTGTATAAACCGATCAGGTGTGGAAGAGACGCTCCACTACTGTGGCAATAGCATCGTTGCTGGTCCTGATGGTGAGGTTCTTGGCCGACTTGGTTTAGCAGCTGGCAGCATGATAGTAGACATCGATCTCGCCTGCATCGATGAGAGTCGCACGCACCAAAACTATCTTAAGGACTTGCGTGTTCTTAAAGATACTCATGTCGTTAATGGAGCGGACTCATGAGTGAGCAATTATTACCACGTATCAAACCAGAAAACTGGTATCGAACAACCACCCTCAGTGATGGTATTACGCTCATCGATGAGCCGTGGATCAAGCCGTTTTTTCGCTGTAATCTGTGGCACGTGCGAGGCAGTCAGCGCGATTTATTAGTAGATTTTGGCTTAGGTGCTGTACCATTGCGCCGCCACGTTGCTTTGCTTGCTGATCGCGATATCGTTGGTGTTGCTAGCCATACTCATTTTGACCATATTGGCGCAGCAAACGAGTTTGATTGCTGCCATGTACATTCTGCTGAAGCCCATATTCTTGCTGATCCAGACAATGCTCGCACCTTGGCTGATATGTTTGTCAACGATGAGATGTTTGATGCGCTGCCTCCTGAGCCTTACGCTCATTGCGGCTATAAAATCGCTGCACCAACGAAAATCATGCAACTTGAAGATGGTGACATGATTGATTTGGGCAATCGTCAATTTGAAGTGATTCATACACCCGGTCACTCCCCAGGTGGTATCGCCTTATGGGAAGCGGCTAGCGAAACTTTGATTTCTGGTGATCTTATCTATGACGGTCCATTAATCGAAGATACATGGCACAGCAATATGTCTGATTATGCCAAGAGTATGCGCCGCTTAAATGCATTACCTGTACGAGTTGTCCACGGCGGTCATTTTCCTAGTTTTTCAGGTAAACGCTTAAACGTCATGATTGATGATTGGTTACGGCACCATGATTTATGATTGATAGCATTTAAGACATATTTAAAAAAATAGCTAACCAATATAAAAATCTTAACTTAATACTTATTACATTTTTCAGGATGAAAAACTCATGACTCAACTGACCCAAATACCTTCTGACTTATCTACAGTCCCATCTCTAACTTGCGGTGAGCTGCTAGTACAATGGCTAGAATATTATGGTGTAGAGACCGTATTTGGTATACCCGGTGTGCACACAGTAGAGCTGTATCGTGGCCTGCCCAATACTGATATTCGTCACGTGACACCGCGTCATGAGCAAGGCGCTGGGTTTATGGCGGATGGCTACTATCGTGCTTCTGGAAAGGTTGGCGTTTGTTTCATTATTACTGGCCCTGGCATGACCAATATCATGACTGCGATGGCACAGGCATTGGCTGATTCTATACCGATGCTAGTGATATCTAGTGTGAATAAAGTAAAAGATACCGGTAGTGAGGAAGGGCACTTACATGAGCTGCATGATCAGCAGGGCATGGTCAGTAAAGTTGCACTCACGAGTAAGACCATCTGGCAACCTGAGTCGCTACCGAAAGTCATCGCAGAAGCCTTTGCTTTATTTAATGGTGCGCGTCCGGGACCAGTTCACATCCAGTTGCCTATTGATGTCATCACTGCCGATGCCAGCCACGTGGCCAAGCCGCCTAGCGTAAGCAACTCTCCTTCTAGCATAAACGATTCTAAAGCTAGCCAAGCTAGTAATATCGCTCTGACGCTACCGCAAGTCATGAGACCACTGCCTAATCCTGCGCAGCTTGATTTGATCGTTGAGACGTTAAAATCAGCAAAGAATCCAGTGTTGCTTTATGGTGGCGGCTGCGTTGATGTCGATAGTTCGGCACAGAAACTGGCAGAGCTGATCGATGCGCCGACGTTTTTGACGATTAATGCTAAAGGTCTATTACCACCTGCTCATCCGTTGAGTTTAGGCAGCAACCAGTCATTAGAGGCAGGTCGAGCCGTTATCACCGAGGCTGATTTGGTATTGGCCATTGGCACTGAGCTTGGTGAGACTGACTATGATGTCTTTTTTAATGGCGAGTTTAAGATTAATGGCACGTTGATTCGTATCGACTGCGATGCTCAGCAACTGCATCGTCCTTTTAGAGCCGACATCGCGGTATTGTCCGATGCGCAAATGGCGGTTAGCGGACTCTGCACACGCTTAGAAAGTCAGGAGTTGAATAATCAAGCGCTAGACCATCAAGCAGTCGTGCGAGTCGCCGAGGCAAAGCAGGCATTGTTAGCAGATATGACGCCAGATTTTTCGGGTCAAAATGCATTGCTTCAACTTATTCGCGATGAAGTGAAAGACGTTATCTTCGTTGGTGACTCGACACAGATTGTTTATAGCGGCAATCTTGGCTTTGAGGCATTGGCGACCCGTAGATGGTTTAACTCATCGACAGGCTTTGGCACGTTAGGTTATGGCTTACCCGCTGCTATTGGTGCGATGGTGGGCTCAAAATCGCCTGTCGTCAGCCTAATGGGTGATGGCGGTATTCAATTTACCATTGCAGAACTCATCTGCGCCGCCGAGCTTGAGCTACCATTGATTGTCCTGCTATGGAACAACCAAGGTTATGGTGAAATCCGCCGCTATATGGAAGAGGGCGGACTACCGTTGATTGGTGTCAATATTAAGACACCGAACTTTGAACCTTTAGCAGCAGGATTTGGTGCTGGATATCGCAGAATTACTGACAAACAGCAATTGCTAGAAGCTTTGCAAAAAGACATCAACGGCAAGCAGCCGATTATCTATGAGATTGATGAGACTGATGCGTTTATCGCTGAGATGGGGCAAACATTTACCTGCTTTAGTTAACGGTAACGACTTATGGTAACGATAGCGACTTAAATGTATTAAAGGCTGGTCACTCAAGGGAAAACGTCTGCAATGTTAAATGCTAACCACTCGTCTAATAGTTTGAATGCATCGCAGGCGAGTTTGTTAGCAGACTTAGTGGCCGTTGCTGGCACGACTAATGTAATGACAAAGCCAAGCCAACAGCAGTCTTATGTACAAGGTGCTATAGAAGCAAGTATGGATAAGGTATTGGCTGTCGTAACACCAGACAGTTTAGTGGTTCTATGGTGTGTCATTAACCTTTGTGCAGCAGCAGATACGATTATTATCGCCCAAGCGGCCAATACTGGCCTGACAGGTGGCTCAACACCTTACGGTGAGTATGATAGACCACTGGTGGTTATCTCGATGCAGTCATTGAACGGTGTCCACTTACTTAACAATGCAAAAGAGCTTATTGCCTTGCCAGCGGCGACCCTTCAGCAATTAGAGTACACGCTTGCCCCTTTAGGGCGTGAGCCGCATTCAGTTTTAGGCTCTAGTTGTGTTGGTGCTTCGGTGATTGGTGGCATCTGCAACAGCTCAGGCGGTATGTTGGTGCAGCGTGGTCCTGCGTATACTGAGATGTCGATGTTTGCCAAACGCAATACTTTAGGAGCGTTTGAATTAATCAATCATTTAGGATTGGATTTGGGAACGCATCCAGAGGAGATGCTTGAAAATCTAGAGGCTGGCACATTCAAGGAAAATCTGAATAGTGCGAACAGTAAAGCCTGTACCAACCATCAGTATCAACACAAAGTACGCGATTGCGAAGCGGACACGCCTGCTAGATTTAATAATGACCCCAATGGGCTGTATGAAGCATCGGGTTCAGCAGGCAAAGTCATCGTATTTGCTGTGCGAGTGGCGACCTTTGCCAAACCGATGCAAGAGCAAACATTCTATATCTCGACCAACGATGCTGATACCTTGACCACGCTCAGGCAACAGTGGCTAAAAAGCGATTTGAAATTGCCTGTGTTGGCAGAGTATATGCACAAAGACTATAACGACATTACCATACGTTATGGTCGCGATACTTGCTTAAGTATGCAAAAGCTCCCTGCTAGCAAGATAGGTGCGCTGTATCGGTTACAAACGAAGATTGGCTATTATTTGGACAAATGGCGATTGCCACAGACTTTGCCTGACCGTGTGCTACAGATGGCCAGTGTCTTTATGCCGCCATCATTGCCAACGCCTTTGGCTGAGCAGTCGCAATCATACCGTTATCATTTGATTATCAAAGTGGCTAATGGTTGTGACAATGGCATTAATGAAAATTCCGATAAACATGATGGCAATAATATCGCTGCTGCACAGACATTTTTGCAAAACCATCTACAGCAACATCAAGGCGTCTTGCATCTGTGTACTGAAAAAGAAGCACAGGCGTTATTAGTGTTTCGTAGTGCCGCCACCGCCGCTATGTTTCGCTACCATAATCTCAACCACACCCAATTTGGTGAGCTACTATCGACCGACATTGCTTTACCACGTAACGCCACAGATTGGGATGAGACTTTACCTCATCACTTAAAAGAACAAGTCAGTAAAACGTTTTATTTGGGACATTTTTTCTGCCATGTGCTGCACCAAGACTATTTATTGAAACCTAAGACCAATGCCGAGCAATTCAAGGAAGACCTGCTGGCGTTTTATAATCAGCGCCATATCGAGTATCCTGCTGAGCACAATGTGGGGCACGTATACCCTGCAAAAACGGAACTACATTATTTTTATAAAAAACTGGACCCAACCAATTCGCTCAACCCAGGTATTGGTCAGACAGAAAAATGGAAAAACTGGCAATCATCGCCCATTAAGGAGAAATTAAATGACGAGTTACATGGATAAGTCGCAGCAGCCGATTTTAGGGAATAATACGGTCGATCCGGAAACGCCAAAAGCAGGACAGTGGCGTGCGGCAATGTGGAAATTTTTGTTATTTTCAGCGTTGGGTATTGCGTTATTTATCATACCGTTCGAGTGGGATGGTAAAGTCACGATTTTATTGGGTGTGTTGACCGATACGCTACAAACTGCGTTGGGCGGTTTTGTGACCTATATCACGATGGCGCTCGTGACAATATCCTTTTTTGGTGCGCTAGCAGTCAAAGTATTGAAGCCCAATCTGAGTGAAGGTTCGCTTGCCAAAAAACTCTTTGATATTGAGTGGTTTTGGCTTGCTATCCGGTTCTTAGGTATGGCATTTGTCTGGATGATTTTTCTACAGGTCGGTCCTGAGTTTATTATCAACCGTAATACGGGCGGTGTCATTTTTGAAGATTTGATTCCTGTCTTGATTCCATTGTTCTTCTTTGCCATTTTATCCCTGCCATTTTTGACTGATTTTGGTTTGATGGAATTTTTGGGTACTTTAGCCAGTAAAGTATTTATCAAACTTTTCAAACTACCTGGTCGTTCTGCTGTCGATGCGATGTCTTCTTGGTTTGGTGCAGCGTCTATCGGCTTGCTAGTCACTATGCAAGAGTATGATAAAAGCTTTTACAGCCAACGTGAAGCTGCAGTTATCGCGACCACATTTTCAGTCACTTCTATCGCCTTTACCTATGTGGTGGCCAAAACCATCGGCGTGGACAATAACTTCGTCTTCTTTTATCTGACCATTGCGCTAACCGGTTTCATCGCTGCGATTATCATGCCGCGCATACCGCCATTATCGCTCAAGCCTGATACGTATCACTCGGGCAAGAGCATGCTTGATGAAGGCATTCCTGCTGAATATACAACTTATCAATGGGCTGTAAACCGTGCAGTGACTCGTGCGCACTCTATGCCTAGCTTAGGTAAAGTGTTCAAACGCAGCGTCCATAATCTGTTTGATATCTACTTGGGGCTAATTCCAGTCACGTTCGCTATCGGTACGATAGGCCTTGGTTTAGCAGAGTACACGCCTGTCTTTAACTGGATAGCGACACCGTTAGTGCCAGTACTTGAATGGTTGCAGATTCCAGAGGCAGCAAAAGCGGCACCTGCCATGATTATGGGTTTTGCAGATATGTACTTGCCAGCATTGGTGGGTAAAAGTATCGAGAGTGAGATGACACGATTCATCGTTGGTGCTGCCTCAATTACTCAGATTATCTACATGTCTGAAGTAGGTGCACTGATTTTGAAGTCAAACATCAAGCTTAATGTCTTAGAGCTATTTTTGATCTTTATCCTTCGTACCATTATCAGCTTGGTAGTAATCACGTCTGTGGCGCATCTGCTTTATTAGTCATGCGTCCCAACCAATAAAGCATCTAGCCCAACTATAACGTACAAATAATCGGTTTTTCTGTAGTCAGATAAGCCGATTATTTCACCATTTTAAGACCACTAAATTTGTAAATATGCTAATTGATGACACGCCCTAATGTTGCGGCAGATGAAGACAAATTTATAAAAAAATACAAGGCAATTAACCATGATGGAAACCATAAACTCTAAGGGTATAACTAGACAAAGCGCCATACAAACGGTTCAAGATGAGGTGGTATTGAACGCCGCTTATATCAATGGTGACTGGGTGATGATTGAAGCGTCTACTGCCGACTCTAAAAAAACCAACGCTGACGAAACTAGCTCTGATAAAATTGGCTCTGATGAAACTAGCCTTGATATAACAAACAACTATGCCTTGTATGATTCACATTCTGGCGACATCATCACCACCACTCGTTTGTGTTCCCAAGCTCATGTAGATATGGCAGTCAACGCTGCTAGCCAAGCATATCCGTCTTGGTCACAAACCACGGTAGACGAACGCGCGGGTTATCTCAATGCCATTGCAGATACGATGGAGCAGCAGTTCGATACGTTGGTTGGATTGTCTGTATTAAATAATGGTAAGCCAATCGAAGAAGAAAAAATAGATGTGAGCGATGCCATTGCCTGCTATCGTTATTATGCCAATCTCATCATCAAACAATCGACTTTGTCTGAGGTGCTTATCAGTGAGTCGAGCATACGCTTGCTAAAAACCTATGCGCCTGTTGGTGTTTGCGCACTCATCGTACCTTGGAATTTTCCAATGGTCACGACTGCTTGGAAAGTAGCCCCCGCATTAGCGGCAGGTTGTACCGTATTATTAAAACCGTCTGAGGTGACACTATTGCCAGAGCTGATGCTGGGCAGTATATTGTCTGCTATCAAGCTGCCAAAAGGGGTGGTCAACATCTTGCCAGGTGCGGCTGAAGTTGGCGCTGCCATGACCAGCCATCCACTCATTGACAAGGTGTCTTTTACAGGCAGCAACGTAATTGGGGAAAAGGTCATGACCCAAGCGGCAAAAGGCATCAAAGATATCAGCCTAGAGCTTGGTGGTAAGTCTGCCATTGTCGTATGTGCTGATGTAGATATCGACTACGCTTGTGATTTAATCATCGGTGGTATATTTACCAATGCCGGTCAAATATGTTCGGCCACTTCAAGGTTGCTCGTTCATGAAGACATTGCTCAATCATTATTTGAAACGTTGAAGGCTAAAACAGAAAGCCTCAAAATAGGTGATGGCTTCGCTGCGGATACACAAATGGGTCCAATGGTTAGCGAGCAACAGTTAAATCAGGTCAAAAAATATTTTGATATTGCAGTGAATGAAAATCTTGAGTGTTTGACGGGTGGTGAGATAGTAGAGGGGTCAGGATACTTTGCAACCCCAACGATTTATACAGATGTACCAGTAACCAGTCAGTTATGGATAGAAGAAATATTTGGACCAGTATTGGTGTGTAAAACCTTTACAGAGAAGGCAGAAGCGATCGCCTTAGCCAACGACAGTAAATTTGCCTTGGCAGCTTCTATTGTCAGTGCTGATGAAACTCAAGCATTGGAGATAGCATTACAAATTCAAGCAGGTCATATCTGGATTAATGAGCAACAAATCGTGTTGCCTGAAACTGGGTGGGGCGGGTTTAAACAAAGTGGTATCGGACGTGAGCTAGGCGTAGATGGCTTGTCTGCTTATCAGAAAAGCAAGCATGTGTTATTGCCGTATTAGCATTGCTTGATTAAACAAGTAGAATTTTTCAGGCTAACGATTAATCGTTATAGTTGAGTTCAAATAATTTCGATACAAGGAAACCGAGTGTAAGCTATACATTAGTATGGTTAGCGAGGGTGATAATGTAGCGGATTTATATGGATTTGACTATAGCCTAATTTTTATTGCGTAAAGTAACTTTACTAGACTATAGTTACCATTCGATATAAAATTGAGCAATCATTCAAATTTATTGCTGTGCTCATACTTATATGAAGTCATGGCTATTGCAATGGAAAAAATATGTCACGTACTGCGCTTTATAATCGTCATGACTCCTTAGAACGAGCTTTAAAGCTTTTTTGGCAAAAGGGTTTTCATGCGACTTCCTTAAAAGACATAGAAGGGGCGCTCGATATGCGTCCGGGCAGTATTTATGCCGCGTTTGGTAGCAAAGATGGCTTGTTCCAAGAAGCCTTAGATTATTACGCTCGCTCTGGACTGACGGAGCTAGAGCGTATATTGAGTCAGCAGCCATCTCCCTTGTTGGGGTTGGCAGCTTATTTGCGTCAGATGGGCGGTATTCGTGACAAAGAGCTACCGAGTCGAGCCTGCATGCTAGTCAAAAGCTTGCTAGAACTGGGTGCTCGTGAGCAAGCGGCACTGCAAAAAGTAGAGATGCTGCTGGCAGGTATGGAAACACGTTTTGCCGGTTACTTTATCGAAGCGCAGCGGGTAGGTGAGCTGGATAGCGAGCTGGATCCGCTAAGACTAGCACGCCGTTTACAGGCCGAAGTGATGGGGCTGCGAGCTTTTGCACAGCGTGATGTAGACAGTGCAGCAGTACATGCATTGGCTGAAGACATGGCACTTTCTATAGAAGCACTGCGTATCGACGAGTCCGCTACCGTTTAAGCTTTCTGCCACTAAAAATCAATACTGCCAAAATCAATGTCATTAAAAATTAATGCCACTAAAAGTTGATTCCATAAAAAAAGGGTTTTAGAGGAACGGTATAGTCTCGGGCTATACCGTTCCTCTAAAACCCTTAGCTTTTCTAAAACTCTCAGCTTTGAAGACGCAATCATTAATCAGACCTCAATCAAATGATTTAGTCTGCTATGTCAGCCAACTGCTGCAAAATGCTTTTATAATTTTCAACACCTTGTGCGCCGCTAATTAAATGACGCTCATTGAAAACCATAGAAGGCACACTTTGAATGCCTTGTTGTTGCCAATGCTGTTTTTCTTTTTCTACTGCTGCCGCAAATCGCTGGTCTTCTAAGACCGCTAGTGCTTCGCTACGATCTAGTCCGATTTCTGCTGCGACATCTGCAAGTACGGTACTGTCAGCTACATTTTTATTATCGACGAAGTGTGCGACGAACAATGCTTGTTTTAGGTCGTGCATACGTCCTTGCTGATCGGCCCAATACAGCAACTGATGCGTATTGAAAGTATTGTAAGTACGAAACTCATCGGTAAACTGAAAATTAAATCCAGCTTCTGCACCTGCTGCTGTCATTCTAGCTCGGCTCTCTTTAATGTCCTCAGCAGTCGTACCGTACTTCTCCATAATATGCTCACGATAGTTTCGTCCTTCGTGCGGCGTATTAGGGTTTAACTCAAATGGATGCCAGTGAATCTCGTGCGGCGTGTTGGTTTGTTTTAATGCCTCGGCTAGTTGACTATAGCCGATAGCGCACCAAGGACACACAACGTCTGACACGATGTCTATTCGTAAGGGTTTTTTTGCCTGTTTCATAGGATCTCTCATTAGCGATAAATTAAAATGAAAAACTGCTGCCCGAAGATGTTTCGAACAACAGTATGAAAACATCAAATTGACTGTGTCAGCATTAGCTGAAAAACGTATTAGTCAGCTTTGTGCCATTCAAATTTCTGGAATGGTTTGTCAATTGGTGTGTTAGCTAGGTGGTTCGTGTAGTTGCTCATTACTTTTTGAGCAGCACCAAGGATAACTTCAAGAATTTGACGCTTAGTGTAGCCTGCATCTAAAAACGCTTGAACAGCGCTGTCATCAACGTTACCACGATTACGGACTACAGATAGTGTGAAGGTACGCAATGCTTCCAATTTTTCAGTTGGTAGTGGCGTTTCATCACGTAATGCATCCGTGATAGCGTCATCTACTTTCATGCTTTTAGCGATACCAGTATGCGCAGGTACACAGTAATGGCAAGCATGCTCAACGTTGATAGTTTGCCATACAACAGTGGTTTCTTCATCATCAAAACTGCTGTCTAAAAACAGCTGATGTAGTTGTTGGTAGCCTTCGAGCAAGCCAGGCGCTTCAGCCATCACGGCGTGTAGGTTAGGTACCATGCCAAATGCTTTGATAGAAGAATCAAGTAAGTCTTTGCTTTCTGCTGGGGCTGTGTCTTTGTCGTGTAGGGTAAATTCAGTCATGTGAAAATCCTTATGATAATTATTAGTGAGTTGTTGTAAAAGTAAGTGTGTATAAGCAGCTTGAAAAATTCTATATATTTGAGTAATTGCTCAAATATATAAGTGATGTTTTCGTGAGTCGCTTAACAACTGCAGCCACTATAATTCATTTTGAGCACTCGTTCAAATAGTATTTGAATGAATGCTCAGGTTATTTGTAAATTTCGTTTACATTCAGATTGGACTGATATAGCTATTATAATGGAGGGCAGGTAACTCGGTACTTACAAGAGATGAGAGTGGTTGAAGTGTTTTTTGCCACATCTAACAGTTAGATGTAGACATAGTGTATGAATGCCGTTATTTACTTGTTTTTGAATGATTGATTTTTAAATGGCATCAATAATAGATTCCATAGAGAAGCGTTTTGTTTGGGCAAAGGGTACTCTTTTAGACCAATATCCAACTCATGATCAGATTTTTTGGCCTCACTTTTATAGCTACCAAATAACTTATCCCACCAGATGACACTGAAACCATAGTTTGAATTGGTCTCGCTCACACGCTGGCTGTGATGAATACGATGCAAAATCTGGGTCATTAATACTAAACGCAGAGGTTTTTCAATCGCAGGTGCTAGGCGAATATTGGCATGATTGAACATTGCCAATCCATTTAGAGCAATCTCAAAAATCAGCACGGCGATAGCAGGTACACCCAACAAGCTGACAGCAATGAGTTTGACCACGATGCTTAATACGATTTCGATAGGATGAAATCTAAGCCCTGTACTGGTATCAACGTGCGCATCGGCATGATGCACTCTATGTAAGCGCCATAGGATAGGCACGCGATGAAACAGTCGATGCTGCCAATAGATAACGATGTCGAGCAATAGCAGACTCAACACAATAGCCACGATGATTGGTAAATCAATAATATTAAATAAGCCGATACCATGCTGCTGATTATAAAGTGCCACAGCCGTTAGCCCGATAGGTATGACTAGACGTGTAATGAGAGAAGCTGCAAACACCAAGCCAAAGTTAGCAAACCAACGCGTGCTACTTTTAATCGGTGCTTTGCGTGCAGGCATGCGCCATTCAAGCATCATCATGATGACCAAGATGCTAAAAAAAACGCCAAGTCTCCACCATACCTCATTTGCCATTATTTGCCTCTTTACTGTTTTTCTGGATATGGTTTTTGATGAATGTCAGCCTCTAGCTGTTTGAGCGTGTGGTAGCCCCCATGGATGCGGGTGAATATTGTGACGGCACAGGCAGTCGCAAAGATACCAGCAAGTAGTGCAAAGTGCTGCGGCCAAAGACAAAATGCCACAAACAACGCGATGGTTTCAGTGCCTTCAGTTAGGCCGTTTAGATAGTAAAAGCTTTTGTACTTGAACTGAGGTTTATCTAAATTGAACTTTTCTGCTGCTATAGCAAATGCTAAAAAACTTGAGCCAGTACCAATGAAGGTGGCTAATAATATCGAGCCTGCAATGGCATTTTGTTCAGGATTGGCCAAAATAAAGCCAAGCGGTATGGCCGCATAAAATAAAAAATCTAAGGTAATGTCCAAATAGCCACCAGCGCTCGAGCTTTGGTTGGCATGTCGAGCCAGTGCACCATCCAGACCATCAAAAACGCGATTCACTGCAATGGCTGCAAGCGCCCCATACCAAAACTCAAACGCGAGTAATGGTAATGCGAGCATACCAATCAAAAACCCCACCATCGTGAGTTGATCTGCTGTGACACCGCGCTTGTGCAGTACGACAACCACAGAGGTCAGTATTGGTTTGATGATGGGCGTGATAAATTTGTCGAGCATGCGCGGGGCCTTTTGTAAGTCGCGTTGATGTCTAGGAAGTGTCATCATTCATCGAAAGTGATGATACGCCCTAAGACAATCAGGTTAAATGAATGACTTTGCCGCCTGCTGCCTCGGCATCACTGTGGTCATGCGTCACCATAATCGCAGGCAGTTTGAATGTGCGAATTTGCTCAAATACTAACTGACGTGTATCGACTCTAAGCTGCGTGTCCAATTTACTAAATGGCTCGTCGAGCAATATGGCTTTTGGCTCACTCATCAAGGTTCGGAGTAGGGCGATTCGTGCCTGCTGTCCCCCTGACAAGTTATCCGGATGTCGATTACCCATGCCTGCCAGTCCAACTTGCTCTAGTGCTTGTTCGATTTTTTCTAAGCGCTGTTTTTTATTACCTTTGGGCATAGCAAAGGCGATATTTCCGGCAACGGATAAGTGTGAAAACAGCAAAGGGTCTTGATACAGCACCCCAATATGACGTAAATGCGGCGGAAGTTGGCACACGTTTTCATCATTTAACCAAGCTTCGCCCGTGGCATGGAAACCGCTGGGCAATGTGCCTGTGAGCCAGTTCAAAAAGCTCGATTTACCACTACCAGATGGCCCCATAACGGTGAGTATATCACCGCCGAAAATTTGCTCATCTATGCCTAGTAGACGCGTGTCTTCTCGATATAGCTCTAAGTTTCTTATCTCTAAAGATGGTGACATCAAAACCCCTTTATTTATATTGTCATTATTGGCTTATGTAGGGCGTGTTAATGAGTGTTGTTTTTGCCACTTCTAAAAATATATTTAGGGAGCAGACTTGCCAGTATAAAACCAATCAGCGGTAGTGCCATTTGGATGATGGCATAGACCGCACTAGTGCGCCTACTTGCCCCATTTGCGAGTGTCACGGCTTCTGTAGTGATGGTAGCAATACGTCCACCGCCTGCCAATAACGTTGGCAAATATTGGCCGAAGCTAATCGCTAGACCCAGTGCAACGGCAATCAAAATAGGCGTAAACAGTTGTGGTAATTTGACCTGAAAAAACACTTTTATGGGTGTCGAACCTAAGCTTGCTGCCACATTCGCAAAACGTGGGTCTAAGCGTCGATAGCTGCTCGCTAGCGACAAAAATACATAGGGCAGTACAAACAATAAGTGCGTAAATGCCACATTAAAAAACGCCGCTTGGTTATTGATCAATTGCTGTAGCCATACCAAGCCAAACAAGAAAGCGATGCTAGGCACCAGCAGCGGTAAGTAAATGATTAAGCTGGTAAAGTTTGAAAGTCGCTTTGCACTTAATTGCTCGGCTTCCAAACACAATAATGTGAGCACAATAGCAAAGAGGGTGCTTACTAGACCGATAGCAATAGTATTAAAGAGTGGCGTACCCATTTGCATAAAGGCGCTTTGGAAATGTAGCAATACAAACTGTTCTGGCAAAGCGTCTGGAAACCGCCAAAACCCAGCCACTGACCACATGGCAAGACCAATAAGTGACATGAACATAAAACCAATGACCACAGTGGTCATAGTGGCAGTGATTCTTTGACAGACAGCATCTCCATAATTGCGTTTACCATTGGTTAGTGAGCCACAGAATAGTATTTTTACGATCTGCTCACCGCCAAGCCATAAAGCGATTAAACCACCTGTCAATGCCAGCTGTAATAATGCCCCTGCTGACGCTTTTATACGTAAATTTAGATCCACATCATTGAACCACTGCATGATAGTGACCGCAAGTGTGGGCGGTGTGTTCGGGCCCAATATCAATGGCATCTCTACGCTGGCGCTGGCATAGGCAAGCACCGCCAAAATAGGCAAACGCAACAATGGATATAGCAGAGGAAATACCGATTTAAAAAAGGCGGCAATGGGGTAATAACCCAAATTTAATGCGACTTTATACTGTTGGCGCAGTTTTTTACCAAGCTCTGGTTGTGCCAAAGCACCCAATGCGATTAATAATAAAAAAGGCAGCTCTTTTAACGTTAAGCCCAGAATGATACTGATGCCGTAGGGATCATGAGGAAATATCCCTTCTGGTGACATTTCCCAACCGCTTAACCACGGCGATATCAATCGTGAAAACATACCAGAAGGCGCAATGAGAAAACCAACGGCAATCGCCGCTGCGGCATGAGGAATCACTAAAATGGGGCTTAGCAAATGCTCGATACGTGTGAGCCAAACACTGTTGAAAAACGCTGCCAGTATCATGAGTGTCATGACAAAAGCGAGCAGAGTGCTGATGAGTCCCGTTGCCAAGCTAAGCGCCACCATTTGGGTCAGACCTGGCGTCATCCAAAGGTCTTTAAACCCTTGTAGACTGATGGTTGTCTGATCAAGCGCGGGCACCCAACTAAACGCAGGCAATAGCACACTAATCAGTCCGCCAAGTACGGGTAGCACCAGTATCAGCAATAAAAGCTTTGGACTAAATATAGCAATACGCGTAAATAGGTCTTTTTTATAAGGAGTGGCAATAGCCGTACAATTATTGACACTGCCTTTATTGATATCATTTTTATTGACACTGCCTTGAGCGGCCTTGTCATTCAAATCTTTATTCATGGGCGAACCCCGTAGCGTGCTTGCCAGCCTTCCATAATTGCCTCAACCCAACTTGGGTGCGGCTCACTCACTGTGCGTTTAATACTATCAAACGGCAATGCGCTAGGATGGGGTTTGTTGGTTTTAAACAAGGCTTGCTGCTCAGAGGTGAGGGTAGACTGGATGAGTACGGTTTTGTCACCCCATACAGAAGGCGTTTGCTTTTTGGCTTGTGCCTCTGGACTCATCAAAAAGTTAGCGACAAGCTGTGCCGCTTGCGGGTGGCTGGCATTGTAAGGAATGGCGACAAAGTGAGTATTACTCAAGCTACCATCGCTCATCGCATAGCTACGAATACTTTCAGGTAAGTCATAACGCTGCACGGCTGCTGGAACTTCAGGGGCTGAAAAGCTAAAGGCTAAACTGAGCTCGGTATCATCGACCAACCGACGCATTTGCGCACCCGTTTGTACAAACTGCTCACCCTTGCGCCAAAGTGTGGGATGCAAGTCATCTAAGAATTCCCATAGTGGGTCGAGGACAATCGCTTTATTCTGTTCAGTGACAGGCATGTTGAGCTGAGCGCTGGTCTTCTCGCCAGTATCAGCATCGTGTTGCTCATGCAGCATGACCAATGCGTATTTCAAAAAGCTCATGCCTAAAAAGTCAGGGGGTTTTGGATAGCTAAAGCGCCCAGGATTTTGTTTTGTCCAAGTCGTTAGTTCTTTTAAGGTAGTGGGTGGCTTTTTGACGGATAGATTATCGTAATAAAAAGTCAGTGACGCTTGTCCCCATGGTGCTTCCATACCATTGGTTGGTACACCAAAATCAAAGGTAACGGCAGGATTATTATCAGGGTCGGTGAGGGCAAAGTTAGGCAGCTTGTTTGCCCATTGTTTAAGCAATAGTGAATTCTCACTCATGGTGGCAAAGTTTGCGCCATTAATCCATATGAGGTCAACGCTACCTTGGTCATCATTATTGGCTGACTTTTCTGCCAATACTCGACTGACGGCTTCACTAGTATCTGTGAGTTTGACATGGACCAAGTTGATGTTATATTTCTCATCAACTTGCTTGGCTACCCACTGTAAATAGGCATTGATTTGAGGGTCGCCGCCCCACGCGTAAAAGTAAACGTCTTGATTTTTACCCTGAGACTCAACCTGCTGCCAAGGTGATTCCTTGCCATCACTGCTGCCTATATTAGGGGAGGCAGTGCTTGCAGAGATACCGATACAAACGCCTAGCGCCATAGCATAAGAGCTATAGCGCATGACGTTTTTTAGCATTGTCCGTGTTGGCAAGGCTTTAGTAGGGTGCATTGATGGGCTAACCTCGACGCCAAGTATGGTATTTTTCTAGCCAGCTTAATACGCGCTGAGGGGCATGGTCACGTTTCCATTCACCGGCCACATACTTGTTGCCCTCCGCCCAAGTCGGGTAGCTGTGAATAGTACCAAGTATCTTATTCAGTCCCAGGCCATGTTTCATTGCCAATACAAATTCAGCAATCAAGTCGCCAGCATGTTCAGATACGATGGTCACACCAAGTATTTTATCTTTCCCTTTAGGCGTAATGACTTTGATAAATCCTTTAGCAGCACTGTCAGTGATGGCACGGTCCAGCTCTTTAAACTCAAAGCGGGTAATCTCGTACTCAATACCTTTGTCTATCGCGTCTTGCTCATTCAGGCCCACACGAGCGACTTCTGGATCGATAAACGTGGTCCACGGAATCACACGGTAATCTACTTTGAACTTTTTCAGATTGCCAAATAAACCGTTCACTGCGGCGTACCAACCCTGATGAGCTGCGACATGAGTAAACTGATATGGACCTACAATATCACCTGCGGCAAAGATATTAGGATACAGCGTTTCTAAGTATTCGTTAGTGACGATAGTACGGTTGGTTTCGACACCCAAATCTTCAAGGCCATAACCAGTAAGGCGAGCACTTCGACCAACGGCACATAATAGCTCATCGTATTCTATATCGATTTCAGTATCATTGTGTTTAACGACAATGTACTTTTTGCCATCACGAGCTTCACAGCGTAGAGCTTGATGTGAGGTCAAAATGTTTACACCGCTTTCAACCAGCGCTTGGTGTGCAAAGGTAGACACTTCAAGATCTTCTTTGATCATGATGCGCTCACTCATCTCAATTTGAGTCACGTTTGAGCCCAAGCGTGCAAAACTCTGCGCCAATTCACTACCGATAGGACCACCGCCTAGTACGACCAACTTTTTAGGCGCTTCGTCTAGTTCTGCAAACTTGTTCCATATGGTATCGCTGGTCACGTAGCCCGTTTCTTCAATACCAGGTAATGGCGGTACAAATGGGCGTGCGCCAGTTGCAATAACGATAGTACGCGCAGTTAGTGTTTGTGTGCCACCATCATTTAGGGCGATTTCTACCGTCCATGGATCGATGAGCTTGGCATAGCCTTTTACCACATCGACGCCCAAATCAGTATAACGCTCAACACTGTCATGCGGCGCAATCTCAGCCACAACATCATGCACACGTGCCATGACTTTTTTGAACGAGAACTGCGGAGACGCATTTTCGAGGCCGTAGTTTTCACCATGGCGAATTTGATCTGCGATTTTTGCACTTTTAATCACGGCTTTACTTGGGACACAACCATAGTTTAAGCAATCACCGCCCATTTCACCTGCTTCGATTAATGTTACTTTTGCTTTAACAGCAGCAGCAATATAGCTCGTTACCAAGCCGCCAGCACCCGCACCAATAACAATCATGTTGCGGTCGAACTGTTTGGGCTTTGAGTAGTTTTTATAGACACGACGTTTTTTAAACACATTTAAGATTCCTTTAGCAATAAGCGGGAATATGCCCAATAAAGCGAACGATAAAATTAAATTGAGCGATAAAATACCTGACAAGCTTTCTATTTGCGCAAGTTGCGTACCCGCATTAACGAATACAAAAGTACCTGCCAGCATACCTACTTGGCTTACCCAGTAGTAGGTCCATGACTTAATGGCGGTCACACCCATGAGTAAGTTGATTAAAAAGAAGGGAAATACAGGGACTAAACGTAATGTGAATAAGTAAAAGCCACCTTCTTTTTCGACGCCCGCATCGATAGCGGCAAGGCGTTCAGGAAAGCGCTGTTTGATGGTATCGCGTAGCAAATAACGTGATGCTAAAAACGAAAGTGTCGCGCCAATACTTGAGGCAAATGAGGCAATGACTAAGCCCTGAAACAGACCAAATAAAGCGCCGGATGCCAATGTCAATATGGCAGCACCAGGTAGCGAGAGGGCCGTAACTACGACGTACAGTAAAAAGAACCCGCCGATAATAAGTAACGGTGACTCTGCTTTATAGTCGTTGAACTGCGCCATCGAGCCCTTTAAGCCCTCAAGCGTCAACAGTTGGTTGAGGTCAAAGTAGAAAAACCCCACTGCTAATAGCACTATTAACAGTATTAGAAATATTCTTTTAATCATGAAAGATTCGGCCTAATAGTAAAGCAAAGGTTTCATTCATAGTCATCTTTCTATAATTAAAACTATGATCAAAAAACTTTTGCTGTTTTAGTGATGGTGGCAATTACATTGAATTGTTGAATAATCTATTCGTTTACCTGCAATAAAACAGCTAAGTTGTTAGTTTTAATAATATATAGCTTGTATCGCTTTAGCTAGTATTTATATTATTGCACCATTTAACCTCTATAGCTTTGCTACGGCAACACCTGCATTTGACGTACCACCTGTACGGTCTACGCTTGGATTGCTGGTACTGAATTTATTTAGATTTGACCATAGTCAAACGATAGACTCTGTTTATATCTATGTCAAAGGAACGGTCTTGCCCACGGTACGTTTGCCCAGTGTCAACGTATCCCAGTCTCTCATCAAGAAGAGAGCGATACATGCTGCCAGCATTGGCCATGCGGCAAAAAACAACAGGTTATCAAATGGTTCTAGATATAAAGCAAAGGTCGAAAAAGTGGAGCCCGCATGAGCCAGCAGCAAAATACCATAGGTCCAAGTTTTAAATAACCCGACGACAAACAGTATGATAAGTATCAACTGAACAGCGCCCATAACATAGAATATGGAATCACCCATATTTTCCATTCCATAAAACTTAGACATAACGCCTGCGGCATGGTCAGGATTGATAAATTTATCAAGCGTCCAAAATAAAAAGACCGTGAAGATAGCAAGTCGAAGCAATAGGAGTGAAAGTGGCAGATGTTTTGGCATGAGAAATCTCTTTTTGAGAAATTTTGAAAGCCTTTTCAAAACTTCTTGATGAGTAGGGTGCCGATATTGGCTTTTGTTATATGATTAGTAAAAGTCAAAATGTGTTCAATTCTTGAGTGATTGCTCAACTTCGAGCAAACCTTAGCGCTAAATAGGTCAAGAAATCGCATTGTAGTTGTTATTGAATGGCTGTTCAAGTTCGCATTGCCACGTATGGCAGGGTTATGGCGATTTGTTACCTTTTTCAATAAAACCTGTAACGCTAGCTTAAAGGTGATTGTTTTCTATACAATAAAAAAACCCTTTGTAGAAGTAAGTACTCTACAAAGGGTGTCTAAGTTAACAAAGCAAGTATTATAAATACTGACTGTTTACCACATTAAATCATCTGGAATCACATAAGCGGCGTAAGGATCATCTTCTGCCAACACATCTTCTGATGTATCGTTTGATACGACCATAAAGCCTTCCATTTTTGAATCTATACGATCTGCTAATGGGCGAGGAAGCAGTGCATAGCTCTCTTCTAATCGCGCAATGACGACATGACCGGCGACGATTTGGTCATATAGTTTTTGGGTAATAGAGATTTTTTTGACTTTAGAGCCATCGACAAACTGATAGCTGACATCACCACTGATATCAGTGATTTGATGCTGCTTAATCATTTGGATGATATTGGCTTTGAGTGCCTTCTCTTCTAAAGCGCGTTGTTTTTCTTGATTGAGCTGCTGATCTTTCTCTAGTTTTTTTGCTTGCGCATCTGCCAATGCTTTTTTCGCTTCTAAACTTTCTGAGTCACCAGTACGCTTGGCATGCTGATTTTGCTTGCTGATTTTATTGGCTTTTTTGCTATCGACCAATCCCGCTTTGAGTAGTTGAGCCTGTAGGGCATTTTTTGCCATAGTTCCATCACCTAAATAACGATATTTAAATCACAAATGCTAAAAAATACATTGTAGCAAAATTTGTTAGGGCATGTTGTCAGACGATGACAAGACTTTGTTGATGCGGTAAAGCCACGTTTCTTCAAATCTTGTGCAGCATTAAAGACAGCAGAGTGAATATTATTGTAGAGGCAGGCACACATCACTGGATGAAGTCAGCCAAATTGGTTATTATCGAAGTAATGGAGAGGATTTTTCCAGAGTATTTGGGATGAGCATTGGACGCTATATGGAACTAGGGCGTACCCTCAATTCAATCGATAGTCATCTAAATGGGATAAGAATGGCTAAATCTTGCCAAACGTCGTCAAATAGCTGACTAATATCTCGATATTATCTGCGCTATTTTCCTTGTTTGACTGCAATTTATCTCATTTTTATCACCATTTTTAAAATGAGGACACGCCCTAAATAATTAAAACTAAGGACATATTATGACAACATCACAGCACGTTTTAGCTTGTATTGATGGTTCGGCAGTGACTGAATCAGTTTGTGACTATGCAGCATGGTATGCCAGTAAGTTGAATTTACCTGTTGGTTTGTTGCATGTCAGTGAGGTTCCAGCATCGACCAGACGCGATCTGTCGGGCGCGATAGGGGTAAATAGCCGCCAGTTTTTGTTAGAAGAATTGACCCAGATGGACGAGCAAAGAGCGAAGGTAGTCAACAGCTATAGCAATGCCTTGGTCCAAGATGCAAAAAGCCATATCCAAAATGATTTTGAGGATGTCGCTATCCGCATCTATCAACGCCGCGGCAAGCTGTTGCCTGCCATTGAGCATTTTAAAACAGAAAATCGTGCCATTGTCATGGGTCGACGCGGAGAAGATCACAAAAACAGTCGTATCAATATCGGTAGTCAAATCGAAACAGTCGCCCGTGCATCCGATGTTCCTATCTTGATTTGTTCAGAGACATTCAAAGCACCAAGCTCGTACATGATCGCTTTTGATGGTAGCAAAACCGCTATCAAAGCAGCATGGATGGTTGCAAGAAGCCCAGTGCTAAAAGGGCTGCAAGGTCATATCGTTATGATAGGAAGCCATAATAATACTGCCAAGCAAAGCTTAAGTGCTGCGGCGGCGCAATTAGAAGCGGCTGGGTTTGTTGTGGCGGCTCATCATTTATCAGCGGCGGATGCGGTCAATGGTTTGTTGGCTTTTCAAACGGAAAATAACATCGATATCATGGTGGTGGGTGCTTATGGTCACTCTAAATTGCAGCAACTGTTTCTCGGTAGTACGACGACAGAGATTATTGCCAGTACATTGTCGCCAGTTATTTTAGTGCGATAAGTGCACTAAAAGTCGGGGCGTCTTATAAAAGTGGTGCAGTTGTTATCTATCTCTAATGATTCTTAAAAAATGATTGATAATTATGAATAAGGCTCAATAAATGATGCCAGATACTTTATAAGAGAGTATGTAGTTACACCCTACTATTTTTGGACATAATCTTATGCTTATTAATGCAGATTTTTCTAGTCGCGCCGCACTTGCAGTTGAAGAGCAACGGTGGGTAAACTCACCGCAGAGTGGTGTAGAACGTATCATGCTGGATCGCGTTGGCGAAGAAAAAGCCCGAGCCACCAGTCTAGTACGCTATGCGCCTAACTCTTATTTTCCGCATCACCTGCATCCCGGTGGTGAAGAGATTTTGGTATTGTCAGGTACGTTTTCTGCAGATGACAAGCATTATCCCGCAGGTTGGTATTTGCGTAACCCTCCATCATCAGGCCATACCCCTTATAGTGACGAAGGTGCGGTGATTTTTGTTAAGCTCAGACAGATGCCATCTGATGAAGACCGCTATGTCGCTATCGATGCTCATGATGATGCCAATTGGACACGCCAAGGCAATCGTGATGTCTGTGCGCTTTTTTCTGATGATGGTGAGCAGGTGAGCTTGCAACGTCTCACAGCAGGTGTCGCATTATTCAACGAAGATATTATTAGTGGTGTAAGTGCAGGCGGTGCAGAGTTACTGGTTGTAGATGGTAGTTTAGTAGAGGGTGAACAGGTGTATCAACGAGATAGTTGGATACGTTTACCAGTAGGGGAGCAGTCACAAATAAAAGCAGGGTTAGAAGGCGCCACGGTATATATTAAGACAGGACATCTAATACAAGTGATTGGTCTGTGATTAACTGTCGCTGATGTATTTGCGCTATGAGCGAAACATACTAAAGGATACTAAGTGACGTACTGCCACCTAGTATCCTCGCTGCTTAAGTTTTGGAAGTGTTGAATAGGCTTTATTCATAAGCTATTCGATTGTGATTAAAAGTTGGCCTTTAGACTGACTGTCATTTGGCGCTCTGATCCCATCCAGCAGTTGTTGATGTCATAACAAGAACCGACGTAGGTTTTATCAAAGAGGTTGTTGATACTGGCACCGACGGTGAGCATAGGATTGATTTCGTAATTGCCACCGATATCTACCAACGTCACGCTTGGTAGCTCGTCTGAATTTTGTTTATCTATCTGCATACCGCTTTCATAGCGAACACCCGCATTGAGCGTCAGCTTATCTGTGGCGTAGTAGTCTGTCCATAGCGTGGCTTTATGTTTCGCTGTTTGCGCTGGCGTGTTACCGACCACATTAGGGTTGAACTCATCTTCTGTAATCTCAGCATCGGTATAGCTGTAGCTCGCCGCGACATCTACCCAGTCGTTGAGCATATGACTGGCTGATACTTCAAATCCTTTAGACGCAATTTCACCCGTTTGGGTTTGACTTCTATAGTTGACGTAATCTGATACAACAACATTTTTTTGGGTGATATCAAATACCGCCAATGTTCCTTTAGTGCCGCCATCTGCAGATTGATATTTAATACCGGCTTCTAGCTGGTCAGCTGTTGTAGGTTCAAATGGCTCATCGGTTACGAAGTTACTACCAACGACTGGCTGGAATGATTGTGAGTAGCTCGCATAAGGCGATAGACCGTTATCAAAATCATAAATAGCAGCCAGACGACCACTGGTCTCTGATGCGCTATTGTCGATTTCTTGGTCACTATATATCACACCTTGAGAGGCTTTGGTTTGATCAGTGATGCTCTTGAATTTATCATGTCGTAAGCCTGCTACCATGGTCAAGTCTTGCCATTTCATCTCATCTTGCACATAAAAACCAAGCTGGCTCTGTTCGATGTCTTCATATTGACTGTAGACATCTAATGGCAGCGTGTCGGTATTGATTTGAGAGAAATCAGGGTTGGACAAGTCAAGGTTTGGCGTACCATCCGCGCCAGCATCATAGTACGCGGCAGTGCTATCCGTCTCTTGATACTCGACACCAAATAATAAATTGTGCGAGGTATTGGCTGTATCGAATTGATAAGCCAGCTGGTTGTCCGTGGTCCAATTTTTCATGGTTTCATCGGTGGTGTAAGCCACACGGTTCAATATCGTATCACTACCGCTGACAAACCCTCCACTATTATACATATTGCGTTGCTCTGCTTCGGCATCGGTATAGCGCAGTATGTGCTTAAAGGTTAGCTGGTCATTGATGTCCCAGTTTACGGTGACACTCGGCATGAATACTTCTTTGCTGAATTTATTCCATTCGTCACCCGCATAGGCATCGCTATCTAACTTGCCGTAGCTGGCATTATAGACAGTACCGACCGCAGGCAGCGGAGTAGAGGGCACCATGTCTGGATCATCTTGATAAAATAGATTAGCAAGTACGGATACATTGTCTGTCGCTTGCCATTCAAGCGATGGATTGAGTAGGGTGCGTTCTTCTTCTGTGGTCTGCATCTGGCCATCTTTTTTACGTTTCAATGCCACAAAACGATAGTTCAAGCTGTCTGTAAGCGCCCCTGTTGTATCGATTGCCACTTCTTTCAGGTTTTGATTGCCTAGTCGTAGCTGTACCTCAGTCTCTTGGGTACTTTTGGGCGTTTTGGCTATTTGATTGACCATACCACCGGGTGCCGTATAACCATAAAGTGAGGATGCGGGTCCTTTGACGACTTCTACGGCTTCGGTTGCATAGATGTCTACTTGCGGCATGAGGTTCCAAGCACCATCGTAAGGCAGTCGCAATCCATCATAAAAATTCGATAAGGTCTTAAAGCCACGGACTCTGTACTCATCAAAGATAGATACCGTACCGCGACTCTCAGAGCTAACACCGGGCTCATAGCGTAGGGCAGCGTTGACACTGTCAGCTTGGCGTTTTTGCAATAGGTCTTGATCGATTCTGGTATAGCTCATCGGCGCATCATCAGGGTCTAATGCGGTTTTTGTGCCTGTACTTCGGTAACTATCGGCATAGACAGTTATCGTATCTAAGGTCGTTGATGGTGTCGCTGTCTCAGAATTTTCTGTCTGGGTATTGCTTAGCGTGCCCTCAGTATCAGCTGACTCAGCATAAGCAATATGACTAATGCTCATGGCTAAGCCAATTTGTACTGCTATGGCCAGATGTTTTTTTCGGATAGATTCAGAGGTCAAAGGAAGCCGCATCATATTTCCTGTTCAATAATATTCGTTGAATATGTTAGATTTAAATTTAGAGAGATAAATAACGGAAATAATAATAACACTAATGATTATTGTTATCATTAAAAAGTTACAGTTAACGCTTTATAGAAATATTGGACGCGGTTCTGAATGGTTTAGTGCGGCTTCTTTACATTAGTATTATTGATATATGACTAGAGGGGTAGTGGTTTTTTCAGGGGTTTTCTCGTATGATGCAGCCGATATTATATTGTTAATAGATTTATGTTGTTACTTGGGCAATCAGAGATTATCAAAGGTCGTATTTATGAACAGAGACAGCAGTCAGTCACCTAACACGCAGCGTTATTTTATGGTATGGCGCTGGCATTTTTATGCTGGCATGTTTGTCGCGCCTTTTTTGATTGTTTTGGCGGTCACAGCTCTCGGCATGCTGTTCATGTCGAACACCGCAGGTCGGGACAATGACCGCTTGACCATCACCATTCCAGAGTCGACAGTCCAAGCACTAGTGTCGATACAAGCCAAAAATGCGCTTGGTACTTTACCCGATAGCGCACTGATTAAATATATTGCGCCCCGTGACGCAGATACCGTCGCTTTGTTTCAGGTGCAGTCAGAAGGCCAGACCAATATGGTGGCAGTGAACCCTTATACGGCTGATGTCGTCAATAGCGCACCTGCTAGCAGCGGTCTTTATGATACGGTTAATAATATCCACAGTGATTTGCTCATCGGTAAAGCAGGGGATTATCTGTTAGAAACGACTGCATCGTTGATCATCTTGATGATTTTGACGGGTTGGTATCTCTGGTGGCAAAAACGCA
This sequence comes from Psychrobacter sp. SCQQ22, assembly GCF_015864605.1. NCBI lineage: Bacteria > Pseudomonadati > Pseudomonadota > Gammaproteobacteria > Moraxellales > Moraxellaceae > Psychrobacter > Psychrobacter sp. SCQQ22. The sequence goes on from NZ_JADYWZ010000006.1 coordinate 248,987, forward strand.
AATCAGTGAAAGCCATGCTGATACCTAACGAGAGGGTAACCAATAAGAGAAAACGACCTTTTATCCGTACGATTCATGCGACATTGGGCAGTTGGGTATCGATTCTGCTGCTGTTTTTTTGCGTTTCAGGCATGGCATGGGCAGGCGTGTGGGGCGAAAGAGTTGTGCAGGCATGGAGTCAGTTTCCTGCGGGTAAGTGGGGCGTTGCTCCTATGCCAATGTCGATTGATCATAGCCAACACAGCACTGCGATGCATGAGTCAATGGCTGCACCTCACGTCCATGGTGCGGTAGCATCTGAAGCTCATACTGAAGCACCCACGCACGACAGTGCTCTAAACTCAGGCGACACAAAAGAAGTTCCTTGGGTACTTGAGCTGACGCCGATGCCAGTATCAGGCACGACCATGGGTCAGGATGGTATCGCACCCAATATACCTATCATGATTGATACGGTAGACCGCTATGCTCGTGAAATTGGGTTTGTAGGGCGTTATCAGTTGAACCTGCCACAAGGAAGTACAGGCGTCTGGACCATTAGCCAAGATTCAATGAGCTACGATATGAAAAGTCCAACCGCTGATCGCACGGTACATATCGATCGCTATTCAGGTAATGTCTTGGCTGATATTCATTATGACGACTACAATGCCTTTGGTAAGTTTATGGCGGCAGGTATTGCTATTCACATGGGTACGCTAGGATGGTGGAGTGTGTTGGCCAATGTCTTGTTTTGCTTGTTTGTTATCATGATTAGCGTGAGCGGTTATATCATGTGGTGGCAACGCCGTCCTACTAATGCGGATGAAAGCACTGGGCTGAACCCGCCAGCACGTGGTTTAAACCCTGCTATCTGGTGGCCATTTGCGCTGCCTTTATTGATTGTCGCTGTTATATTTCCGACAGCCATTATCGCAATCGTTGTTATCGCCTTATTGGACTTCTTAGTGATATCTCGTAGTGCTTTTTTGCAGAAATTATTAAAATAAGCAAACGGCTTAGACAAGTTTTCGAGTGTCTAGATACCTTTAATTTATATATAGTCAAAGAACTCTAAAATGGGTACAAGGCAGCCGACTGCAGATTGTACAAGTAGTACATCTAAGGAGGGTAAGGCTGTAGCGGTTTAGTATTTCACCGACTATAACTATAGCGTGGTTCTTTCTACCATAATGGGGCGACTTATCATAAGTCGCCCCATTTTTTTGCATGACAGTTTTCATTTATAACAAGTCATATTTATTGCAACATGGCGATCGCATCTGTACTGGCGCGCTGTCGTTCTTCGGCATTCAATTCAATCAACTTACCTTCTTTCATCAATAGCAAGCGGTCAGCATGTTCAAAATAGCTGTCGTCATGACTGATAATAAACAGCGTTTTGCCCAGTGCTTTTAGTTCAGGTATTAGCGTTTGATAGAACACACGGCGAAAAGCAGGGTCTTGGTCAGCGGCCCATTCATCAAGTAATAAAATATCTTTCTGTTCGGCGACTGAGAGTAGCATGGCCAATCGTTTACGTTGACCTTGAGATAGTTTATCTGTAGAGAGTTGATGATCAGACACGCTCACTTTGTCTTGTAGATTGAGCTTCTGCAGCCAGTCAGATATCAGTGCCTCATCAGGTTGATTGCCCTGATTGCCAATTAGCTGTTTAAACAGATGCTGATCACTAAAGATAGCAGAAAACAGCTGTCTATAATCGGCATTATTCTCTGAATCAATGTTGTCTTGATCTACGTGTACAGAGCCTGTGGTAGGGGTGAAAATCCCCGTGATGATTTTGGCGAGGGTAGACTTGCCGCTACCATTGGCGCCGATTAAGAACACTACATCGCCACGTCTCACGGTAAGGTTGACCGATTTCAAGATATCATCAGGGTTATTTACGTCACCAGCTAGCTCTTGTGTCTGCGTATTGATACCACCATAGCGATAACCAACGTCAGTCAGTGAGATAGAGTTCCAGTCTTTTGCCACGTGGTCAGTCATAAATGCTGCTTGGTAGTCAGCCAGCTCTAGCGACTGTATTTTGTCTAGTGCCACTTGGGCAGTCTGTAGGGTTGGATACGCACCAACTGCATGCAGAATGGGTGACTGCATAAATAGAATGGTTAAGGAAAAGGTGGTTGCGACGCCCATTGGTATATTTAGATAATTTGATACCGCAAACACCACGCCAATCGAGGCAAACATCATGATATTGGACCAGTTCACAGCAGATAAGTGAAAGGTGTCAGATTTAATAACTGTTTTTTGGTATGACTTAGCATGAGACAAAAAGTCGTCTGAATATAACTTTTCAGCACGGTACTGATTGAGTGCAAGCTCCTTACGGCCTTCTATAATAGATTGATAATCTTGGTATAAAAAATCATTAATCGCTCTGAGTTTTATCAAATGAGTATAGACGTGCTTGACTAAAATGGTGCTTATCCAGATTGTCATGACAATCCAAAACATGATGATAAACAATAGCGGTAATGACAGCCATCCTAAATAAAGGGCAACCCCCGCAGATAAAATGACGCCTTGAACCAACTCTGGCATGCGTACAAATGCAGTCGTAATAGACTGGATATCTGAAGATAAGCTGGCAATTAAGCGCGCACTACCCAAGTGATCTATCTGCGGCACTTTGGTATCTATAATTTGTTTGACCAGTTTTGTTCTGAGCTCGTACACAAACTGATGGCCCAGACGTGTCAACGCGTACTGTGATAAAAAAGTAGTGACTAATAGTAGTGCAATCAAGGCAGCAAAATAGCCTAAGCTGAGCAATGATAAAGTATCAAAGACAGGTTGACTGATAAAGGTATGATTTATATAAGCAATGATGCCCACACTGACAGCCGCATTTACCAAATTAAGCAGAATAACTTTGAGAAAAGGCAGGCGATAATGCGCCCAAATCATATTATACAAAGAAGTGGTAGTGCGTGAAGACATAATGGCTCGTTATGATAATAGTCGTATGTGTGATGGCAGAAAAAGATTGTTAGGCAAAGCCTGATTTTTGTATAAGTAGGGCTCAATCAGTGCGGCTTATAACTTGAGGGTTGCTGACATTACTTACCATACCTTTATGAATGATATTCGGCGGTATCTTATCAAGACAGCAGAAGATATATAGATATGCGTGGAATAGAAGAAGGTAGGCAAGACAAGTCAGATGAACTTTAGATGTTATTGATAACCATTAATATTTACAATATTGTGACGTCAATCTGTATATGTGTCAACGTGTTTGTGACCGTAAGAGGGAGTGCCGAATAATGTATTACCCAGTTTCAAATGATACGGAGAAAATGATAGAACACAAGCTCGATTGATTTCATCGTATCGATAGGAATTTATGATGGTTAAGAATAGGTAAAACGGTAGTATGAAATCCAAGGTAGCAGTGGTCAAAAAGATAGTAGATAACAATGTAATATATTAAAGACCGCTCGACAGCTAGGGATAGTCATTCCACTATAAAGGTATTGCTGCGTTAACCTCGCTTGAAGTATCACATATACACTTGGTTGCCTTGTACTACTTTTAAATTGAATCGACTATATGATCGGGTTAGTTTTATTTAACCAGCAAAAAATCGAATCAAGATAAGCCGATCGGTACAGAGTGATATAAATATGAGATCATGAGAAAAATTAAAGTAAGTATACTGTTCAAAGGGTAATTAAAACCCTTAAAGAAGAACAAAAGCTATTAAGTGAAGAAAATAAGACGATGGACTATCTTGTATTGATGTTAAGGTAAGATGAGCGCTAAGAGTGTGGTGAGATAAAGTCTTAGGAACTCTTAAAAGATAAGAGCGTACAATAGATTTAGCTTGATTTTTGTCGTTAGATTATTGGATATGTTCTTCTAAATTAATGACTACGAAATTGACAGCAGACATTCATACTTAATGGTAACTGGTCATAAAATATATGCCGTTTATCGTGTTTGGATTTGATTTTTTTGACAGGGGTAAACCATATAGGTTATATCTACAACTGTATAATTTTTATAGAGCCTGATGGAACAGAAGTTGGTTGTTATTTATATGGTATTTCTATTGGGTGATCCGTCAAACACCTAGTTTTTTGCAGCATTTGAAGGTTGCTCTGCCAAGTTAAAGGCTATCAAAAAGTTATCAAGGACTATATTCGTAGTATACGATATATCTTTTATACAGAAATTAATTCAAAAACTCAATATATTTAACCAATATTAGCTTAATAAACGGTTACTCAGGAAATTATCATGGGCAAAGTATTCAAAAAAATCATCGTTGAAGTGGCACTAGTAACCACGCTATTGGGGGTGACTGCCTGTGCGACCACAACGGCTAACAGCCGTATCGGTAATGATGGAGATACTCGCCGTGTTGATAATGTTGTATGGAATAATCAAGTTGACAGTGATATCAGTGCTGTATTAGCGAAACAAGTTGCGAGTGATGAAGCTCGACTGATATTTGTGCGCAAAAATGATGATGATCCTGAGCAAACCAGTGCCAATATTGCGATCAATAATAGATTTCAAGTCAGTTTGCATGCAGGCAATTATACAGCGGTCAATTCTTGTGTGGGCACAAACCAACTAAGTGCTCATGCAACTGGTTTTAAAGATAATGATTTGTTGGCGGAGCAGAAAGATTACCAATTAGTTGGTGGTCAAACATACTTTTTTTATGTAGATATGGATGAAAATGGCCAAGGTCTGCTAAATCAAATAACGACAGATAGCGCATTACCATTGCTAAGAAATAAGCGTTATCAAACGCATCAAATCAGTCGAGTCGTTCCTAACTGTCCTGCACCCGTAATTGCTACTACACCGTCAGTAACGCTGCCACCAGTCGTGGAGCAACCTGCCATATTGGCTGAAAAGGTGACAATTGATCTTGAAGTATTGTTTGAGACTGATAAAGCGGTCGTACGACCCGAATACTATACAAAAATAGCTGAACTAGCGGACTTTATGGCGCAATACCCAAATACAATAGCGACCATTGAGGGTCATACTGACAGTCGCGGTAGTGATAGCTATAACCAAGTTTTATCACAGCACCGAGTAAATGCTGTCAAAGAGAGTTTGATTTCGAAATTTGACATCGACGCTGAGCGTCTAAGTGCTATTGGTTATGGAGAGACACAGCCAAGAGCTAGTAACGATACTGTAGAGGGCCGTCAGCTCAACCGCCGTGTGGTCGCAGTTGTAGAAGAAGGTGTGCGTCATTGATAATTTTATTGTCCTTTGGTAACTGAAGTTGCCTGATATAAAAACAATTTAGCTGAAATATTTAAAATTAAAGGTAAAAAAATGAATACTATTATTATTAAAATTAATGACGCCGCTCAAACTATCAGCCAAGTATCTGTTATTACTAAAGATGGTATACCAACAGTTATTACTGCCACCGACAACGTCAACTATGAGTTTTTTGACACAGCTATTGGCCATGCTCCTAACCATATTATTACTAAGCGCCTAAAAAACGACTTGCATGTCTCATTCGAAGAAGAAGGGGTAGACAGCGATCTGATTATAGAAGGCTTCTACGATAATCCAGACAGTGCTTTAGTCGGTATTGCTGAAGATGGCGAGTACTATTACTACATTCCTGATACTGGCGAAACCTACGATTATGTGACTCAACTAGAAGTCGGTGATGTAGAAGGACAGGCGCTTGGCGGTGAAGAGTATATTGCAGCGGCCATACCTTGGTGGATACCTGCCGCGGCTGGATTGGGACTGGTTGGTTTGATTGCTGGTCTCGCTAGTGATGATAATGATAATAACGATAACGATAACGATAATGCTCCTATTGCTGAAGATGACACTGTATTGGGTGAAACAGGTCAGCCAATCACTATCGATGTCGTGGCAAATGATAGTGATCCTGAAAATGACTTAGATCCAACGACCGTCAAATTAATCGATCCTGTTACAGGCAATGAAGTCACTAGCTTAGTGATAAATGGTGAAGGTACTTGGCAAGTTGATCCTATGACAGGAGAGGTTAGCTTTACACCAGAGTCAGGTTTTACCGCTGATCCAACACCAATTGACTACGTAGTATCTGACACCAATGGCTTGCAGTCGAACCAAGCGACCATCGTTATTGACTATCCACAAACTGCTCCTATTGCTGAAGATGACACTGTCTTAGGTGAAACAGGTCAACCAATCACCATCGATGTCGTGGCAAATGATAGTGATTCTGAAAATGACTTAGATCCAACGACCGTCAAATTAATCGACCCTGTTACAGGCAATGAATTCACCAGCTTAGTGGTAGATGGTGAAGGTACTTGGCAAGTTGACCCCGCGACAGGAGAGATTAGCTTTACACCAGAGTCGGGGTTTATCACTGATCCAACACCAGTTGACTATGTAGTATCTGACACCAATGGCTTGCAGTCGAATCAAGCGACTATCACCGCAGACTATCCATTAATAGTTAGTATCACAGGCACCGAGAGCTTGAGCGAAACGACTGTTGATGGCAGCTCGAATGAAGCAACCTATACGATTAATCTTAGCAAACCAAGCAATGAAGACACTGTGGTCGCTGTTACGATTGGTGGCGGTAGCACTGAAGGTAGTGAGGACTATACAGCACCTATAACTCAAACAGTCACTATCCCAGCAGGTCAAACGTCAGTGAATGTCACTGTACCGATCACGGATGACAATTTGTTTGAAGGCCCAGAAGACTTTATAGTTACGGTAACTGAAGTCATATCCGGTACAGCCTCTGTTGGACCAGATAGTAATAGTGTCACAACTACCATTTATGATAATGGTACTACTGACGGTAGCACACCAGTTGATCCTACTGATCTATCGGTAGGTAATGACACCCCAGTTGTGAGCATTAGTGGTACTAAAACCTTGAGTGAAACGGCTGCTGATGGCAGTGCAAATGAAGCGACTTATACCGTTAGCTTAAGTAATCCGAGCACTGAAGATACGATCGTTACTGTTATTATTAGTGATGGCAGTACTGAAGGGTCAGCTGATTACACAACGCCTGTGACACAAGATATCACTATCCCAGCAGGACAAACCTCAGTGGATGTCACTGTACCAATCACTGATGACAATGTGTTTGAAGGCCCAGAAAACTTTACCGTTAAGGTCGTTGCAGTCACATCAGGAACAGCAACTATTAGTACTGACGATGACACCGTAAGTACGACCATCTATGATGATGGCACTACTGACGGCAGTACACCTGTGGATCCTAATAATCCAGCTTTGGGTGGCGACAAACCAGTGGTTGATATCGTAGCGACTAAAGCGGAAGCCATTGAAGGTGTTAGTAATGGTTTGGTATTTGAAGTATCTCAGAACAACTTAAGCGAATTTCCTACGACTGTAGATGTCAAGTTAGCGGATAGCACAATAGAAGCGGCTGATATTGCATCAATCAGCTATACCGATATTAATGGTAAGGTTATATTTTTAGATAATGTAACAGATATTCAGACATTCCTCGATGAAGGTATTCAGGTCACAATCCCAGCGGGCAGCACGTCTGCACCAGCCATTACCTTTACTGTAGTTGATGACTTGGTTTATGAACAATCAGAAAGTTTGGTGCTTGAGATCAGCAATCCGCTCAACGCCAGCATTGGCACCGCCACCGACAGCGCCACCATCTTCGATGAAGACGCGACAGACGGCACCGTAAACGAGGGCGACAAACCGACCGTC